>NZ_CP021421.1:3000000-3306969 GCF_002201515.1 Muribaculum intestinale
GAACTGATTTATAATGCGATTGAATTCAGCTTGTGTTAAATCGCGTAGCATTGGATATCCATTACCAATTATTTCAGGTATGCTGGATTTATTTAATGCGATTACTGGGCAACCTGCTTTTTGCGCTTCAATTACAGGTATCCCAAATCCTTCATATGAAGATGGATATGACAAACAGAATACAGAGTTATATATTTTGTTTAACTCATGATTATCGGGATTCTCAACTACCTGGTATCTATCTGGTCCTAATTTTGTGTCTAATTTTATTTGTTCCTCATTAGATAGCCTATTCCCACAGATTACTAAATTAAAAGAAGACTGTTGTATACATTCAATTGTATAATCGAAATTTTTATAATCAACTCGAGAACCGATAAATAGAATAGAGTTGCTTAAATTCGGATATGGTTTTTGAGATAAAGGACAATAGTCGGAAGAAACACCATTATATATAATTCTTATTTTGTTTGAATCAATATCTGGAATATAATTCAATAAGTCGGATTTCGTATTCTCGGAGATGCATACAATATAATCTGATTTCCTTATTGCCTTGAATTTTTGCCAAGAGTGGATAATTCGTTTTAAAAAAGGAAAATATTTTTCATAAGTGAAATCATGGACTGTCGTTATATTAATGGCTTTCGAGGAATTGGATGTCCTATAATAAGAAGAATGAAAGATGAATGGTTCGGTGCATTTTATTTTAGGGGGAAAATATCGTTTAATACTCAATATGCGTCCTGATCTGAAATCTATTTTGTCTATCGGAATCTTTAATTGTCGACTGAAGATATTATTTATTGAATAAGGATACTCAATAAATTCGGTCTTAAACTCCTTTGTCTCAGATATTTTAGATAATAGATTTTGCCATAATATTGATATTCCTCCAGATTTTTGAAGAGAGAATATAATATTGTCAAATATTATTTTCATCGGGATTTATGTATAATAAGTTTTGAACATCCATATGTCGCGGCTGACAGACCAACCATATATGCTACGCAACTAATCAAGTCTCCACGGAGTATGAAGAACAACATGCCTAGATAAATGAAATATATTGTCATGTAACATATTGAGGGCTTTCGTTTGTAAAATTTTATATCAAATGTGGCATTTATTTTGCCTAAAATTATAGAGAATAAGACAATGCCTATTAACCCAAAATTAATCCACCCCTCAGCCCAATAATTAAGTGCAATATGGTCAAATGTAAGGCCAAATTCTTCAGCGATTACTCCCCCGGAGCCAATTGGTTTTCCAGGCCATATTGATCGTGGAAACCAAAATAAAATTACTCCTAATAATTGTTCACCGTAAGTGACATAATTATCTCTAATTACACGAAGTCCGTTTTGAAATGTATCAAAATGACCCGTCAAAAACATTTCATAGTCTGGAATAATACTCACTTCCAATTCTGAAATAGAAGTAACAGTACGACCTTGATTCAAAAAAGGGAAAACGAATAAAATACCGAATATAAATATGAATTTAATTAATAAAGGCTTGTAGATTAGATGTCTGTAGTATGTAAACATAAGTGGCAGATATAATCCAGCAACATAAAAGCGAGGAAGGGATAATGGGAAATTTGTGATTAGAACAATGAATAGTAGTATATATGAAAACAGACATTGCTTCTTACTTATGATATTGTAGTACATCAATACAACAATAGGAATAGGACGAATTACAATAGTGTATATTAGATTTAATGATGTATTACTGAATGCATCAAATACGATTTTTACATCTTCGTTATACTCGCGTAATATTAATAATATCGGATAATCTTTGTAAGCATACAATGTGATGACTAAAGAAAGAGTGCTTAATATTAAGGCTCGAGTATTACTTAATTGTAACGACTTTGCATGAGTTGAACTCTTCGATTGCCTTAAATGCCGTTTACTATAATAATATACACGATATGCCATGTCGTATATTAATATTCCTCCAAGCAATATGATTGTTGCATAGAAATAATCAGTGTCTTTGATTGGTGCTCCTCCCCATAGCAATGCCTTTGCCGAGAACTGGTACAGTGGCGCTATACCAAGAAATATATATATAAATAGATAGGTTATTGTGTCAGAGGAAATGGGCTTATTGTCAAAGGAGAAGATCCGACAAGCACACCATACTATTAAAATAAAGTTTACAAACTGAAAGGGGAAGAATGAATCGGTGATTGAACAGTTTATTATAAGCGGAGGTAATAAACTTACCACAAACATCACTACATTCGCCTTAGTCTGCTGATTTATTTTCATACTTAGAAATAATGGCGCTAAGCGCAGTTTGAAAATCTTCGGTAAATGTCTTTTTACAGAAATTTTTGTTTGAAAAATCAAAAATCCCCTCTATCTTAGAATTAATCTCGTCTTTTGTCCAATTGATAGCTGTTTGTATTGCCATATCGATTCCCTCGGATGTATACGATGGAATTATTAATCCGTATGATTCCAATCCTTCAAAAGAAGATATTGGAGTAACAATAGGGATACACCCTAATTTAGCCATGTTTATTACACTACCGGGGCATCCTTCGCTTGCACTTGGTAATATTACATATGCGCATTTTAAGCCTACATTTCTTACAGTGTCAGAATCTAAATCGCATAATCCATAAAAATGAATATTTTTGCATTGGATAACACGTTGCTTATAATAATCCCATATGTCAAAATCGATATTGCCAAAGATATGTAGATTTAAGCCAGGATGACTGATAAAATAATCAAGTACTAAGTCAAGCCCCTTTAAGATACTTCCCGCACTACCCATCCATACGAAATCGGAGTAACTTACATTCTCCAATTTATTCTTAATATAGTCGTTGGTGTCATATGTGTGACAAGTTTGGCGTATAGGGATAATTTTATTCTGTATATGCTTAGGATATGTGGCTATTGTATGCTTTGTCCCAATCTGAATTATCGCGTCGGCAATTTCTATTGCATCATGTTCTGTTGCCAATCGATAATATGGAATAGATGTGTTATGACTTTTATTAAATTGGTCGGTGCGTTCTCTTACAGCTTTATTCTGATATTTACAATACGCTCCCGTAGCATAATATATTTTTAGTGCATTGGGATTGGCCTTGCACGCTTTTATAAAATTGGGCTCAACTCCGAATACAATATCATATCCAGCATACGTAATAAGAGGTTTGTCCAATCTTACGAATTTATGTGAAATTCCCAATTCGCAGAGAATATCGCCGATTATTAATGTTTCACCTCTGTTTTGATGATGATTAAGATATTTTATGTCATTTCTATGATAGAACGGTGCTGCAAGGTATGATATAAACATATTGTGTTTACTACCTTTGATTTTTTTAGTATAACTACGCTGGATATAAGGATAGATTTTCCTTAAAGATGAGTCAATGATTTTTTTTAATTGGGTAATCATATGAATATTTCTTTAATTCGGCGTTTTAAAAATCCAAGATAATTACGAATTGTGAATCTATGGTTGTATTTCTTTGCCATGTCACTTAACGACAATCTGTCCATATCGGAGTATATTGTAGCTCGTTGTGGTTTGTATTTGCTCGGTTCATAGATGTTATGGTTGCGTTTGACTACATTTTTCAACTCAACTTCGGATATATAACAAGCCGATTCAATCGCATTTAACAGAGACATCCCCTTCTCATTATTAATAAGAATGACAGAATTCCCACTTTTGTTAATGGAATTGTGAGGTTCATAATTTTCAATTCCCCAATAATCCCCTAACGTAATATCTGCCTGTCGAGGAAGTTTTGCAAAAGGACAGCTATAACATGCATTTTGAAAGATTTCTTCATTTAGAAAGGTTTTCATGTAGAAATCTTTTTTTGCAATTAAAATGTGTTTTCGGTTACGATTATCATACATAATGGTATCATAATCCCAAATAGCGTTATTTTTGAATTCAAAATAAGAAGGTGATAAATTTGAGACTTGATTTAAATATCTTTTGAAGAAACGATATGATGGAACCCCATGACATATTACTTCAACCAAGAATAGATTTTCTTTATTTTTACCTACTGCATTTTTCATTCCGGCGATTTGGCATGGAGTACCGCTGAATAGTACTTTTTGTCCGTTCGTTAATGCTTTTATAGCCGTAGAATATATATTTGATGCATCTGATTGTACATATTTGCTGCCTTGTAGTAATTGAATATCGTCGAATTTATCAATGGCGATATTAACAGATTTAAGACTCCCTTTAATTTGAGTTACCCCACATACTATTCCTCCTTGAGATATTATAGACTTAGCCAATTCTACAAATATACCACCGGAAGAACTGCTTTTTACCGTCTGTTGATTTAATGAGTATGCGTGGTATGTTTTGGGATTATGTGTGTTTGTGTCGGTTGGAGGTGTGATGACTGGACAAGTCTTCATACATCTCCCACATTTGATACAAACGTCGCGATTTATATCGGGAGTATAGAAACCTTCGGAGTCCTCTTTAAATGTAATACATTTTATTGGACAGATGTCGCCACATGCTTTACAGCCGGTACATTTCTCCGTAGTACATAATTGGATGTTGTCAGTCATAAATAGACTTTTGCAAATATGAAATAGAAAATTCTTTTTTCTTCTGAATTACTTCATTAATCATAGCATAATCTATATGCTGATATGGTAATTCATCAAGATTAGATGTCAGAGGAACAGTTGTCAACGGTGTTGATGCAAATAAAGTATCAAAACGTGAATGCTCATTGTATCCTGAAATATTATATCTTCTTTCAAATACATAAAATAATTTATTGAATATCATCGAAAATACTGAACCGTGATATGAATTGGTGCATATGATAGAGGCATTATGAATCAAATATAGAAATTCCTGTGGCCCACACCTCATATTTAGTATTCCCGGATAATCGTTATAGTGAGGTAAACATACATTTATAATTTCAAGATTATATCTTTGTGCTAATTCATGAATCGCTTTATCGGGATAGTTTTTTGATTCACCAAGAAAGTACGTAAGGAGATATGATTTTGGAGTATCTATAGGCTTCTCAATCTTAATCCAATCTGAGCAATCCAATAATAGAGTGGGGTCAACTACTTCATGGCAATTCATTCCTGTCATGGACGATAATAGCTTGCAGCCGTTGCTTTCTCGGCATGATAAATGGTTGAATTTTTTAAGTAAAGACAGGTCATTGGAAGTAAACTTATCTATACAATCAGTCAATCCAATGCTTGGGGCATATGCAATTTTACTAACATAGTCTGGGGCAAAATTCAGTAAGAACGCATCTGTTTTTTGTGCAGGATTCCAAATTTGGTCGCTTCCACAGACAATCTTGTCAAATCCATCATTCCAACCATCAGGTATGTTATATCTGAATTGTGATGAAGTCTTGTCAAGTAATTTATCAAACTCAATAAATAATTTGCGTTGAATATATCGTATATTTGATTTGTTGTATGGTATATGTAATTTCCCCATTACGCTTAAAGCAATATACTTTATCTTAGCTTTCAAAGAATATTCAGAGTAATTGATAACAATTACATTGTTTTCAAGTCTTTTAATGGCACGATATATTGCGTATGCTTGTAAAGACGTTCCAAAGTTATATCCGTCTCTACGTGTTAGAATGCCTATTTTCATAACCCTAATTTCTTTAATATGTTGAATAATAGGTGCCTTTCATATGTATTCATATATAGATAATAAGATAAGATTGTAAATATTGTCGAAAAAATAATTATATCACCACATAGCTTAATTATGCTATTGGGGTTTATGACATGAATCAATGTATAGCCAAATGCAACCATTGAAATTATAAGATATACTGATTTAAAAATCTCTTTCCAAAACAGAGTTATGTCCAATCTGATTTTTCTTTCAAAGTATAGATTCATTATGAGAATATTGCCAATCAGCATACAAATTGCGAACGAAATAGCACAACCATATTCTCCAAATTGAGATGATAAGGCCCAACTTAAGAATATGTTGAATATGGCAATAAAAAAATACACGATTGACCTGAACTTTTGGCGATTCATTGCTTGCAGAATCAATACTCCGGTATGCTGTATTGCAGTTAGCATAAGAGGAATCATAACAATAAGAGATAATCCATATGCGTTACTGTAATCTTTTCCAGCCCAAAACAAAATAAAGGATTTGCCAAAAAAGTAAAATCCCATTAAAACCAATAGTAATAGAATATACTGAAGTCGACCAATCTTTATAAATAATTGAGAAAATAATTCTGATGAATTGTGCTTATTTATCATTTCTGTAATTTTTGGCAGGAAAATTCCAGATATTGAACTTGCAAATCCAAAAAAACATAACAAAATCTGGATTGCCACGGCATATACTGCAACAGTAGAGGGGCCAGCCGTAAGTCCTAATATAATCTGTCCTGTTGACCAATTCATTTTATCAACTGCTACTCCTAGGAATATGTAAAATGAGAAAATGAAAATTTCACGTATAATGCCTGGATCTGTTTTGTTCCATGAAACTCTTATTTTTAATTTTATAAAGGAATAGAGCATGTTGGCAATTAATGTTCCTAAGTTTAGTGCGGTTATTACAACAACTAATGCTACTGCTTTATATCCCCAAATAAGTAATGGAGTCATGATTAATGGTTGTAATACAATTCGGATTATATTTAGTGCTTTTGCGAAAACAAATCGTTGATATGCAGTTACAATAGACGAAAATACGCTAAGAGGAAATGTAAATATAAGATTACCGATTAAAAAGAGATACATAGTTTTTGCACGCTCAATCTCTGATGTATTCATTGATTTAATCAAATAATCATCCAGTTGGGTATATAATCCGACTCCAATAATCGCAACAAAACAACTTATACCAAGATATATTTTAATAAATAGCCCGAATAAATCATACAACTTTGTTATTTTTCCTTCGCTTTTATACAATGCTGAATATCTGACTATAGTATTTCCCAAGCCTAAATCCAAAATGGTTAGATATGCGATTATTGATGTTATTAATGAATATAGGCCATACTCTGATTGTCCTAAATATCGTAATAGAACAGGAGTATATACTATGGCTACAATGTTGTTTAGCGCCAATGATGCATACGATAGAATTATTCCGGATTTGATTTGATTCATAATTAATTAAAGTCGTATGAATTATAATCGGATATTTCTTATTTTGATATGTTAATATTAGGCGTTTTTTCAGATTGTTTCTGCCAGGATGAAGGCCTGGCGCTCGTAGCGGTTGAGGTCGGGACGGATGGCGAGTTCGCTGGCGATGACGATGTCGGATGCGCGGTTGCACTCGGCGTCGGGGTTTACTGCGGGCCAGAGTGATAGGTTGAATCCCTTGTATGATAGCAGGGTAGGGGTGTCGAGCGACCGTAGGTCGGCCACCGTGTTGCATTCGGCCCATTGGCGTTTTCGCGAGCGCTGGTCAAACCGGAACCACGGCCTAAGATTTTCCGGCATCACGAGGCTCAGTCGGCGATAGTTTTCCCCGGGGGTGGTTTCGGCAAATGCCGTGTTGTAGCGCAGTTGTTTCATCCATCGCTCGCGTATGTCGTAGAAGGCGCCAAACTGCCGGCTGTCGACATCGTCGGGGGTGGCGGCAGCCTTTCGGGATACCATTGCATAGATGTCCGACTCGTTGATTCGGTCGTTGCCTCGGGCCCATGAGTCGAAGTATTGACGCCGGTATTCATCGATGGTGCGTGAGTCGGGGCGCTCGTTGTAGCCAAGTCTGTGGGAGATGTCGTAGCATTCTATGGCACGGCCCAGATGCTCGGGAGCGTAGTGTGGCATCTGACTACGTATGCTGTCGGACCATCTGCGCATGGACATGGCGAGCTCCCGAGGGTCGGGGGCGGCGGGGTTGTCGGCGGGTATCCGGCTGAGCATGAGTAGCAGGTGGGTGTAGCCGGCCACATCGCCTATGTCGGCAATGTCGGGGGTGTAGTCAGATGGCAGATATTTCTGTGACAAGAGTGTCATACTGCTGTTCGGTGATTTTGCGTATGAGGCGCGGGTCGGCATCGACGCGCCATTCTATGCTGTTGGCTCCCGGGAGGGTGAGGCGGCATATTGTCGGAGCGCTGTCGGGGCCAATCAGCTGCTGCAACACTGCCGGCTGTCCGGAGAATTCGCCTCCGATTACCACTACTCTGTCGCCCGGAGCTATGGGGAGCGTCCCGACGGGGAATATCTCGGTAGAGGGGGTGAATATGCCGATTGTCCGCTGGTAGAGGTCGATTTGCGTCTGGGGAATGGCGGCATATGCGCTGCCGGTGCGGGCTGTCTGTCGGTAGCACCATGCTATGTCGCTGATGTGGCGCATCATAGCAGTGATGTCGGTGAATCTGCATTTTACAAACATTAGTCCTGCCACTACCGGTTTGTTTTCGGATATGAACTTGCGGCCTGTGCGGCGCGCTATCTCTCGGCACGGGTAGTATGTCTCTTCGATGCGGAATCGACCGGTGTGGGCTTCGATGCGTCGGGCTATGTCGTCGTAGTCAGTGCCGTGGCGCATCTGTAGCGCGTACCAGTTGGAGGGATTGCTTGTGAGTGTGTCCGACACCCGGCGTAGGATTGCGGCGCGATTGTCGCTGTCGACGGGGGATGCTCCGGTAAGTGCGAATGCCGGGTTGGTTGCAGGTATTTTTCCTGTGCAGCTCATTATCTCTTCGGGCGATATGCCGCAGTCGTAGGCAATTGTGCTCCATATGTCTGCCGGGGTGAGGGCGTGGTGGACATGGATTGTAGCCGAGAACAGCGTGTTGACATATTCGCGCAACTGGCGCGGAGTACGTTCTGATTGGCGGAGCGGAAACAAGTATTTGTTGCGTGGCTTTGAATAGCGTGCGACTAATGCCTTAAGCGTTGGGTCGTCGCCGGTATAATTGTCTTTTTCGAATGCTGCTATCTCGTCGAATGAGATTCCTCCGGCCAATATGGCGAAGAGCGTGATGTCCTTGGCAAGATTGGCCTTTTGTGTGGCGCCGCCAGAGAGAATAATGTCGCGCAGTGTGGCGACTGGGTTGCAGTCGACTCTGATTGCATCGGCCGGGAGAGCGGCAAGACGCTGCACTATGCCGTTGAAGGCGCCGTTGTCGGCGGTAAGTCCTTCGGCTATGGCCTTTCCGTAGAGTGCGGATAGGTGCTTCATGTAGTGTATGACGGTCTTGACTGTGTGGCCGGCGTGTATGAGCCATATCGCCCATCCGGAGAGTTGTCGTGATGTGAAACTGTCAAATTCCAGTGTGTCTGTGCCTATATAATCAATGTAGGCAGCGAGCGCTTTTTGTCGGTTGGTGGCAGTGGCGCGGTTGTCTGTCCCGGCTATCGTCATCCGGAAAAAGTCGGAAGCAGTGGGCTGTGCAACATGCTCTGACTCAGCTATGAAGGTATCGTTTTTGCGAGTGGACAAATGCATTTTTCCAGACAATTCCTCTTGTCCTCCCATGGCGTTTTCATATGCATTGCCGCAGGAGTTTGACTTGGATATGTCGGCTGTCCCAAACACTCTGGTGTGATTGAAATCAAGATAAGTTCCGTCTGCATCTCTTAGTAAGAGATACACATTGACTCTGCAAAATTAGCAATATCTTATGAAACTCACAAATTATCAGTGATAATGGCTGCGCTCATGATGGCATATCAGCCTGATATATAAGTGCATAAATGACTCTAAATATTACGGGAAAATCAAACCGCCCAATTAAGCTGCTGGTTTACAGCAATTTAGCAAAATTCACAATCTCTTACTAAGAGATTGCGAAATCATTGCGCTATTAATTGTGGTTAAATTGTTGCTGATTAGCTTGTTGTGCTGCTTGCCCCTCGTAAGAGTATTATTATTGTGATAAATGTGGCCGGATAATGATATTACCAACATTTGGCTTTCGCCGAACTTTCCTATTGAGCAAACGTTACATTTTTAGTCGGGAGGCGTTTGCCGTCACGATTAATCCGTTCACCATGGAATTTATCTTTTATGATGGTTTTCGTGGCAGTTGTTAACGAAATAATTCAACCTAACTCATACACTAAAAAATGCCAAAATTTACAGAAACCCGCGTCAGCATGCTGCATGGCATTCTGCTGATAGCATTATTTGCATGTGCGGCCTTCTATATAGGCGAGGCGCAGATACTTAAAGACATATCGTTCAGTCCGATGATTATCGGTATTATCCTTGGAATGCTGTATGCCAACTCCTTGCGCAACCACCTTCCTGAGACCTGGGTGCCGGGTATTCAGTTCTGTTCCAAGAAAGTGTTGCGTCTGGGTATCATTCTCTATGGATTCCGCCTTACATTTCAGGATATTGTAAATGTCGGAGTCGCCGGTATTGTAGTCGATGTCATCATAGTAGTGGTAACAATCCTTGGTGGTATCTGGATTGGCCGTCTGCTGAAGATGGATCGTGACACCGCGCTTCTTACCTCGGTCGGTAGCGGTATATGCGGTGCGGCGGCAGTGCTTGGCGCAGAGTCAACGATTCGCACACAGGCCTATAAGACTGCAGTGGCAGTGGCTACCGTGGTTATCTTCGGAACCATCTCAATGTTCCTCTATCCTATCGCATATCGCTCCGGATGGGTTGACCTTACTCCTCAGGAGATGGGTATCTATTCAGGTGCCACTCTTCATGAGGTGGCTCATGCTGTCGGGGCCGGCAATGCCATGGGTACGGAGATTTCCAATGTTTCCATTATTGTCAAGATGATTCGAGTGATGATGCTTGTGCCTGTTCTGCTTATTCTGGGAGTATGGGCTGCTCGCCGTAATGCAAAGGATGGAGCGACAGCAGAGAAGGGCAAGGTAAACATACCTTGGTTTGCAGTCGGTTTTCTGGCAGTGATAGGATTCAACTCCCTTAATCTGCTTCCGCCTATTTTTGTCGACGCAATCAACTATGTTGATACGTTCCTCCTTACAATGGCCATGGCTGCCTTGGGTGCAGAGACAAGTATTGATAAGTTTAAGAAGGCCGGTGCCAAGCCGTTTGTTCTTGCATTCTGCCTCGATGTCTGGCTTATTGTCGGTGGCTATATCCTTGCCAAATATCTTGCCCCGCTTTGCCTGTAGGGATATAATACCCCCAATGATTAGGAGTTCTGACAGGAGATAGGCCGATTAGTTGTCTATCTCCGTCAGACTTCAGAATTGCAACTTATAGGCGGCTACCATATCAGTCCGGCGCTACATACTGTCATATTCGACAATATGTAGCGCCGGACTGATATGGTTTATTTCAAAATTGCATAAGGTGTTTTTACGATTTCATTTCGGATGGTGCTTGTCGTTAAAAATGAAGGGGCTGTTTCGATAACTAATCCCGGATTGCCGGTTGGCACACATGTATTATTTAATGTATAGCCGCATAATCGAAATTTGCGTATTCTATAAAAGTTTGGAGTTTGAACCGTTTTGAACCGGAATAAAATTTTTCTGAAATATATTTTTACATATTTTTGCGATGAAATCATTTTCACAATATAATACCATAATAAAATGAAAACATTAGCCTCGTTCGCTGTTATCGCCGGATGTGCGATGCTTTTTAGCGCTTGTCAGAGCTCCGATGGACCAGACATGGTCATTCCCGAGCCCGAAACAAAAAGTATGGAAATTAGGATAAGCCCGTCGTTGGTCGATTCCCGTGCCACAGACTATGGCTTCGAGACCGGTGATTGTATCGGACTCTACGTAGTAAACTATTCAGGCTCCACTCCGGGAACTCTCAGCGATGCGGGTAATCATGTCGATAACATGCGCTTCCGCTACAATGGCTCATGGATACCTGACACTCCTATTTATTGGGCTGACAACAAGACTCATGCTGATTTTTACCTTTATCATCCATATACAAATATCCAATCAGTAAACGCTCAGCCGTTTGCTGTAAAATCTGACCAGTCTACCGAAGCTGCTTATAAGTCCTCAGATCTTATGATTGGCAAGACTACTAATGTCGCACCAAGCGAGGATGCTACGGTTGTTCGCGTAAATCATGTGATGAGCCGTATAATGATTACCCTTGAGGCCGGCAACGGTTTCACAGCGGAGTCACTTGCTGCAGCTTCGGTATCGGTCAGAATCAACGGAGTCAAGTGTAACTCAACTGTCAATCTGTCGACAGGCGTCGCTACACCTATCGGAGAGCCGTCAACTGTAAATCCGCTCTTTGTTGATGATTCCTACAAAGCCTTGATTGTGCCGCAGAAAGTCGAAAAGGGCAATCTTATTTCCGTCACAGTCGACGGTCGTGAGTACAACCTACAGAAGGAGTTCACATTCGTAGCAGCTAAAAGCCATAAATTTACCGTTATCCTGAGCAAGACGTCAAACGGTGTCAATGTCACAATCAACCCTTGGGGTGACGACGGCACAGACAATGGCGGAACTGCTGAATAAATAAACCTTAACGATACACTGCAATGCATAAATTGAAAAAGTATATTTTGCCGGCCGGTCTGATGGCCGTTGCCATGCTGAGTGCATGCTCTGACGAAGATTTTATCGCTCCCGGTCAGGTGACTGACGGTCAGAGTTTGATTAATCTTGCCGGACAGATAGCTCAGGAGGCAGTATCACGAGTGAACGATGATGGATTTGCCGATGGTGATGTGATGGGCGTGTATATCGTCGATTATAACGGCAACGTACCCGGAAGTCTGCTCAGCAAGGGAAACCGTGGTGATAATGTACGCCATACATTCAACGAAGCCGCCTATCGCTGGAATTCGGCTTACGATCTCTATTGGAAGGATAAGCATACACGCATTGATGTCTATGGCTATTATCCATTTGGCTCTCCCGACGATGTCAACAATTACAACTTCACCGTACTTACCAATCAGGCACGTACCTATGACAACGGCACTATGGGCGACTATGAAGCATCCGACTTCCTTTGGGGTAAAGTAGAAGGCGTAGAGCCGACGACCAATGTCATACGTCTCCCGCTTGCCCATCGCATGGCCAATGCCCGTGTCACCCTTGTCGAAGGTTCCGGTTTCGCACAGGGAGAATGGGTTGGCCTTGAAAAGCAGGTTCTTGTGACCAACACCATACAAGATGCGGTCATCAACCTTGCCGATGGAACCGTGACATCGTCAGGCGATGTCAGCCCCAATTCTATTATCCCGACAAAACGTGGCGACGAATGGCGTGCCATCGTAGTGCCTCAGTCTGTTCCGGCCGGAACGACGATGTTCAGCATCACCCTGGGAGGTATACCCTACAAATTTTCTAAGAATGAAGAGTTTGTGTATGTGTCCGGTAAGATGAACAATTTCGGTATCCGGGTTGATAAAAAGGAATCTACGGGTGACTACACCTTGACTCTTATCAGCGAGAGCATTACTCCGTGGGAAAGTGACCTTGTGAGTCACGACGCTACTTCAAAAGAGTATGTCATAGTCAATTCCGAACCGGGTGGCCTGAAAAATGCGATTGTTGCTGCCGGCAAGGACTATACCCAGTTGAAGAATCTAAAGATAACAGGACAGATTGATTCGCGTGACTTCTATTTCATGCGTGATTCTATGAATATGCTTCGTGCTCTCAATCTGAAAGAAGTCAGAATCAAGAGTGGATTTTATAATAACACTAAGACTCTTGATGACCAAATCCCGGGAAGTGCTTTTTATACAAATGCTACTAACTCCGGGAAAACGACACTTACTAATTTGGTCCTTCCGGATGTCCTAAAGTCAATCGGTACGCGTGCATTTTATGGATGCTCCAATCTCACCGGTTCTCTGATTATACCTGAAGGGGTAGTTGATATCCAGACCGGTGCGTTTAATGGATGTCGGTCAATGACCGGATCGTTATCTCTACCATCTACACTCAGATACATTGGTACTTCACAAAAACAATCAACCGGAGAGTATGACGAATTTGGTGATGAAGGTATTGATTATTATAATGGCGCTTTTGCAGAATGTGGATTTACATGCGAACTTGTTATCCCTGATAATGTGGAAATTATACGCGGATATGCATTTGATCGCTGTAAGGGATTATATGGTAGTCTGCGTCTGCCGTCAAAACTGAAACGACTTGGTGCCAGAGCGTTCTTTATGTGTATGAATCTAACCGGCTCACTTGAAATTCCGCAAGGTGTTACAAATATACCGGAAGAAGCATTTTCGACGTGTGGATTTGACGGGACTCTACTCCTTCACGACGGTATTATGAGTATAGGAACAAGCGCATTCTCTGATTGCAATTTCAAAGGAGAGTTGGCACTTCCGAAAAACCTCACGGTCATCAACGATAATGTGTTTTATAATTGCGATTTTTCCGGCGAACTGGTTCTTCCCAAAAATCTTGTTACTATTGGTGATAAGGCATTTGCTTATAACTGGCGTCTGATGGGAACACTCGAATTCGGCGAAGGTCTGTTGACTATCGGTGCCGGTGCATTCGCCCACTGCCGTAGCCTGGAGGGACTTGTGTTTCCTGAAAGCCTTGAAAATATCCGCTACGAGGCAAGCTATAATGATGATGGCGGCGCTTTCCAGGGTTGCTACGGCATAGGCTCGATTGTAAGCAAGAGTGAGATTCCACCCTATGTGCAGCAGGGCGCTTTCAATGGCATTGCAAAAGACAATTTCACACTCGAAGTACCCGAGTCATCACTCACACAGTATCAGACAGCCGTTGGCTGGTGCGATTTCAAACGTATTGCCGCCCATCACGAACTTGTCTGCCGTCCCTCTGTGGCTTGTGCTCTCAGCACTGAACATCGCCAGACACTTGTCATCGATGCAGAAGGCGACTGGGAGGTAGAATCAATCCCCTCATGGTGTGAGTTGTCGCAGAACTCCGGTAGCAAGAAAAATGAAATCACCCTTACCATAAAATCTTCGTCGGCCACCGAGCAGCGCGAGGGTGACATAGTGTTCCGTCTTAAAGACAAGGACTATACACATAGTTGCCATGTGACTCAATATGGATACGAATATGCCGAGGATGAATTCCTCGAATTACAAAAGGCCACCAAAGGCTCCAACGGCGGAATCAATATAGTAATTCTCGGCGACGGCTACGATGCCAAGCAGATTTCCGATGGAAGTTATCTGAAAGACATGAGGCAGGAGATTGAATATTTCTTCGCAATCGAACCATATACCACTTACCGCGACTACTTCAATGTCTACACCGCTTTCCCGCTTTCTACCGAAACAGGAGTCGGCACTGTCAATTCAATCCGTTACAATAAGTTCAGCACCACTTACACCGGAGGTGTCGGTCTGAAATGTGACTACGACCAGGTGTTTGACTATGTTATGGATGCTCCGACAGTCAATGCTGGCAATATCGACCAGACGCTTATCATAATGGTTCCAAACAGCACCGATTACGGTGGTATTTGTCAGATGTGGGAGTCAGGAGCCGCTATTGCATTCTGTCCAAAGAGCGACTATGGGTATCCATTGGATTCACGAGGTGTGATACAGCACGAAGCCGGTGGTCACGGATTCGGCAAACTTGCCGACGAGTACATATATCACAACGCATTTATAGATGCATGTGGTTGCACGTGTTGCGGTCATGTCGACGCAATACTTGGAGCTAAGTCACTCGGCTGGTATGATAATATCGAGCTGACCGGAAAGATGCATGCAGTGGGATGGAGTCATCTGATATTCGATTCTCGCTACAGCGATATTGTCGACATCTACGAAGGAGGCTATATGCACACCCGCGGTGTGTTCCGCTCGGAACAGAACAGTTGTATGAACAATGATATTCCCTATTATAGCACCATCAGTCGCGAAAGTATCGTGAAACGCATCAAGCGCTATGCCGGTGAGGAATACAATTTTGAGGAATTTGTGGCTCTCGACAAGCGCACGTCTGTAAATGCGTCAAGAAGTACCGGAGGTTTTACTTCGGGGCTGAAGGCATCGCGTTCAATGCCGCCGGTAATCCATAAAGGGAGTCCGCTTTCCTCATCCCGTTCCAACAAGAAAAAATTGAAATAATAACATATATGTCATTTCAAATGAAACACAATATTAGTTCAATAATCAGCGTTCTATTGTTGACAGTCGGACTCTCCTCCTGCACTGACGATTCAATGGAACCGGACAACAACACATCCAACGGAAAAATTGCGATGGAATTCACGTTCAGCCATCCGTCGCAGTCACGCGCTACCGAAACCTCTTTCGAGAGCGGTGATGTCGTGGGCGTTTTTGTCAGCAACTCCGAAAAACCTCTTGAAATTGCGGGTAATACCGTCAATAATGAGGCCTTGACTTTCACCGGATCCAACTGGAAGTCATCACGTCCGCTTTATTGGGATGCGGGGACTTATAATGTCTATGCATATTGTCCGCGTCTCAATGAGATAGGCTCAATCACAGATCTTGTGTTTGAAGTGGCGACTGACCAGCGGGAGTCGCAATTGTCAGGTCTTGACGGGTATGAGTCATCTGATTTTCTGTTTGCCTCAGCCAAGGAGATTTCAGCTTCGCCCAACCCTGTCGATTTAAAATTTCGCCATATCATGAGCAAAATCTCAATCAGACTGATAAAAGGCGAGGACTATGAAGGGGATATACCGGAAAAGGCCGATGTGTATATTCATAATACGGTAACAGAATCGAGTATCGATCTTATGGTCGGTGTGGCTACCAAGGCTCTGCGAGGCAGTCGCAAGTCAATAATGGCGCGCCAGACTGCGCCGACAGTCTATTCCGCGATTATAGTACCGCAGCGTCTTGAAAATCGTGTGCCTTTGATTGAGGTTGTCATGAATGGCGTATCATTTCTTTATGAGAGCAAATTCCTGTTCAAACCGGGTATGCATCATATTGTAAATCTCATAGTAGATAAGAATCCTGAGCAGATTAAGATTGAAATCGGAGGAGAAATCTTAGATTGGAATTGAAATTGACTTAACTGTTATATGTCTTTAAAAAGGAGGAGTCTTAACATACTGCTTATAATTCTTTGCCTGATATTAGGAGGATGGGCCGCTTGTATTTACAAGCGCCCTCCTCTTATTTTAGACAATGAGCCACCCTCGGAAAATGACAACGGAATATCTACGCGCGACACAATATATATTTCTGTAGAGAAACCTCGGGTGTCGGCCGATTCTTCAGCAGCGACGCCGGTTGATGATTCAGTCCGAATGTCTTTGCCGGTTACATCTGAGAGGGAAAGAATAGTGCGGCGTGTAGAGACTGTCGGATTTAAAGACGCCGAACCACGCATGATGTCGGCCGGTCATCCTTTCAGGCAGGAAGCCTTAAAAATATTGAGTGGACGGCTTGAAGAGACCGACTCCGCAAGCAGACATAAGATTTTGAGCTATTGCGAACATCTGCGTGCTTCTTATGAAACCCGTGACATTGACTTCATACGCCAGGTCTTCAGCGATGATGCACTTATCATCGTGGGACATGTGGTACGTTCCAAAGAGGGATATAATACGGCTCTGACTGACAACAGCAAAGTAAGATACAGTATCCGGTCAAAAAAAGAATACCTCGAAAAATTATCGCATATCTTCAATTCCGGGAAAGATATAGATGTCAGATTCTCAGAATTCAGAATTATGAGACATGCTACGGCCGAAGGAATATATGGTGTCACACTCCGACAGAATTATTCCTGCGGCGCATATAGTGACGACGGCTACATGTTCCTTTTATGGGACTTCAGAGACAGTTCCATGCCGCTTATTCATGTGCGTACATGGCAACCGTCATCCTCAATTGTTGCCGGTGACGATGATATAATTGATATGGGAGATTTTAATCTCGAATAGTGAAATATGACAGCGTCGCGTTTTACATATCATGTGCTTTTACCACTGGTACTCATTCTGTGTGTTAATTCCTCGGCATGGGCCCAGCGTTTTTCGGTGGTCTCTTTTAAGATGTTGCCCAACGATGTTTCGGCGTTCATCAACCCTGTGCGCGACCTCAACGACGAGGATTGCGCCCTTGTCAAGGTAATAGCTTCGGAGGACTTTGCGTTTTCAACACCGCTTGGCATAGTCAAGCGTATCGACAAGACCGGTGAGATATGGCTGTATCTGCCTCGTGGGTCAAAGAAAATAACAATTAAGCATCCGACATGGGGTGTACTGCGCGACTACGCATTTCCAGGCAAAGTTGTCAGTCACATGGCTTATGAGTTGCGGATAGAAGAGCCGGTAGCGCCGATTACCATGAGCAATGTGCCGGCAGAGGTTAAGGTTGTCAGAGACACACTCGTGCTTACGCGTGTCGATACCCTTGTGGTCAGGCCTCCTGTGAAATATGTGCCATTTAACCTTGAAACTGTAGCGACAATAAGCTATGGCGGTCGCAACGGGAACATACTTGGTGGATTATTGCTTATGGCCATGAAGAGGCATGGAGGTTTTGTGCATGTTGCTTCCGATTTTAGCAAAATCGGACCTGTCAGAGGTGAATGTGGCATAACCGGAGAGACAGCAGGCTCTACTCCGTTCTATACGGGACGTACCCGCAGTAGCTCATTTATGATAAATGCGGGTATGGCACATCGCATAACAAAAAACTTATCTGTATATGAAGGAGCGGGATATTCATCTTCGTCACTTGCATGGCAGCTTGCTCCATCGGAGGGTGGCGGATATCTTAAGAATTCCCATTATAGCCTCAAGGGTATTTCGTTTGAGGCGGGGGTGTCACTTGTAGTTGGACGTATTGCGATTTCAGCCTCTGTGACAACCGTCAAGGGAAAAGACTGGTATGGTTCTGTCGGAGCAGGTATAAAGTTTGGTAAGTAAATTGTAAAAGGAAATTCACTATGTCGCTATTTTTGAAATATATACAGTCCTGGTTGCTTATTCCATTGATTATTTTGCCTTTGATTTCTGTTGGATGTTCGGATGCAGCCCGTCCCGAAAATATTGAGCCGTTAATAGAACTGCAGCCCGCTACTGAAATAACACGTACAGAGGCACTGGTTACTGCCCATGTCAGAAATCGCGGAACCGGACGTCTGTCTTATGTAGATTTTTATTATGGAGAGGAGGGGCAGGTTACCTGTCAGTCTCCGAAGGAAGAATCTGTAGAGTCAGTCCTGACGCTGCATCTGAATGGACTGAAGCCGGGCACGACATATAAATGTTATGCACAGGGCGGAACGTCTACTGCTACTTTGCGGTCACAGACTATAAGTTTTACGACTTTGCCAAATGAAAAGCCGGTAGTATCGCCTCCTGTCGCGCTGTCTACAGGGCCGATTGGGATTATTGTGGAGTTTGAAATTGTTGAAGATGGTGGCGAACCTGTCTTGACGGCGGGATGTGATGTGACTGACGCGTCGACTTTGGAAACCGTAAGAATACATCTGTCGGAAGATTGTCTGACTTTGGGGAAGCATCGGCTTCATATAACCGGACTTGTACCGATGACGGGATATGTAATCACTCCTTTTGCGTCTAATTCCTTAGGGGAAGCCAAGGGAGAGGCATTGGAATATACGACAAAAAATACTATATTGCTCACAGAAGCCGGAACGTTGCATGAGCTTTTTGCCGGCGCAACGAGCATTGACCTAAGTTGTCTCACGATTTCCGGCTGTATGAACGGTGACGATTTCCGTTTTCTAAGGCATTTACTCGGAGGCTCGGAATCGTTCGATGGATTGCAGATAGATAGCAGAGTCACAGATATTGACCTGTCGGATATATATATCGTTGAAGGTGGCGGGTCGTATGACGGCATGCGTTTTACTTCTGCCGACGAACTGTCAACGGGGTTGTTTGCCGATTGTTTAAGTCTGCGGTCAGCCATACTGCCATCTTCTGCGACTCGGCTGGCCAGGAATGCCTTTGCACACTGTAGTTCGCTTGAGACTCTGACAATCTCTGCAGGGACAACCTCTGTAATGCCGTCGGAGGATTGTCGGTTACTTAAGGCTATAGAAGTCTCGGAGGCCAACTGTAGTTTCACCTCCATTGACGGCGTGCTTTTCAATAGCGGAGCTACCGGAATTGTATGGTTCCCGCTTTGGAAAGGAGGCGCATACTCGTTGCCGTCTACAATTACGTCAATCGGTGAAAATGCTTTCTACGGGACATCTATTACAAGTATCGAGATTCCTTCGTCGGTCACTGCCATAGGGCGAGGCGCTTTCGCCGAATCTGCGCTCACTGAAATTACGCTTCCCGACAATATCACCAATATTTCAGAAGGAATGTTTCAGAATTGTGCCAGTCTTGCCACTGTGCGTCTCGGGAGTGGCACTGAGTATGTAGGCAATTATGTATTTAGCGGAACAGTCTTGAAAGACCTTTATATCTCTGCCTCAATTCCCCCTTACGCAGCCGAGCATGCGTTCTTCGGAACTCCGGTGTCTATAACAGAAAATTGCGTTTTGCATGTACCTTATGGCACTAAGGCTGTCTACAGGAACAACTCAAAATGGGGGCTTTTCAAGCAGATTGAAGAATACAGGCATTAAAACGGAAATGAACAAGAGTCGAAAAGAAAATATTGACAAACCATCTATAGCAGATACTGACTCGGCATTTATCGGTATTAATAATCTGTCTGAGTCGTTGGATCTCGGTGGGCTATTCTCCCATCAGTTCACTAATATTACACCGGTTTATAGTTCGTCTCACGGACCGACAGAAATATATTCGGCCACACGCTACGGAAAGCGATTCATCCTCAAAGGACTCAAGGAACAGTATCGTAATGATCCAATCTATACGATTGCTCTTGCCAAGGAATTTGAAATAGGCATCACGCTTGAGCATCACGGTATCAGGCGCACACTTAGTATCGAGACAGTCGGCGACATCGGGCTCGTCATTGTGCTCGAATATGTCGACGGTTGTTCGCTTGAAACCATTTTTGCATCAGGCTGCCTTTCGCTTACTTCTGCAAGAGCTATAGCCGTACAGCTGGCTGATGCTCTCAGGTATATCCACAGCAAGCAGGTGTTTCACCGTGATCTCAAACCGTCGAATATTCTTGTATCACATTCAGGCAGTGTGGTTAAGATTATTGATTTCAATCTTTCCGACAGTGACGATTTCATCGTGCTTAAGATTCCGGCCGGCTCTAAGAGATTGTCTAAATTTTATTGATTAAAAATTTTATGGCAGCGAAATCAATCATTTCTTCCGCTGATTCATTCAGTATCTCATAGTTCCGGGCGAGTCTGCGGCAAGAGTCAAGCCATGCGAAAGTCCTCTCAACCACCCATCTGAGCGGCTTTGGCAGGAATCCCTTAACTCCATTGGGGGTATTGGATACCTCAAGCTCGATGCCGAAGTCTTTTTCAATGTCTTTGTCCACGTCTCCCCGATACCCTCGGTCGGACAATACCTTGCGCAGGTCTTCCCATACATCATCCGCCAGTCCGCATAGATCATGAGCCATTTTTGAATCGTGAATACCAGCGTTACAGACTTTCCTCGCAAGGATGAAGCCATTGCGGTCGGTGATGATATTCCTTTTGACACCCTTGACTTTTTTGTTGCCGTCATATCCGTTATCTCCCTGTCTGCTACCCCATCTGACACTTTGGGCATCCATCGCGCCAACACTCGGACTTGATGCCTGGCCGCGTTTGCGACGTATCTTTCTGACGAGTTTCTCAAGGAAATGCTCGACACGACCCTCTTGTCTCCATTTATGGTAGTAATAATAGACACTTTTCCACGCGGGATAGTCGTGAGGCAACCTTCGCCATTGACAACCGCTGGCCAATAGGTAGAGGATAGCTTCAAAAACTGATTGTAGTGAATATTTTCTCTTGCGTCTATCATTTTCAAGGAATTCTTTGTTTATATAAGACCACTGACCCTCGGTCAGATGTGTCTGATAGAGATTGATTTCGTGCATAATATTAGCCTTTTCTCTTTCAACACTCTGATTGAGGGTTTGTTATGCCTAATAACATTATTTCGCACTAATTTTTAGACAATCTCTAAGAATTATATGGCTCCCGAACAGATGTGTCCCGATGCGAAACCATCGGCGGTGGCCGACATATATTCATTCGGGGTTGTACTTGACGAACTTGCTTCGGCTACCGGCGACCGACTTCTGGCACAGGTAGCCAAACAGTGTGTCAGCCATAATCCGGATAAGCGGCCGCAATCTGTGGCTATGATTAAATTGCCGGGGGCGCGTCAGTCGGCCATGGAAACGCTCACTAATCTCCTGTCCTCAAAAATACTGACATATATTTTGTGTGGCGTCTGCCTGGTACTTGCGGCGGCCATTGTTATTATGCTTAATTACAATAGTTAATCTCACCTTTATTATATTATGGAAAAGAACAATGCATTAGAAGCCCTTGTTGACATTACCAATAATAATCTTGGCTATGTGCCGTCGACACCGACCGAATTCAATGAGCTTAGTCGGCTTATTCAGCAGAAGACTGGACGTTCATTGAGCTTGTCGTCAATTAAACGTATATGGGGCTATGTGAAATATGAGGGATTTCCGTCTGTGACCACACTTAATATTCTCGCCCAATATAATGAATTCAAGGATTGGGAATCGTTTATGTTTCATAATATGGAGAATGATACCTGTGACTCCGGATTTATAAATGAGTCGGCTGTGAATGCTGACAGCCTTAAATGTGGCGACATGCTTGTGTTGACATGGGGTGTTGACAAATCCTGTGAGATAGAGTGTATCTCACATATGAGGTTTCGTGTCAATAGCTCGCAGAATATTAAATTGTTAGTCGGCGACAAGTTTACTCTCCACACTTTGTGTATCGGACATCCAATATATGTCTGTGATATTGAGCGCGGCGATATTCGTGTGCCTGCTTACATAGGCGCGAAAAAAGGAGGCATTACATCAATTTCATTCATGCCTTGTCCGAAATAGCCGGCAATTTTCATGGCAGGCAAATCGGCAAGGTTGGGCATACAAGCCGATGTAATTCTAAAAAAAGTGGGTCTGTGCCGAAAGCATTGTTATCGACACAGACCCGTGGATTGGTTACGAGGGGTAAAATGGGATATTTCAGATGGTGAATTTTGTAGCGGTAGTCGGAGTGCGCAGTATGTATACACCTTTGGCCAAAGAGGGCAGGGGATATGTGCCGCATGCCGGGCTATCGTAATGCTTTACAATTCGACCCTGCATATCAAGAATATCGATTGAGGCTGCAGTCTTGTTGATGATAAGGGATGACCCTTTGATTTCAATTGAGCCATCGTCGTGAATTCGGTCGATTGAAGTTACCGGTTCATTCTCGAGTGCGTTGATACGATATAGTCCCATTCCGCCTCCGGATGCGTAGACGAGCAGATGGCCCAGCAGATTGCTGTCATCGGACTGGGTGGTTTCACTTTGTTCTCCTGCAGGAATGAATGTCATGTCAAGTGCTTGGAACAGTGATGTGGAAAGCCCTGTTTCTTTGAATAGATCCCACAGGGGCACAATGTTGCCCGGCTCAAATCCGAGTGCCGGGTCTTTGATTTGAATTAATTGTACGGCTGTGGCATTATTGTTGTCTGAGATATGCCCGTATGCGGCCACAGTGATATCGCCAATCTTCACTACGGGAAATCCTGACATGCGTTTTGTGTCCGTAGCCGGGGCTATATCCATTTCCGGAGTAATGGCATCGCTGAGTTTATTTTTCAGAGTTGCAGTCATTTCGGTTTCCTCAAGTTCATAAAATGCCGGCTCGTAGTTGTCGTAGTCGGCAAAGTCTGTTTTACCGACAACTAATGCAGGTGTGGCATGGGTGTAGACATGCGTGTTATCAACCGGATATATTTTGGGCGTATACGACGAAAATATCTTTTCTGTTGATGCAAACGGATTTACATCAATCGTATAGGATTTAAATGGTGGAAACGTGGAGTTCTTGTTTGCCATGTCCCACGTCTTTATATTGGTGTCCCAGATGTCAGTCGGATTGCTATTGGCACTGCGGCTGTATTTCATACCCCATACCCGATAAGGCTTGTTTATTATATCGCCGCTTATTGTGCCAAACATATAGTCGGTTTCATTTGCAGCAAGTTTGATATCTTCGTGAAAGTCGATAGTGTCGGCAATCAAGGTGGCAATCCCTCCGGTGACCTCTTTTATCTTTGACAAATCGAGAGTAAACGCGGCCGTTGCATAAGTGGGTTTCTGGAAGCTGGACCCGAGGCCGGACTTGGAATGCAACGGAGGACACATGAAGTATGGAGTGCCGGCATCGTCGACGCGAAGCCATGGCATCATCCGGCACCCTGTCTGGTCGATTTCGTTGCCGTTTTTGTTTTTAATCCGTACGGTGGACAGAAAATTGCCTGTGGCGAGGTCATATCGGTATAGCATCAGGCGGTCAGGACTTGGATTATTCACCTGGTTATCGTATTTGCCTGTTACTGCAGGGTGAAAACTGCATGAAGAGCCGACTCCGATATAGATTGTCCCATTGCTTACAATTGCCCCGTGTGAGAAACTATCGAACGGAGAGTTGTCGCAGTTCTCTAGTGTTCCGATTAACTCGGAACGGTTGAGTGGATTGAGGCCCGGAGGAGTGGTGGGCATAAGCGGCTGTCCGTTTAGCCCCGATCTGAGCCATACTGATTCAATCGACAGTTTTGTGTCATCGGATATCGGGATATCTTCGTAAGTGTTTGTGTCGACGGTCATACAGTATCCTTGGCTGTCTGATACTTTTGTGCCCGTAATTTTGGTTAGTTTTGCAGCGTTATATGAAGATGAGGCCGGCGGTGAATCGTAGACCCTGAAATCACACCAGCTGGTGCCTGGAGTGTATACTGCCGCACGATAATAATACTGGCCTTCAGGAATTTCCGACGGGTCGAGGTTCAGCGTAAAGTAACGATGTCTATCCTTTTCGACCTTATATGCTTTTTCGATAAATGTGAAATCCGGATATTTACTGAGCTCGATGTAGAGAGACTCTTTATCGGTAGTGTCGTATTTTTCCGGGAATTGAATCTCAATGGTATAGACATCCTTTGCTTCATTATGGGTTATATACCATATCTCATAGACATCATTCAGAGCGTGAACAGATGGTGTGACGGCAGGCCCTAAAAGAGCCGCAAGGAGTAAAAATCTTTTCCTCATGTGTTGATTTGGTTTATTAAGGTTAGTAAATATTGGTTATGGGGGTTAATATGTTATATTTGCAAATGTATACAAAAAAAACGTAAACGTACAAATGTTTGCCTTGTAAAATTTGGTTAAATTGTTTAAATATGGTTTTTGCAGCATTAAAAAGCCTCTGAAATGGTGTTGCCCCCAAGTAATGTCATAAAAAAACAATGGTGCAAACCCCATGATGGAAGTTTGCACCATTGACTGTTATCCCTCTCGGGATTGTTTATATGCTTGTAGGATGCTCGCGAAGTGTGCTTATTCGGATTTGAATGTGATGTCGTCGGGACGAGGATGCACGAATTCAAACTCGAGCGTGCGGGCGAGTCCCTCGTCGAGGGTGTATGGCGCTTTGAATCCGCAGGTGTGCACTTTTGTTGCGTCAAATTCTGTGGTGGCGCAGAATTTCTTGACGCGAACTGAAGATACGGTAAGTTTCTTTCCGGTGATTTTCGCGAGTAAATCGAAACAGTATCCGCCCGTCATTCCGAGCCAGTAAGGGAAGTGTGTGGCCGGGATATGCTTGTTCAGCACCTTTGACACATGCGCCACAAGCTGATTCATGTTATTGTCGGGCTTATCGATATAGTTGAACACATTGTAGCCCTCGGTGATATTGTCGATCATGTATTTCACAAACGCCACAATATTGCCGACATAAGCCATCGACTTCTTGTTCTCGCCCTTGCCCACCATCAGGAACTTGCCCGAGGATATCTGTTTGAGCAGATTGTAGACATTTCCACGGTTGCGTTCTCCGAATATTACGGTGGGGCGTATGATGTTGATGTTCCAGTCGGGATGCGACTCATACCATTTCTGAAGCACTTCCTCGGCCTGCCACTTCGACTTGCCGTAGTGGTTGAACGGATCGGCCGGATGGTTTTCATCGGGATTCTTCTTGTTGAGGCCGTAGACAGCCACCGACGAGAAGAATATTATACGGTGTATGCCGTTCTTCTCCATGGCCTTGAGAGTCACTTCCATGCCCCCGACGTTGGTGTCGTAGTATAGCGACACGGGCGACACATCGTCGCGGTGCTGCGCGGCCAACAGAATTACTACGTCGGCGCCTTTAAGCTCGCGGTCCATCTGCTCCTGTGAGCGGACATCGCCTATTGTGGTGATTTCATTGAAGAAATGACTCGGCTGCAGGTCGATATTGCTGCATGTATATTTTGCCGGCTCCTCCTTAAGGAGATTAATCAGCCGGGTGCCGACGAAACCGCTGGCACCAATCATTGCTATTTTCATAAGAACTTTTTATTATGGATTTATTGTTTTAAATGCAAAGAGTTATTATATTTGCAGAAATCAGTGGATTATGAACAGGAGTTTTATCCATAAAATTCAGCGCTATTTTGCCGGGCAGCCTGTCGTGAAGGCATGGCTGTTTGGCTCTATGTCACGTGGAGAGAATAATTCCCAGAGTGATGTCGACATACTTGTCGAATTTGATCCGGAAGCAAATGTCGGACTGTTCAAGCATGCCTCGATGGTAATGGATTTGGAGAATATACTGAGCCGGGCGGTTGACCTTGTCACTGACGGCACTCTGTTTCCATGGGTTCGCGAACAGGTGGAAAAAGATAAAATCCTTATTTATGAGAGAAAAACTGCGTGATTCCGGCCGACTTCGCCACATGCTTCATGCGATGGAAAATATCTGCCGGTTTATGTCAGATAAGACTCTTGATGATTTTGAAGTTGATTCATTGCTATATTATGCGGTAATCAAGAATCTTGAAATTATCGGAGAGGCTGCCTACATGCTGACACCGGAATTTAAGGAAACACATCAGTCAACCCCCTGGAATCAGATTATAGGAATGCGTCATTTCTTAGTACATGGTTACTACCAGATTGACTCTCATGAAGGATGGAACACCATAAAGAATGATTTGCGACCCCTAAGAATTCAGCTTTTACAGTACCTGGAGGAGTTGGATTAAATATGCATTTTGTTTTTGATTAGATTCAAGGCTTTTGGAGCAAGGCGACGGAGTAAATAGAAAGGCGGCACCTTGAACCCATTTTTGCGGAATGCACGAAGCACATTCTTGTTTCCTTGAATGATTTTGCCGATAGAGCCTGTGCTCTCGCCTCCCATGCGCATCTTTACGAATGTATGGGGAATATAGCGATTAGAAAGACGATTAGCCTCCAAGAAACGGAGCATTAGCTCAAAGTCGGCGGAGACATCAAATGAAATGTCAAAGCCGCCTAATCTTTCGTAGCATTTACGACGGGCATAAAATGTAGGATGAGCGGGATGCCACCCCTTCAGAAATGCGCCCGGCCGATGCTGAGACCCTCGCCACTGTCGTACGACTCTTGATGTATCGGAGGCATCGACAAAATCAAGATCTCCATAAACCGCCTCGACGTTCCGACATTCTTCGGCAATTCGTGACAGAACATCCGAATCAGCATAAAAGTCGTCGGAATTAAGAATTCCGATTATATCGCCGGTAGCACGGGCTATACCCTTGTTCATTGCGTCATACAGTCCTTTGTCTTTGCCGGTATGCCAATGCAGACGACCATCAAATTTCGGAATGTATTCCTCTACAATATCGTGAGTATTGTCGGACGATCCGCCGTCGATTATCAAAATCTCATAGTTCGTATATGATTGCTGAAGCACACTTTCTAATGTGTCACGGAGAGTCGCACCGCTATTCCACGTAGCGGTGATAATGGATATTTTCATAAAATGGAGAAACTATTTGGACAATTTTAATTTAGAACTGTTCAGAAAACAATTCCATAAATTAACATTAGACGTATTGAGTGTTAACTTAATATTCTGTTGTAAGTCAGCTTTTTGGGTTTATGAGATTATTATATATCTCAAAGTACTCTTTAAAATGAGCTTCTTTATCGAAATTTTTAAGTGCATAGTCTCTACAGGTTGATTGCTTGAAACGCACATTCGTACAATTTATGATTTCCATTATTGCATTATTCAAGCCTTCAATATCACCCTGCTCTACGACTAATCCAATAGACTGATTGACCGATTCAGGAGAGCCTCCGGTTCTATAAGTAATGACTGGAGTACCACATGCGATTGATTCTAAATTTGTGGTAGGATATGTGTCTGCCCAGGTTGGATTAATAAATGCTATCGCATTTGAATATAGAAGACTTAATTCGTGTATGCTTTCTGTGCGCTTAATTCCTATTATACCGGCAGGTAAATTGTCACTTATTTTATCGGAGACTCCGACAAGTACAATTCCAATATCCTCAGACAGAATTTTACGAAGTTGGTAAAAATCATATAATCCCTTGTCTTTTGTCCAGGTTCCGGCAACACCTAATACATATTTTTTATTGGCCGGAATAGCATATTTATCAATGTTAAAAGACGATGGTTCTTTAGGGCAAAATGCGGTCAAATCTATGCCATTGTGAATTACTCTTGTAGTGGTAAATTTAAAAAATGATTCCTTTAAGAGATTATCAATCCAATTGCTGACTGGAATTAAGATTAGATTATCGAGTGATGTGAATTTCTCTTTTTTAATCTTGTGATTTTTCTTTGACCGATCAAATAAGAATGAAGCTGGATATTCTTTTTTTAGGGGGCAATTGTAGCAGGTTGCTTTCCATTTATCACAATTGGCCGTTACAAAGTGAGAGCAATGCCCCGTAATAGTCCAGCAGTCGTGTAATGTCCATACTACTGGGCCACCCCATTCTTTGAGATAATCGAATAATATCTCATAGTTTATGTAATAGCCGTGTATATTATGGAGATGAATGATATCCGGATTAATGGCCTTAATTTGTTTGATAAAATGTTTTGTAGCTTTATTTGATGCTAATCCATGATTATCAAATAGACGAGTCTGCAGGCCATGGAGATTCATGTCAAAGTCGGTACCTATGCGAATTAGTTTGGATTGACTGTGTGGATTGCCCCTTCCATATGCAATCCAACTCTCCCATCCGGCCTCGATAGCAATTCTCCCTATATCTTCGGCTATTTTACCTGTAGATCCCCAATTGGCTGTGACATTAATTTGTAGAAGTGTTGGCATCATTTATCAATAATTAATATTTTCTTAACACCTTGGAACATAGCGATATAGTAAATATGAAACATAATATTGTACCCACACAATATGCTGTGCTGCTCAATAAGTCACCTCGTAAAATAAATATACTTGAGCCTATAAAAATCAAGTATATACCTGCTTCTTTGTTAAATTTGTCTTTCCATTTATACCAATATAGCGAATCTAACTTTGCGCATACATATGCAAGGATTATAGAAAATAATATAATGCCCCAAAAACCAAAATTTACAAATCCTTCTGCCCAATAAGGCATTGAAACATTTGTATGACTTGCATGATATAATGTCGTAAATTGATGACCGCTTCCTAATGGTTTTGAAGACCAAATCGATCGTGGGATAAAAAAAGTAAAAGGTCCAAGCAACTGATATCCAAATGTAATCCAATCATATTTTATTACAGCCATAAATAGTTGCGAAGCGTCAAAATTTATATTGTCTAAGAAATCCATTGACCACTTGAACTCAAAATTGCCATCCCATCTTCGAAAAATGTTTAAAAAAGGGAATATAAAAAAAAGTCCACACCAAATTATCCACATAAATATATTGTGACGCAATCGATTACCTCCCCATAGTATAAAAATAGGTAACCAATACATCGCAACAGCATTCCGAGATAATCCTGTCGGGCATAGCACTATAAGCATGCATAACAGACCTATAAATTTATATATTGATGGTGATTTAAATAGAAATAATATTGTTGTAACCGCAAATGGAATTGGTCGTATTATTTTGTCGAATATTAAATAGATGCTACTGTTTACTTCTAATGACGAGTCATTCAGCAGATACTCGTCGGTTAGCCCTCTGAAGAAAAGCCGATATGGATTAAAATCCATATAACACAAAGTAATGAATGTACTAAATATCGCTGCTACAACTAAACTGAAATAATTGACTCTTATAATTGGAATATTATATGATTGGTGTTTTATTTTATTTAATTCTATTTTTGCTACTTCTGAATATGTAATCTGTGTAATTAATATGATTAGAAATAGCATTATTTGGAATCCAATGTAATCAGATGAATTAAATATATTTGGGAATGTCAGAGTATTTGTATGATTATAATATTGTATTGCATTTGCTAAAATAAAGAAAACATATATAAATAACATTATCATTTTGTACAATGTAAATGGTCTATTCGCATTGCTAAACATGATGCAATTGCAGATTAGTGTATTTAGAAAAGCAAATAGAAGGAATGGAAAATCAGTAATCCCAATATTGTAAAAATACAACAATGTAATTAACGAGATAAATAGTGGAATTAAACTATATGTTTTTTTATACATGTAATATATCATTAGTCATAATATAATATCACTTAATAACCTTGTAGTCAGTTATGTGCGTATGTATCGAATTTAAGTCTGGCAAATTTTCATAGTCACCATATATCTTTGATAAATAAGATTCATAGTTATTCGGGACCGGTAGTAATAAATTTTCAAATCTGACATATTTTAAAGGGAATATATCCTTATATTCTCTTTTTGCATGATATGAAGACCCTAATTTGTGCCTAAGTATGGAGGTATTTTTTAGAGAATCTATCAATTTTAAAATTGGATAAATGGTAATATATACGCATTTAAAAATTGACTTCTTGACTTTGGATATAAGATTATTGTCACAATATATACTTCTCCAATATATTATCCCTGCAATACGGTGCGCCCAATATGAGTTGGATTTAGTCAAATGAAATATATCAATAAACAATCCTTTATATTTATATTTCTTATCATATCCGAATTTTTCACTTATAACAGTGTTTAAATCTCGTAATTTTGCAAATGGCATTATATAATTTTCGTCATTTAGTTGAGATTGAATCACGTAATTTCCCTTTGAATGAATTCCAAATTCATATAATAATTTTTGATAGTCTTCATCCAACATCTCTACATCAACATCATCGTCCCATGGAATAAAACCGCCATGCCTTATAGCTCCAAGACATGTTCCTGACGAAAGCCAATATTTGATACCATGTTCATTACAAAAATCATCAAAAAAACGCAACAAATCTAACAGTCGAATTTGAAGTTGTCTTAGAGGAGATCCATCAGGATTAAATTGCTGCCGCAGTTTTAATTGGGTAGTGTAATCAATCATTTTTTATAATTTAATCGGCGTATTAATTGATAAGTTTCTGTAGAAGCCTTTAACCGGGATGAAAGCAAGATATAGAGGCAAAAGAAACACATCGCAGGTATTAAGAAATCATTTGTAGATACTAAATCTTTTATAACAAAACTACATATAAAACTTAGAATTGTAATCAGTCCTGTAGGCAAGATGGTCTGTATTTGTTTTTTAATATCTAAATGTATATATCTTTGTACAATAGCCGCATTTACTACATATATATTTGCACTACTTAGAACCATACCCCACATTATTCCATCCATGCCGAATTGAGCTCCTATTATTACCGCCAATAACAGAAATCCCCATTTATAGAAACTCCACATAAACAGGGACTTGCTTTTGCCTACGGCCGCGACTGCATAAAAATTAATATTCTGCAGACATACAAATATACCGCCTACACAAAGAATTCTGAAATATGGTACCGAGGGGAGCCATTGCTCGCCATATAGGAACTCAATAAGGTCATGTGCGACTAATATCAGCAATGCCAACATTGGGAAGATAATATATGATATTACACGTATGTTCATCAATAACATGTCGCATAGCCGTTTGCGTTCATCCTGTATGGAAGAATATACAGGATACATTACCTGAACAATGACCTGAGGGATAGAATAACTGGTAATCTGATCCAATTTATATGCCTGGGAGTAATAACCGGTCTGAGTAGCGGAGAAGCGGTGTCCGATTATCACACCCTGGATATTCTGGCATATTGTCTGTAATAAATTGGCCGCCATAATATAACCGCCAAAGCCGAACAGTTCTTTCATTGTCTGTCGTGAGAATACGGCAGATGGATGCCATCGGGTTATTATCCATAATATAAGGATGCTGAACAAACCATATAGAATCTGCATCATCACGAGCGACCAGATTCCGCCACCATTGTATGCATAGGTGACGGCACATGCGCCTCCAAGTATATAGGCCGAAATATTGGTTATTGCAATCGAACGGAATGCCAGCGATTTACGGAGCCGTGTTGTCTGAATGGCGATTACTGCTGTGAGAATAAGATTCAGCCCTATCACTCGCAAGACAGAGGACAGAACCGGCATATTGAAAAATCCGGCGATAAGGGGAGCAGATATGAAAAGAATCAGGTAGAGGCAGGCCGAGAAGAAAATATTCCAAAAGAATATTGTGGAATAATCGGTCTGTGAGGGTTCTTTTTTCTGAATAAGTGCGGAGCTGAAGCCCCCATCGATAAGAGTCTGAGACACTGCGATAAAAATCGCAAGCATTCCGATTGCTCCGAAATCAGCAGGCACGAGCAATCTGGCCATAATCAGATTGACGATAAACTGCAACGTCATTGAGCCAAACCGGTCAATGGTGGCCCACACAGCTCCGACAGTCGCTTTATTTCCTAATGATTCAGACATTAATAAGATTCAGAATCTTGTGACCATACAGAACATCATGCAGTCCAAGACCGATATTATAGGATAGTATGCGTTCATCATCATTGGCTCTGCCGGCAATTCTTCCGGAAAGGACATCTCCTAACTCGCCGAATTCACGGAACTGGGAGAAGTATTTGAATCCTTTTACATGCCCTTCATCATCTGCAAATACCTTGTCAAAAACAGTATCGCAGTTCTGAAAGCCACGTGTATGCACCGGCACTACAAGGACTCCGGGCTTGAAGAGATTTATATCCGGTACAAGCAGTCCGTCTGCATCAGTTATACAAGAGATGACAACATCCGCGTCGCAAACAAGATGCTCCATTGTGTCAGCTATTTCAAATGCAACATTCGGATAACCGGAATATTGCCCAATCGTTTTTTCAGCATGGTCTTTATATCTCATCAGCCTGACTACAATATCGGAATTTGTAGCTAAAATACAATCCAAAACAGCATGACCGATAACGCCTAATCCGACTATGGAATATATTTTTGCATCTGACTTGCGTAGGGTATTAATTGCTAATGCGGCTACAGCTCCGGTTCGCATGGCTGTAATCCAGTCGCAATTCATCAATGCTGTCATTTCTCCTGAAAGAGAATCGAACAGCATCATTTCGCTTTTTAGAGCCGGGAATGAGCCTTTTATGCGAGAGACGACCTTGCATCCGAATGTGTGGTATTCGGACGGAAGCATACAGGGCATTGTGTTGAAGAAATCATTGCCTTGTGGATGCAATGATATCTTTGGCGGAAGCTGACATCTATTTTTCATTAGAAAGGCCTCACGCACCCAATCCACACATGTAGATGGCGAGATATTTAGATTTGCTATTGCCTCAGAACTTATGTATCTCATATTTAAATTCGGCTAAGGGTGTCAATGAGATATGAATTGTCTTTTCGGTCGCGGATGGCTATACGTACGTATTGACGGTTGCTCTCTCCGAAACCTTTTTTTGACGAGCAGTCCTTTATTAGGATATTATAGTCAGTAAGGAGTTTGAGCGTTAGCTCATATGACGTAAAGCGATCAGTGATTTCACAGAGGAAATAGTTAGCCTGTGATGGCACTACATGAAGATAGGGTATAGCTTCAAGTTCAGTTTGGAAAATAGCGCGTTCTTCGCGGAATTTATCACATGCGCGGACATAATCCTTTTCATATTTGCCGAATATCTGCATATAGAATTCAGCGAATGAGTTGATATTCCAGATTGCGACATCTTTCTTTAGACTTGATATCAGATGCTCGTTGGCTGATGCAAAAATTCCAAGACGTAGCCCCGGCACTCCATATGATTTGGATATGCTCTTCATGACACACAGGGTCGGGAACTGTTCGAGAATCTCATTTTTCAGCAGGGTATCGTTGATGCCATTGTCGGAGAAATCGACAAAAGACTCGTCAACCACTAATTGTATCTGTGATTTCTGAGCCCAGTCGGCAAGTCTGAGCAAATCGTCAAAACATATAAAATTGCCGGAAGGATTGTCGGGATTTACCAATAGTAGCGACTTGATGTCTTTATCGGAAAAGAATGCCATCAAATCATCGGCTGTATACGACAGGTCGGGATTCGACGGATGGAATTTTATCAGCTGACTGCTGTCGTAGCGATTCGGATACTCCTCAAATGTCGGATATGTCACGCCGAATTTCCCTTCGTGGCTTTCCATAAGGGCTTTGATGAGTTCGGCGGCCCCGTTGCCTACAACGACATATTTTTGTTTGATGGCAAAATATTTACCTGCCAACAGTGAGTTGACACCCATTCCGGAGGGATATTCCCTCAGTAGAGTCTCAAAATTTGCCTTCATTTCATCAACCATGCGGGGGCGTGGGAAATATGGATTGACCAGATAACAGAAATCAATCAGACCGGGATAGCGCCAGTATCCGCCGAAGCTATGCTGAATCTTCTTTAATTTCTCTTCCGGTGTGGCGAATATGGTCTCCGCTATGCGTAAATCCTGAACATCATCGATTTCATACCAGTTAAGGCCGGTTATTGGCAAGGCTTTTATGCCGCATTTGTCTATTAAGGTGATGACGCGCAATACCTGTTCGTAGTATTCATTTTCGCCTAAGACTTTTATATAGGCGTCAAGGAACGGAAGATAATGGTTGACGATGAAATCCCTACTGAATTTATAGATATTTACGGTCTTATAATAGAATCCTGTATCACTGTATTTGAATGCAGCCTTCGGGATAAAGTTGACTATGTCAAGTTCGTCATTGATGCGCACCATTGTGCCGTCCATCCATGTCTCGTATTTGGAGACAAGTGCAACATTTGGATTCGGGCAGTCGACTGCGGCTTTTAATATCGCATCTTCATAAATCAGATCCGACTCCAATAATAGAGTGTCATCTTCACTCATATATCCGCGTGCAAGCCATAACGAGTATATATTATTAGTCTTGTCGTATACTCGATTCTCGACAAACTCGATATTCCAGTCCGGATAGTTCTTGGTCAGATAATTCTTTAAATTCTGTCCCTCATAGCCGATTACGATGATTATTCGTGACAATTCCAACATTGACAACTGGCTTAACATTCGGTCTATAAGTCGAATGCCATTCACCTCAAGCATACACTTGGTATTGTTGGCTGTAAATTCTCCTAAACGACGGCCCATACCGGCCGCTAAGATTATAGCTTGCATATATTTTAGTATTATTGGTCGATTAGATGTCAATCTATAGCAATCTTCTGTATGTTTGCTGCAAATAGATTGAGTGGTAGAAATTAAAGTATAGGGTGATGAAAAGAATACTGATTAATATCGATCAACAGTAATTCTTGCAATATTAAGATATCGGAGTGTTGTTGGTTTTTTCCGGATTATCCGATATGGAGGTAGTCGGAGGTCAGCTCAGGGTAGAGCCGGAGGTCGGAGTCGGGGATAGGGGAGAGGAAAGTCTCGTCGAAGGTTTCTTCCCAGGTGAGGTAGTCGGATACGGAGAGGCGAATGGAGAATCGGCGCAGTTCGGGTGCCGAGGGATTGGCTGCGCCTGAATCTTCGGCCCGGGAGGTTGCAAAATCGGAGTTCTCATCTGAGAAGCCAATGCCGGTAGCGTCGGCAACCGGAGCAGTGGCATTGGTGTGTGTCTTGCTTATCCAGCCTACGAGTCCTGCACGGGGGCCGGCGACGATGCGCACGGGAATCCCGGGTGAGAAATCGGCGCGGCGCTGTATTTTCGGTGTAAGATCGGGTGTGAATATGCCTATTGCGCTCTGGAAGCGCTGCATACTACGGTCGGGTATGCGGGCATAGTCGCTTTGGGTGCTGTTGGTGTTGCGGTAGCACCATGCCATGTGGCCTATTGTGGAAAACAATGGCCGCAGGTCACGCGGCAGGGCTTTGAAAAACAGTATGTCGGCGATATATGGCCTTGAGTCGAATGTGAGTTTGCGGCCTGTGCGGCGTGCGATTTCCTGGCAGGGGTAGAAGTATTGTTGCACCATGTGGGTTGCATCCGATTTGCGCAGATGCTGTCGGATGGCTGTCGGGGTGATTCCGCTGCGCAGTCGCATGGCATACCATGCGGACCGGTTGGGGTTGATATAGTCGGCGACATGGCATGCGATGTCGTAGATTTCTTCCGGAAGGAGTGTGGACGGTTTTATGAATCTGAGCCAGCTGTGACTCTCGGGGATGTGGGATATGCATGCGTGGATTTCCTCGGCCCGGATGCCGCACTCAAGTGCACAGGCAATCCATAGTGACAATGCTGTGTCGGGAGCTACTGTTATCTTTTTACTTTCTGTGATACTGTTGACTACCGTATCAATTTTTCGTAATATTACATCCGCTCCTCCTGTGGCATTTTCTTCCGCGGAGAATGGAAATGCCCTGCGGCTGTGTGGCTTGCGGTGGGTCTCGGCGAGTGCAATCGCCTGTGGTGGCAGCATGGACGTGTCACTGTTGCGCGGAAGCGTAATCACATCTTCGATAGATGTGCCTCGCGTATATATCATGTAGAGGAAAGCATCGAGGTAGAGCCGCTGTGCGGCATTCAGCTGTTTTGTGCCTGAGGCTATGAATTTTACGACGCTTGCTTCTGTGGAGTGTTCGTCGTCATTGTCGGACGATTGGCTTATCTCGCGGAGGAGTGTTATGAAAAGTTCTGCCGAGCTGTCGTCGGACGTTTTGGTGACAGACTCATACACGCTGTGGAGACTCTGCACATATCTTTTGATTGTCAACGTCGACATGCCGGATCGGAATAGTTGTGCCACCCATGCTCTCAGTTGCTCTTCCAGAGATGGGCAGTCCACAGGGGCCAGACGGCTGAACGAGGCTATGCTCTTCAAGGCCATCTCGCTAAGCCGTCTATCGATATTGTATGGGATATTTGCGAAGCAGACTGTGGACATGGTCTGGTAATCAGCAGATTGTCGACCTGTGTGTGCGAACTTTGACGTTGTGTCCATGTATAATCTCTCTTCCCCGACTCTCGATGAGCGTTGCGGCGTCAATCGTGTAGTCAGAGTCTGTTGTCAGTGGGCGAGAGTAGTTCGGCCAACCTCTGTAAAATAGAGCAAACACTTGCGTTACAGGGTGTTTGGTTCTGCGGCACAGTTGCACCGCTTGATTTGCGTCTACAAAGTTAGAAATTTTATATTATCTATGCAACCTGATTTGTCGGCATTTGTTCTGTCGGTATCTTGGGCGCAAGGAGTAATATAAAAGTAATCAGCCATATAGCTTATGTGGCTATATGGCTGAAAAAATGTCAGAGTTGGAAGTCTTATTATAGATTGGGGTTGATTTCTTTCCACTTGCTGATAGGCGGAATGATACCGAGCTGGATTACTTCGTCGCGGAGCTTGCATAGATGGAGGTAACTCTGGTCGAGTTCTTTCTTTTCTTCAGGGGTACCACTGACGGGATGCACTGTCACGCCATTTTTGTCTACAGTAGTCTCCATTGCCATCATTATGTGGTTGTAGGTGCCGTTGTCAACGTAGGTCCCCACAGGCCAGGTGAAAGGCTTTCCACCCATTGCTGCGGCAATCATTTCAATCGACAGATAGGCGGGACTCTGGAATGAAGAGCGTCCACGAAGGTCGATTATGTTCTTTCCGCCTTGTACGACACGTTGTCTCATTTCTTCCCACTCCTGTGTGGGGAGTGCCTTAGTGCCGATAATCTCCGAAAGTGGCTGTCCGGCCACGGTGGTGGTAGAGGCAAATACTGCCATCTGTTCTCCATGGCCTCCGTAAGTACGGGAGTTGACGATTTCATCGGCCGGGATGTGGAAGTATTTTGATAATTCGCTACGCAGACGGGTGCTGTCAAGAGCTGCGAGCGTTGATACCTGCGAGGGCTTCAAGCCGGAGTAAATCAATGTGACCAAACCTGTGATATCGGCGGGATTGAATACTACGACCACATGTTTCACGTCAGGGCAATAGCTTCGGATGTCTTTGCCTAACTGCTCGGCAATCTGGGCATTGCCTTTAAGCAGGTCTTCTCGGGTCATCCCGGCTTTTCTGGCTGCGCCTCCGGAAGATACAATGTATTTGGCATCCTTGAATGCGGTTGCTATATCAGATGTGAACGTAAAGTTGATGCCCTTGAACCCACAGTGGTACATTTCTTCAACAACCCCCTCGAGTCCTGGTGCGTATGTATCATACAGGCATATGTTAGGTGTAAGCCTCATCATGGCTGCTGTCTGTGCCATGTTAGACCCAATCATGCCGGCTGCGCCGACAATTACCAGTTTTTCATCTGTTAAAAAGTCCATAGTTAATATATTTAGGTCTGTCCGGAGGGCATGTGCTGTTGAATACACATGGCCTCGGATTAATTTTTAGGTATAACATTGCGGGCGTATAAAAAGTTTTTCATAGCATAAAAAAAGAAGGCGTGCGGGGAACAATCCTGACACGCCCTCAACTCACACATTTATCGATTCTCCAAAAGTTTTCGTTGCTACACCAAGTATATGGGGGAGTTTGTCCGATATACTTTGCTTGAAGTCCGCAATACAAATTGTTATGTGTTGTATCGAACTTCGACTATAGAACAATTGGCAGAGCATGTATAGTTCAGTGTATTAACATAATTAACACGGTTATTTACAACATCTTAAACTCTCTTAACGTATATATGCAATCTTAGATTGCCGAAGTTTGCAACGTTGTTGCATTGTCGCTGTTATATCTTTGCATTCGCAATAAAGTTATTAATTGATGAATTATGAATACAACGACGCAAAATCATGAGACCCACTCCTGCGAACATGCTCACCATGCACATCATGGGCATGTCCATAATATTTCGACGGATGGTGACGGACGCTTGAAGCGTGCATTTAAAATCGGCATATGGCTTAATGCCGGATATGTTGTACTTGAGGCGTTGTTTGGCTTTATGTCTGATTCGATGGGGCTTCTTTCTGATGCCGGACACAATCTGAGTGATATCTTTTCGCTCCTTGTGGCGCTTGTGGCTTTCAAAGTGTCAAAAAATAAGCCTACCGAGCGTTTTACTTATGGATTTCGTCGTGCTACAGTGAATGCCTCGGTTGTCAACGCTATTATATTATATGTTGCAGTAATTTTTATACTCGTTGAGAGCGTACGTAAATTGTTTCACCCATCGGACGTCGAAGGCGATCTTGTCGCGTGGGTGGCGGCGGCCGGTGTGCTGATTAATGGAATTACGGCATGGTTGTTTATGAAAGACAGCCATGGTGATCTCAATGTGCGTGGCGCTTTCCTTCATATGGCGGCCGATGCTCTTGTGTCGGTAGGAGTTGTAATCAGCGGGATTGTGATAATGTGCACCGGATGGACGCTTATAGACCCGATAGTCGGCATTGTGATTGCATTGTTCATCGCGTATGGTTCATATGGTATGCTTCGTGAAAGCATTTGCCTTGCGTTTGACGGAGTGCCGCAGGGGGTAGACCCCATAAAAGTCATGTCGGCGATTTCCGGGATTGATGGAGTTGTTGACGTGCATCATCTTCACATTTGGGGGATAAGTACGACCGAGGTAGCCATGACGGTACATGTAATTGTAGATGATGGAGCATCAGTAGACAGGGTAATCTGTGATGTGCGACATCTTGCGTCAGGGATGGGCATATCTCATTCCACCATTGAGGCGGAGACTTCTGAAAATGACTGCAATTCTTGTTCATGTGGATGAATATTGTTAATTTTATCGTATGAATATGGATAAATCTCGACATAATTATTCCGGAAACTTTGAACTTAGAGGTATGAGTTGTGCCTCATGTGCCGCACGTATCGAGCGTACTTTAAAAAAACAACCCGGTGTCAATGAGGTAGCCGTCAACTATGCGGCAGCCACTGCAAAGGTTTATTGGGATTCTGCTCTGACCGACGCTGAATCTTTATGTAGGGCTGTGCAGGATGCCGGATATGAAATGTTGGTCGCGCGTGATGTGGCTGATTCCAGCGATGACGCTGCGCGATTGCATTATCTGGCGCTACGGCGTAAGATGGCGTGGGCTATAGCGCTGTCATTGCCGGTTGTGGTTATTGGCATGGGATTCATGCACTGGATTCCGGGACAGTGGATTTCGTTCGTGCTTTCGTCAATAGTACTGTTCGGTATGGGAGGGCAGTTCTATGTCAGCGCATTCCGACAGTTGCGTCACCGCTCATGCAACATGGATACACTTGTAGCTCTTTCAACAGGCATAGCGTGGGCATTTAGTGCGTCTAACCTGTTTTTTCCTCAGTTTTGGCTTGACCACGGGATAGAGCCTCATGTCTATTTCGAAGCTGCTTCTGTGATAATTGCATTCATATTGATTGGACGCACTCTGGAGGCCCGTGCAAAAGAGGGTACGACATCCGCTATCCGGAAACTGATGGGCTTGCGCCCGAAATCTGTTGTCAGAATAAATTCCGATGGAGTGGGTGAAGAAGTTTCTATAGAAGCTATAGTCTCAGGAGATATACTTATGGTTAGGTCCGGCGAGCGTATCCCTGCCGACGGGAGTGTTATTTCCGGACATTCCTTTGTCGATGAAAGTATGCTGAGCGGCGAACCGGTGCCTGTTGAGAAGGATATTGATTCAAAACTGTATGCCGGCACTATTAATGGCAATGGGACTTTGCAATTCAGAGCCGATACCGTCGGAGCCGATACCTTGCTCTCTAAAATTATACGAATGGTGCAGGATGCGCAGGGTTCAAAACCTCCAGTCCAAAAACTTGTCGACAAGATTGCCTCATATTTTGTGCCGGTGATTATAATATTGGCTGTAATCTCATTTTTAATATGGCTGTTTGCCTGTGGCTCAGGCGCTCTCATTCATGGCGTTCTGGCTTTAGTTACGGTGCTTATTATTGCATGTCCTTGCGCGCTCGGGCTTGCTACGCCAACTGCAATTATGGTCGGTGTCGGACGTGCAGCCACTAATGGAATACTGATAAAAGATGCCCGCGCTATTGAGGCTGCCCCGACAATTGACACGGTAGTCCTTGATAAGACCGGGACGATAACTCAGGGACATCCTGAGATTAAACATATTGAATGGACTGAATCGGCACCATCTGATGCGGCTGATATACTTGCTTCAATGGAGCGAATGTCTGATCATCCTATAGCTATTGCTATAGCCAACGGACTGCCGGCGGCCCATCGAGTAGATATCTCCGGTTTTGAAAATATGCCCGGGCATGGATTAAAAGGATGTATTAAGGGCAATATATGGTTTGTTGGAAATAAGCGGCTGCTTCTGCGACATGATATTGTAATCCCTGCGGGCCTTATGGCTCATGCTGAGTCGCTTGAAGCAGATGCGTCTACAGTAATCTGGGTGGCATGCGGCCCTTCAGTCATAGGCCTTGTGGCTGTAAGCGATCCGATTCGTACGACTTCATTCGATGCGATTTCCAATATGAAGCAAATGGGGCTTGACGTATGGCTTCTGACCGGAGACAATGAAGCGACTGCTGCTGCCGTAGCTAAGATAGCCGGTGTATCAAACTGGCGTGCGTCTATGTTGCCTCAGGATAAAGCTGAATTTGTAGACATGTTGCAGCGTAGATATAACCGCAAAGTTGCAATGGTGGGCGACGGAATTAACGACAGCGCGGCTTTGGCTACCGCCACTCTTGGCATTGCCATGGGACAGGGGAGTGACATTGCAATGGATGTCGCAGGAATTACCATCATATCATCAGATTTACGCCGTATACCGATTGCCATCGGGCTTTCAAAACTGACTTTGCGGACAATCCGTCAGAATCTTTTTTGGGCGTTTATTTACAATGTGATAGCAATTCCTGTAGCAGCCGGTGTGCTTTATCCGCTGTGCGGATTCTTAATGAATCCTATGATAGCAGGTGCTGCGATGGCATTCAGTAGTGTAAGTGTTGTCGCTAATTCTTTGCTGTTGAACCGCAGGCGTATAACATTGCCTATTGTGCAGCTTCCTTTGCGACCTATAGAAGAATCCGATTTAACTCCAAAACCCAATATAATAATGAAGAAAGAATACAAAGTATCCGGAATGATGTGCGGACACTGCCGTGCTCATGTAGAGAAAGCGTTGAATTCCATTTCAGGTGTTAAGGCAACGGTAACACTTGAGCCTCCCGTCGCAACAGTCCAATTTGCCGATGGCGAATTGCCATTGGATGTTCTTCAGTCGGGTGTAAACGATAAGGCCGGAGAATATCAATTGAGCGAATAACGAGCTATATTTCAAAGAGTGAATATGATTGTCAGGCAGTCAATATTCACTCTTTTTTTATTTGGGGTATTCTTAAAAACGATATTATGCTATCCCCATAGTGATATTTCTTATATGTAGAGAGCTTCAACTCCAAAGTTTTTTCGTATCTTTGCGCAGATATATACTGGTTTTATGAATCTCAGGTAGACATATTTGGAACGTAATAAAAACCGTGTTTTAACTATCATTTAAGATTACAAGGATGAACGTAATGAAATTTGGCGGCACTTCGGTGGGTTCGGCCCATCGCATAAAAGAAGTTGCCGGGCTTGTTACTCAGCGAGGAAAGAACATCGTAGTCCTGTCTGCGATGTCCGGGACCACCAACACGCTTGTTGAAATATCGGAATATCTTTATAAGCGCAATATAGATGGGGCCAAGGAGACTATCAACAAACTTGAAAGTTCCTATATGCGCACAATCAGTGAACTTTATAGCTCGGATGCTGCAAAAGAAGATGCTACGCGGGAAATAAAGTCATGCTTTAACTATATACGCACATTCACAAAAGATATTTTCACTCTTTTTGAAGAGAAGGAGATTCTTGCACAGGGCGAATTGATGTCAACAGCCATGTTCAACGTATATCTGCGCTATGAACTCGGTGTGGACTCTGTGTTGCTTCCTGCGCTTGACTTTATGCGTACCGACAAGAACGCAGAACCTGACGCGCAGTATATACGGCAGAAACTTACCGCTCTGCTTGAAAAGCATCAGGATGCTGACTTATATATTACCCAAGGATATATATGTCGAAATGCCTACGGCGAGATAGATAATCTTCAGCGTGGAGGCAGCGATTATACCGCCTCGCTGATTGGCGCAGCCATAAATGCGGATGAAATAGAAATTTGGACTGATATCGATGGAATGCATAACAATGACCCCCGTTTTGTCCAGGATACCGCTCCCGTGCATGAACTGCACTTTGAAGAAGCTGCCGAGTTGGCCTACTTCGGGGCAAAAATACTTCATCCGACCTGTGTGCTTCCAGCCAAGCTCAACAATATCCCTGTGCGTCTCCTCAACACTATGCAGCCTGATGCTGAAGGAACATTGATACACAACTATCAGACACCAAAGACAATTAAGGCTGTTGCAGCAAAGGATAATATAACGGCAATAAAGATAAAATCAGGCCGAATGCTTCTTGCATACGGTTTCCTCCGTAAGGTATTTGAGGTATTTGAGACATATCAGACACCGATTGATATGATTGCGACATCTGAAGTCGGGGTTTCGCTGACTATTGACAATGAGCGCAATCTTGATGGGATTCTTGATGATTTACGCAAGTTCGGAACTGTGACCATTGATCGGGATATGGTTATCATCTGTGTGGTCGGTGATCTTGAATGGCAAAACTGCGGTTTTGAAGCCGAGGCGCTTGACGCCCTAAAAGATATTCCAGTGCGTATGATTTCGTACGGCGGTAGCAACTACAATATCTCATTCCTTATCCGCAAGGAAGACAAGGTGAAAGCCTTGAATCTTCTAAGTGAACGATTGTTTAGATAATGTTACAGATAAAATATGGCACAGTTTCCCTTATCGGAGTTTCAAAAGCGACCGACTCCATTTTATTACTATGACCTCGGGGTCCTTGACGAGACTCTAAAGGCTATTAATGAAGGAATAGGCCAATCGCCTTATCATGTACATTACGCCTTGAAAGCAAATGCCAATCCGGCACTCCTTACTCCAATTGTAGCTGCTGGATTAGGCGCTGACTGTGTGAGCGTCGGTGAAATCAAAGTTGCTTTAAACGCTGGATTTCCTGCTGATAAAATATTCTTTGCAGGGGTAGGCAAAAGCGACTCTGAAATTGATTTTGCTCTTGATGCACACATCGGTTGTTTTAACGTAGAATCTCTGCCGGAACTGAAACTGATTGCAGAGATGGCTTCAAATAAGTCAATTATAGCAAATGTGGCTCTGCGAGTGAATCCGAACATTGACGCACATACACATCATTATATCACTACCGGGCTCGAAGAGAATAAATTCGGAATAGCATTGGAGATGCTTGATGATGCAATCTCGGTATGCCTCAGGCAGCCGAATATACGTCTGTGCGGGCTTCATTTTCATATAGGTTCTCAGATTACCTATATGGAGCCATATCGAATACTTTGTGAGCGCGTCGCGCAACTCATGAAAAAGTACTCTGCACAAGGCATACGCTTCGACATAATCAATGTCGGAGGCGGTCTTGGTATTGATTATGATGATCCCGATTCTCAGTTGATTCCTAAGTTTAAGGAATTCTTTGATATATTCCGCAACAATCTGAATCTTGCGCCCGAGCAACAGTTGCATTTTGAACTCGGCAGATCTGTGGCGGCTCAGTGTGGGTCTCTTATTACCCGTGTGTTATATGTCAAGGAAGGTGTAGGAAAAAAATTCATCATCGTTGATGCCGGCATGACCGATCTTATACGTCCTGCGCTTTATGGCGCTCACCACAAAATCGAGAATCTTACTTCTGATTCCTCGCTGACTGATGAATATGATGTGGTCGGTCCGATATGTGAGTCAAGCGACTGTTTTGGCAAAGATGAGATACTCCCTGTTACGCATAGGGGTGATATCCTGGCGTTGCGCTCGGCCGGAGCATATGGTGAGGTTATGGCAATGGGTTACAATATGCGGCCAATTCCTGCCTCTGTGGTATCTTGATATTTTAAAGCAAATATAAAACTGATGACTATGTCTGTTATTGTGGCATAGTCATCGGTATTTTTTTCAAAGGTAGAAGTCAAATCCTTATTTGATTTCTTTGGGACTGACATATGGACCGGATGGTGCCGGTTTATCTGTGACTATGGGACATCTGGGCACGACTTCCAATATTTCGCCATTCGGGCCATAGAAAAGTTCGTCAACACATATGCTGCGCAGGTTTCCTTGGCCTGAAAGTGCCTGATTATGGTAGAAAGCATAGCTATGTCCTTTGTATTCAACAATAGACCCATGAGATGTGTCACATCCTGTAGGCTGTAGATATATGCCTCCGTATTCCCATGGGCCAAGTGGAGACTTGCTTGATGCCCAATGCAGACGGTTGGCTCCACGACCATTTTCCGCATGATTGTCGGCATATGTGATATAATATCTGTCATTGTATTTGTGTACCCATGTAGCTTCATGAAAGTCGGTAAGCCCATCCATATTACGCAGAGGCTCAGCAAGTTCTATCATATTTTCTTTAAGCCGTGCTCCTACGCATCGTCCGCCTCCTCCATAATAAAAATAGGCTTCTCCATTATCATCTACAAATACACATGGATCAATCATAGCGAATACATCATCTTCCATTCCTGTCATGATCATTGGTCTGTCGAGTACTTTGAAATCTGATGCAGGCTTGTCGCTGACTGCAATGCCTACGCGCCAGGTGTTGTTCCAGTCTGATCCTGAAGGGTGGGGGAAATAGAAATAGTACTTGCCATTCTTGTAAGCACAGTCAGGAGCCCACATGAATCCACCTTCCGTACGTCCCCATGCGACATCTCCTGAGTTGAGTATTTCTCCGTGATCGGTCCAGTTGACCATATCATCGGTTGAGAATACATGATAACGATCCATACGATCGCATCCGGCAGGCGGATCTATATCATGAGACGCATATACATAAAGCCGTCCGTCTTCCCAAACATGAGCCGATGGATCGGCAGTATACATGTGGGTGATAAATGGATTGTCTGCAAGTTGCAATGGTGTCTGTGGGCCAAGAGTCTTTGACGGCGAACAGCTCAGCGTCATACCAACTACGGCAAATGCAATCATACTGTGATAAAAAAATCGTTTCATAACTTTATTTTATTGGTACGTACTAAATTTCGATAACTTCATTGCACTGAATATAAAACCGAATGAATAGATTGTTCGACTGATGTCCCGACCTAATTGGGCTGTCACAGTTCTATTCGGTTGCTTATTGGCAAAAGTACAAAATAAATTCGGATGATAAAAACATTTATTGGGCCTCCTTCCGAATCTTAAAAAAAAACGGGGCGATAAATCCATGAGATTATCGCCCCATATTGTGAATTGTCATTTGCGACGACGCACAGAGCGCTTTGCCGAAGACTTTGCCACTTTTGGTTTTGATGTCTTGACTTTGGTCGTTTTCGATTTGGGAGCGGACGATGATTTCTGTCCGCGTCGAGAGGTTACCGCTCGTCGTGATGATGATTTCGGAACTGATGATACAGCCTCATCGCGCGATGCTATAGTATCGCCTGCAGCAATACGCTCACGTTCTTCAGCCATAATGGCGAGTTCTTCCCTGGAAGGTACCCACATCTTCTTCTCATAGTTTGTCAGATAGTTTTGGATGCTATCCTGGGCATGGCGTAAATCGTCAGGGTCGGGATACATCTGCATCATTGATAGATTTCGCAGATTTCGAGTCTTGTAGATATCCCCTTCATATAGCCCTAACGTGAAGAAATCATCGTAAGTATATGATGCGAGATTATTGTCATCATCAATAAATATCGACTGCTGAGCCAGATATGGGCGAAGTTTATCCATCTTTAGCCAGAACATAGGATATTTCACAGCTTCACCGCCAAAGTCGCCTGCTCGATGGAGAACCGGACATATTGCATCCACAGTTGTGCGCATGCGATTTGTGCGTTTGTCAAGTTCCCAGCGCTCAAGAAGGTAGTAGGAAAGTACCTCGTTGGTAGGAACATCGCTCTCCTCAATTGCAAATCTTGGATTTTTTTCGGTAGACCCTTTGGCTTCGGTGTATATTATGTGGAAGCGATCAAGCATATCGCGTACTTTTATGCGATATTGGTCGTTGAAGATTTCCCGGCCGTCGAGATATTCGTATCCATCAAGTTGTCCGTCGGCCACCAGGCGCATTATAATGCGGAATAAGTTTTCTTGACCGTCGATTATTTCCTCCGGATAATAAAGAGGTGCATTCTTTACTTTGTCGAGGTCGACCTGGCGGTATACTATCTTCATCCATTGTGCATCGGCATCACTGCGTGCCGGTTCTTCATAGAACTGCTGCATACGCTCTGTAACTCCGGATGCGTTTTTTCGTGCGTCGTTACGTGCATCCTCTCGAGCTCGCCTTATGATAGCCGATGATGTAGACTGTTGTTGCGCGCTCTGTGGCTGTTGAGCCATTGTGTCAAATGCGACAAGGGCTACAGCCATAGAACCGAGCAGAATATGAATATGACGATTTGATGGTTTCATATCAAGTAATTTGTTGAGTCGGGAAAGTGTATTAATTTACGATGACTTCCATCGGGGCAAGATCGCGCTCGATGCCATCGGGGCCGATGGCTTTTACACGCGAGATGTAGAATCTTTTCCCTCGTTGCAAGCGGCGGAATGAGTCTTTCTGGCGCTGCGAGAATTGGGAACCTTGTGACACTTCTGGTATTGCGTTGCCCATTGAATCGAAAAATACGGTCTCAAAACTAAGAACACGGTAACTCACATTAAGCAGGTTATCATCGATAGCGGCCTCGATGCCGGGAGCTTGCAGCAGAAGAGTTTTTGGGAATGGCTTGCTCCCTTTGTAACGTTCCTGATGGCCTTTTGAATCAGTATATGAGATAAACGGGGCCGGATCGGGAAGTTTGCGCACACGAAAGGACGTTGTGGCAACTGTCTGCGGCCGACCGTCGATATTGGCGGTAACAGTCACGACTGCCTCTGTGCCGACTTTACCGGGGCGAGCAACCCACGAATCTCCGTGGCGTGATAACGTGCCGTTTGTCATGCTGGCTGATATCGCTGATGGAGCTATGCCCGGTACTGATATACTCATCGGATTGTCAATCCCTGCGTAGAGGACGTTCATCATCGTTGCCGATATCGTAGCGGTAGGTTCAATCACAGTATAGCTTGAATTGAAATCATGACGTGTCACGGTACCATCGCCGTGTGGCACTTCCAGATAGCCGGAGTAATCAAAGTTGCCGGTCGAGGATGCGAGAGTTTCGAATAGTCCACGGTCATTATCAAGTTGTTTGCCATTGATATATATAGTGGGGCGCTGGGTAGTGTCGACGGCTGCAAGCACTATATTGGCTGAATATCGGCTTCCACGCATTACATTGCGCGACTGGGGTATTACAAAAGCGTTCAGCTCATTTACTCGAACGTCACCGGCATCAACATTAGCCAATAGAGTGGACAATGCCTCGCCCTCTGCATAGCGTATATCGCTCTGCAATTTGGTAAGCAGTGTGATTGCAGCGATTACCGGTTTGTTTTCAAACATCGCTTCCTCCCACAACTGTGGTGTTACAGTGCCACGGCGAGTAATTTGTTCGGTCGATAACGAGCGCATTATGTTGTCGCGCTTAAGCGAGTCGCTCATGAGCGAGCCGATGTAATTTCTGTAGTAGTCAATAGTGCTGCGCAGATGCTTTCCTTTAGCACTTCCGGGTGATAGCATTACAATTGATGCTGCGTCAAGATTATCTTGATTAAGGATATTGGCAAGATTAGCGTTATTGCCGTCAGCTTCGATTGCGATAGCCATTTTCAGGGTATCAATGAGACCATAGACACGAGATGTAGTAGAGCGCACTTCTGCGGCTTTGTCAAGCCATGCCGCACCCTTTCCCGGATTCTGCTCGGCAAATGCCTCAAGCCGACGAAATACGGCCTCGTTGCGTTGGTCGACAGTAGCGTTGCTTCGTGCAAGTCCCTCCTCAACCTGTCCGAAGCCGTCAAGCACATCTGACGACACATTGAGAGCCAGCATTGCTGTCAGTACAATGTACATCAGATTTATCATCTTCTGACGTGGTGAAAGAGAACGTGTATTATTGCTTCCCATGTTGGGTGTCGTGAAAGGTTAATATCGTTAACGGATAGGGGGCATCGACTCCGGCATTGCCTGAGACGAATTTGCCTGTGGCTGATGTGCTCCCATGGGGTTATACATGTTGATAGTCATGGCATGCAGCATCTTTTCATATACTTGATTGAGTTGCTGCATATAGCGGGCCATTTTTTCAGTTTCTTCGCAATAACGTTCGCTCATGGCCGACGATTTCTCGTACATATCGCGTATGTCCTTGATGCCGCGGTTGACGCGATCAATTGAATCAAGTTGTGAACTAACGCTCTTCAACTGTATTTCATAAATAGTGTTCAGTCCTGCGATATTTCGGTTAAGAGCCTGCATCTCTTCTACGTATCCTGTAGAACTGCGAGTGATGTTTTCGGAATTCTCTGTGATGGCTTTGTATGATTGCAATAATACTTCGCTTACATTGTTTAGAGATTCCGTTGTCTGGCGCAGTTGGTTCATCTGTTGTGAGAGAGCGGCAATCTGAGTCATGTATTCGTCAGTAGGAGCACCTGAGGGAAGGTTCGCAAATTGCGCGTTGCCATTCGGAGCGATGCTTCCTGCGACAGGAGTGCCATTAGTGCCGATTACGATACTGCCACCGTTCTGAAACTCCGGTCGGTCATCCGGATTTTTTGTGCTCAATACCGGAAATACCTCCTCCCAATGATATTCCCGCGGCGGACGGTCAAAGGCTGTAAGTATAAACATAAGCACCTCGGTGCCCATGCCGATGGACAACAGAGTGCTGCCGCCGGGAAGATGCAGAATCTTGAACAGAGCGCCCCAGATTACGATGGCTGCGCCGATTGAGTATGCGAAGTTGAAGAAGCGTTGTCCTTTTTCACCAGATAGGAAACGCTCTATGCTGTTTTTATATCGTTTTATCTTTCCCATTGTGCTTGGAGATGATATTATTGTTACTGTATGATTCAATAGTCGAGGATACGGAACTCTTATTTTTGTTTCTGTCCCTGGCCTTTGGCAAACCCTATCTGGGTACGGACATTACGGAAACCGATATACGAACGTTGCTCATTCTGATACTCCCACATTCTCAAGTCAGAACGTACATTGTGGGCGACATCTTTCCATGAACCGCCTCGTACAATCTTTCGTTTCATCTTGTATGGATCCTCTATGGCAGCATCGTAACGGTATTCGGGATTGAGATCGGATGTGAGTTTACCCACACTTTCGGTATATGCTGTAGAGGTCCATTCACTTACATTTCCGGCCATGTCATAAAGACCGAAGTCATTTGGTGAATATGTTCCGACACGAGAGGTTATAATATGCCCGTCGCGAGAATAATTCCCTTCGTCAGGCTTAAAGTTGGCATAGAAACATCCCTTGTCCTCGGTTAGCGGAAGTTCGCCATCCCAGGGATACATGTTTTCATTGTTCCCGGCACGAGCGGCATATTCCCATTCCGCTTCTGTCGGCAGACGATACGGTTCCACATAAATTCCGTCTTTGCCAAGCGAACGTCTAAGGAATTCTGTGCGCCAGTGACTGAATGCATTCGCTTGTTCCCAACTTACGCCGACTACCGGATAGTCATTGTAGCCGCCATGGGAGAAATAAAGGCGTACATAGGGCTCGTTGTAGGCGTTCTCAAAATCATTAATCCATGCTGTGGTGTCAGGATATATATTGACTATATAAGTGTTGACAAAGTCATAGTCACCTGACAATGCACGGGATATTGTCTGACGCACTATATCGCCTTCATCATTTACGTATGCTGTATCTTTTGATATTACAGGCAATGTAGTGTCTATCGGACGATCGGTATTATAATCGCGTCGTGCTGGGTTCATGCGGTTCTTGCGTTTGGCCGCCTCAGTGTGATTATATATTTCGTAACGATAGTTGAGTTGCTCTGGGTCGAGCTCCTTAACTCCTGTAATAGGATTGATGCGATAGACACTCTCTATCGCACGTGCCTCATCTTCCGATGGATTACGCCATGGAATAGCCTTGTTCCAGTTTAGATAAGGTTTTACGGGATTGCCCTCGCGATCTTCTTCAATCTTGAATTCCTCATTCCCCCCATATGCAGGATCTGCGAGGCGTTCGCGGATAATGGAGTCACGAACCCAATGTACAAACTGTTTGTATTTTCCATTGGTGACTTCAGTCTCGTCCATCCAGAAACCGTCGACGCTGATTCCTCGGGCATCGGCACGGAGATTCCATGCGCTGTCGGCTTTAGCCGGACCGACTTTCATGGAACCACGGTCAATAAGAACCATACCATAAGGTGTAGGCTCGGTCCACGAAGTGCCGCTTACTCCGGTCACTTCTCCCCCCATGCTGCTATGGCTGCCCAATGCACATGACGCGACTATCGGGGTTATTATTATGGCGGTTAATAGATGATTCTGTATTTTATCCATAACTATGACGTTACATTATTCGTATGCTTTTATGTCTATGCTTGTTCTTCTCTCCGAGGTCGAGTTTCATGCTATAGCCAAGCCATATTTCATGACTGCCAGAGCTTGCTTTGGCTATGTCGCTTATGGGATAATCATAGCTGTAGCCTACAAAAAAGTTTTTGAAGCAGGCTCCGAGCAATAATGCCACTGCGTCATTATAGCGATAGGCCAATCCCCCGTAAAAGAAACGGTTATATTGCAGTTTTGCAGTAATCTCCGCTGTAGTAAATATAAAATCGGTCTTTACCAATACGGAAGGCTGCAATTCAAATAACGTATTTTTAATCGGAATATTGCCACCTCCCATGAAATAGAAGTTACATCCGGCTTGAAATTCGTATTGTTTTGCATCCGTGCCGTCTGTCGACATTTTTACTGTCGGCTGGTTTATGTGAGTTGCGGAAATTCCTGCCCAGAATAGCCGATGGGTATAATGAATGCCAAAACTTATGTCAAATGCAGTGCCATGCACATCAGTAGTGGGTATGGCGTCATCCGCACTTTGGTGATAATCATTGTCATCCGGGAGGATGACTTCCGAGCCACGGAATGATTCGTCAAAAAGACCGATGCGGGCACCGATGGATAGTTCCCCCTTAAATATCTTGAGTTTATATGCTCCCATGGCTCCAAGCGTGAGATTATTGTACAGGCCCATGCTCTCTTGTTGCATCACGATGGCTACTCCAATTCTTTTTCCGAATAGTTTCATTGGCATGTCGGCATTGGCGAGGAAAGTTTTGGGGGCTTTGGGTATTCCCATCCATTGCAGTCGAGAGCCGCCTCTTATCCTAAGATAGTCGGTAAGTCCGATGGCTGCCGGATTGTAATAGGAGGGAACCTCCATATATTGCGTGAAGCCGGCATCGACCTGGGCCGCAGATTCAACTGATATTGCCGATAGCAATAATACCGCAGCAACAATCCGCTTGATATTGCAAATAAGTGGACGAATCATCTTCTTTACTCAAAATAGAATGTAAGTACCACCATTTGCTGGCGAACCTTAGATAGTGACTGTGTAAATTTGAGCCGATCCGGATCATCATCGAGGTCAGGACGATTTCGTTGTAGCAGGTCGGTAAGTCCGATGCAGAATTTTATTTCCGGAGCAAATTTGAAATATGGCAGATATAAATCGCATCCAAAGCCGATTGAAAGCAATATATCGGAAGATTTTAACTGTAATAAATCACGATTGCGTCGTTTGGCTACATCAAAAACCGGCATTACTCCGGCCAACATATATGGGCGGACGTTGTGCAGACGTATCGCATTGTACTTCAAATCCAAAGGCATGACAATATATGTCGACTTTATATCCTGTTGCTCAATAGTGCCCGATATATTGTCGCGCATCTTTATCGTACGGTTGCCAAAATACATTCCGGGAGTAAATCTCAAACTGAAATATTCATTTAGCCTGAGATCAAACAATCCGTTTACACAGAACCCCGGAGAGTAAGATGGCTGTTCCATAAACCAGGTCTCGCCATTCTCGGTGACATATCCATTGTGGGTAAACCCAAGGGTAGGAGCAAATAAACCCACAGAAAACCCCATATGCCAATGCCGTAGATCAGTATATGGCCTGTTGAGCACCTTATCATTTCGCTGGGCGTTGAGGGTAGCGCTTCCGGAGAATATCATAAGCGCTATACATATAAAAACTGATATGTTGCGTCGTGTTTGCATCTATGGGTAGTAACGACATAATTTATCTCATTATTGTACGCATTTTAATAAATAGATCATTTGGATATTTTTTGTACCGCATAACAAACGTTATCAATAGTGTAAGCGTATAAAAAGAAGAGATGTCTCACGACATCTCTTCCCGTTTAAACCTTTATCTTAATCTAATACTATGAAAAACACACTTGCAAAGGTAGGGAGATTTTGTGATTTGTGCAAATACCTGAGGCCTTGTTTAACAATAATTAATGTAAATTTTGGAAGCGCGAGATGTCGAGGCGACCCCAATCGGCCTCTACTTAACATAAATGTATAACATTAAATGTCAATGATTAACCTCGATGCAAATCATCTCGCCAATTTTGTGGCTATTTCTAAATGGATTATTGTTAGTATTTATGTAATTTTGTCCCGTAACCAGAAAAATATGAAATATCAAGAAATAATAGCGAATATCCGTACCCGCATGGGTATAGATACCCTAAATCCGATGCAAGAGGCAGCAATGGCTTCCAGTGCATCGGATATAATGATTTTGTCTCCGACAGGAAGCGGCAAGACAATCGCTTTTGCATCAGCCATGATGCTGTCACTGCAGCCGCCTGCGGCAAAGTTGCAGGGCGTCGTGATTGCCCCATCGCGCGAACTGGTAATGCAGATATATCGTGTAGTGCGCGAGCTGGCTGTCGGATATAAGGTCGTAGCACTTTATGGAGGACACTCTATGCTTGACGAGAAGAATTCTCTGACTCCGGTGCCTGATATCATTGTGGCTACGCCCGGCCGGTTGCTTGATCATATCGAGCGGAAGCAGATTGATTTATATACAACAAGGATATTGGTGCTCGACGAGTACGACAAATCCCTTGAACTTGGATTTCATGACGAGATGAAGAAGGTAATACGCACGATGCCCAATCGCGCCAGAACAATTCTTACCTCTGCTACTCGCCTGGATGAACTGCCGGGATTTATGAAATTAGACAAGATGGAAATTATCAACTATCTGAATAATGCCGACGCACCGCGCTCACGTATGCAGATAGTTGATGTAGAGAGTCCGTCGCGAGACAAACTTGAGACCCTTACTGACCTGTTGCATTCTCTGCCGGACGGACGCGTAATAGTGTTTGTGAACCATCGGGAAAGCGCCGACAGAGTATACCGACATCTGCATGATGCCGGACTTCCGGTGGGCATATATCATGGAGCACTTGACCAGAATGACAGGGAAAAGGCTGTTGATTTGCTTAATAATGGCTCGACACCAATACTTGTCAGTACCGATCTTGGCGCCCGCGGACTTGATATCGATTCAGTAAGTGGCATTGTGCATTATCACATGCCATTATCGCAGGAAGTATGGACACATAGAAATGGCCGTACGGCACGAGTCGACTCGACCGGTACGATATATGTGATATCTTCTGAAGCTGACACTATACCCGACTATATAGTGTTTGACAGGTCGTATTCGCCTACCGGACACTCCGACAACCCGATTCATGCCTCATCCGCGACCCTTTATTTCAATGCAGGCAAGAAAGAGAAAATTTCTCGCGGAGATATAGCCGGCTATATAATAAAACAAGGTGGTGTAGATGCCAGTATGGTAGGGCGTATTGTTGTGCGCGACCACAGCGCCATTGCAGCTGTCCCTGTAGATGATGCCGATGGGTTGGTAAGACGTCTGTCTTCCCAGAAACTTAAGGGCAAGAAGGTGAGGGTATCCATAATCAGTTGATATGAATATGTCGGTTGCCAACAGGTTGTAATTCAAAAGAGATGTTGCCTGTCTCCATTTATATGCATGCAGATATTCCTATAATTGAGTAATATGTGGAATATCTGCATCAAAGTAATTTATTTTTACTAACTTTGCGGTTGTTAATGCAATATTATGAAGAAAAGCAAGAGCTCGTTCCTACATATACGCATTCTGCCGGCATGCTCTTTGGCGATTGCTGCAATAGCAATGACAATTGGTATGCATGCGCAGACTACAGATAGTGTCACCGAGACTGAACCGGTGCGCCCGGTGATTGAAGAGCATATCGCCGCTGAGGGTGTTGTAATCATCCGGATGCCTGATGCACTTAAAAATCGCCTGAGAGTTGATGCGTCAAAAGAGCAGGAGGTATCTTCAGCGATAGTTCATGGCCGGACCGGAGGATACAGAATACAGATATTCGCTGACAATAATCCGCGTACAGCTAAGAATGAAGCACGCACACGTGCGCGCAATGTCGTATCGCGTTTTGAAGCATACCCTTCTTATGTTGAATACAAAGCTCCGTATTGGCGGACACGCATAGGAAATTTCCGTACTTATGACGAGGCAGAGAAGGCCGCCGCTGAAATCAAGGAGGCATTTCCGGGTTATAGCCGAGAGATACGTGTGGTGCGCGACCGAATTGTTGTAGGAGAATAGTCGCTTTTGTAAATGAATACGACACAAAAAGCTATGCAGAATCAGGACATAGTTATAGAAGAACTGGCCCGTCATTACCGGGCTATTATAGAACTGATAGGGGAGAACCCCGACCGTGAAGGACTTAGGAAAACTCCGCTCAGGGCAGCGAAAGCACTATATTATGCTACTCAGGGATACCGACAGGATGCCTCTGCCGTAATGAAGCAGGCTGTATTTGAGTATGCCGGCTCGCGTATGATTATTGTACGTGACATAGAGTTCTACTCCTTCTGCGAACATCATATACTCCCGTTCTTCGGAAAAATATCAGTAGGCTATATCCCCGACGGCAATATGATTGGGCTGTCTAAACTTGCAAGAGTAGTCAATGTATATGCTCGTCGCCTTCAAGTGCAGGAACGTCTTACGGCAGAAGTCACCAAGGTGATCAGCAATACCCTCGGAGCTAAAGGGGTGATTGTAGTGTGTCGTGCCGAACACCTCTGCATGAAAATGCGTGGAGTTGAAAAACAGGACAGCTCTACTACAACTATTGACTACGACGGCGTGTTTGCGGAAGATACAACACTTCGACAGGAATTCCTCTCCCTTATACAAAATTGAAAATGGCAAAATCCAATGACGTAATACGCATAGGCGTACCTTTCCTCCTTGTCTCCACTATTTTTCTCGCATGGGGCCTGGCCAACAATATGAATGACACGCTGCTTGCAGCATTTCGGCGTATTATGTCGATGAGCGATTTGCAGACCTCTATGGTGCAGTTCGCTTTCTTCGGGGCATATGCCTGTGTGGCTTTCCCGGCGGCTATGTTTATCCGCAAATACTCCTTTAAATCAGGAATTATACTGGGCCTGCTCCTATACGCCTGCGGTACTATGCTCTTTTATCCCGCAGGTGTCGCTGCGAGTTATCCGGCATTTCTTTTTGCCATTTATGTTATGGCATGCGGATGTGCTGTTCTTGAGACTACTGCCAATCCCTACATACTGTCCATGGGCAGTCGCGACAACGCTACCCGACGTCTTAATATCGCACAGACGTTCAATCCGGTAGGTGCTGTATGCGGTATACTTGTAAGCCGCCATTTCATATTGTCGGAGTTAAACGCCGCCGATGCTGCAGAACGGGGCGACATGTCGGCCGCTCAGTTGATGGAGATTCAAAGTCATGAACTGTCGGCCATATCAGGCACGTATATGCTCATCGGATGTGCATTGCTTGTATTGCTGGCTATAATCATTCTTGTAAGAATGCCGAAATTTAAAGACGAGTCAGAGGCTGCGCCGGTAGGAGATACATTGCGCCGCCTTTGGAGCAACCGTCCATATCGCTTTGGTGTTGTAGCTCAGTTCTTTTATGTAGGCGTGCAGACATGTGTATGGTCGTTCACAATCCGTTATGTCATGTCGGAACTTGATTGTCTTGAAAAAGATGCGTCAATGTTTTTTCTCTACTCCATACTCTCGTTTACACTATTCCGGTTTGTGTTCACATGGCTTATGAAATACGTGGCGCCCGTAATGTTGCTGATGTATGCCTCAGTTATGGCTATAATTCTTACGGGAGGGGTAATAATTCTTTCCGGAATGCCTTCGGTCATTGCTCTTGTAGGTATTTCGGCAACAATGTCGCTGATGTTCCCGACCATATATGGCATAGCTCTTGAGGGTATGCCTCCGGCTGATAACAAAATTGCAGCCTCCGGGCTTATAATGGCAATACTTGGAGGAGCCTTGCTTACGCCGCTTCAGGCATGGATATCGGATATTGCCGGTATTTCCGCATCTTTTGCTGTATCGCTTCTATGTTTTGTAGTGATACTTGGTTACGCTTCAGCTATAGTATATTCACGCAAGAAATCTCTTATTTATGCAGACTGACAATAAAAAGAAAGTGTTTGTGTCGGGGTGCTACGATATGCTTCACTCCGGTCATGTGGCTTTCTTCAAAGAGGCCTCACGCTACGGTGATCTTTATGTAGGCATTGGTTCCGACAGTACAATCGAGGGCCTCAAAAACCGCAAGACAGTGTACTCTGAAAAGGAGCGCCTGTATATGGTGAAGTCAATCCGGTATGTTACTGATGCATATATAAATTCAGGTAGTGGCATGCTTGATTTTCTTGACACGCTTGATCGAGTAAAGCCTGATATTTTCGTTGTCAACTCTGATGGCGGCTCTGAGCTCAAACGAAATCTCTGTCGGGAAAAAGGCATCGAATATGTAGAACTTGAACGAGTGCCGGATGCCGGATTGGAGGCCAGGTCGACAACATCTTTGCGGAAAGGTGTAAAATCTCACCTTCCATACCGCGTAGATATCGCCGGTACATGGATAGACCAGCCATATGTATCGGAATATGGGGCAGGATGGGCACTTACTATCTCGATAGAACCGACTGTCGAATTTATGGAACGTGGCGGCATGTCGACATCGACACGTAATGCTGCAAAGAAAATCTGGCCTTATGAGCTTCCGAATTACAATGAAGAGATGCTCGCGCGACTTCTGTTCTGCTTCGAGAATGATCCGGAGAACAAAGGACATATTTCCGGGGCTCAGGATGCGATAGGCATTTGTATGTCCGGTCTTAACCGTCATTATTATGATGGACATTACTGGCCGGCAAAAATTGAATCATGCCACGATGAGAATGTCCTGTCATGGCTTGAGAATCATATTGTGCTTATTCCGATGTTTCCACGGCGTCCGGGCTGTTCTGTTGTGGAAGGCAAGGATATCACGCCGGCGAAGGTGAGACGTCTTACAGAAGCTGCCGACCGTTGCTGGGACGCTGTGATGCGTTGCAACCTTCATGAGTTTGCCGCAGCATTCCGCGATTCTTTTGAAGCACAGATTTCAATGTTCCCCGCAATGATGCAGCCCGGAGTGGAGGAATATATCAATCGTTGGCGTAATCATGCCCTGGCATGGAAGATGCTTGGAGCCGGAGGTGGCGGTCATCTTGCTCTTGTAGTAGACCGGATACCCGAGGATGAAAATATCATACGAATAAAAATCAGAAGAAAAGAATAACCAATATCGCTAAAATAGGAAAGAATAGTTAGCACTATGGAAAAAGACTCGAAAATTTACGTTGCCGGTCACAGAGGCATGGTAGGCTCAGCTATCGTGCGCGAACTTCGCCGACAGGGGTATACTAATATTATAACCCGTACTCACAAGGAACTCGACCTCATCAATCAGCAGGCTGTAAATGATTTCTTTGCAGCCGAGAAGCCGGATTATGTCTTTCTTGCCGCAGCAAAAGTTGGCGGAATAGAAGCCAACCAGTCGGCTCTTGCCGATTTTATGTATGACAACATGATGCTTGAAATGAATGTTATCAATGCAGCCTGGAAAAACGGTGTCAAGAAATTGGAGTTCTTGGGGTCGTCATGTATATACCCGCGCATGGCACCACAGCCTATGCCTGAATCGTGTCTGTTGACTTCCGAACTTGAAAAAACCAACGAGGCATACGCTCTTGCCAAAATCTCGGGACTGAAGTACTGCGAGTTTCTCAATCGTCAGTATGGCACGGACTATATATCGGTTATGCCGACTAACCTTTATGGACCGAATGATAATTATCATCCGACGCATTCGCATGTGCTACCTGCGCTTATCCGCCGATTCCATGAAGCTAAGGAAGCCGGACTTGAGGAGGTGACATGCTGGGGTGACGGTACACCGCTTCGCGAATTTCTCTATGTCGACGACCTTGCCAATCTGTGTGTTTTCCTTATGAATAATTATTCCGGCAATGAGACTGTAAACGCCGGTACCGGCAAAGAGCTGACAATCCTGGAACTCACTGAGCTCGTTGCAAAAACGGTAGGGTATAAGGGCCGTATACTATGGAATACCGACATGCCTAATGGAACTCCACGTAAACTCCTTGATGTAAGCAAGGCTAAGGCTCTTGGCTGGACATATACAACAGAACTCCCCGAAGGCATACGTCTTGCCTATGAGGATTTCCTCTCCAATCCTATGCGTGCTGAGCGTTGATTGAGACGTACTATACATCAATATAGGAGGGGGCTGTCATTTTTTTGATATGCCCCCTTTTCATAATAACCTCTATCCCGGCAGACAATTTCCCAAAATAAAAAGGGGCGTCACTCTCACGAGTTCCACCCCCGGCATTCATCACATTATGCTAAAAGTGCGATTTATGTCTTTGTCAGGCTTTTATTTTACGGAATATCGCGACGATACTACATCCCAGTCGATGATGTCCCATAATCTATGTAGAGCATCGGCACGACGGTTCTGATAGTCGAGATAATAGGCGTGCTCCCATACATCAAAGCAGAGCAGAGGAGTCAGACCCTGGGTAAGAGGGTTGGCGGCATTAGGGCCTTGTGTTATGAACAGACGTCCATCCTTATCCTGAGACAACCATACCCACCCCGAGCCGAACAAATCGACACCGGCTTTTTCAAAAAGTTTTTTGAACTCATCGAATGATTCGAAATCACGTTTGATAGCTTCCGCAAGAGGCCCCTGCGGTTCACCTCCGCCATCAGGCGAGAATGAGAAGAAATAAAATATATGGTTCCATGCCTGCGACGCATTATTGAACAGAGGGCCATTGGCAGTCTTGATAATCTCTTCAAGAGGTGTGTCCTCCCATTCTGTATCACGAATCAGTCGATTAAGATTGTCGATATAAGTCTTTTCATGCTTTCCCCAGTGGTAGCTGATAGTTTCAGCGCTGATGGCAGGCTCAAGAGCATCGGACGCATAGGGGAGTTTTGGCTGGCTATATACGTTTGTTTCCATAAAAAGGCGTTATTTGGTTAATAGATATTTTCTTCCCAAATAACGCCATAAACAGCCAAAAGGTTCTCGCCGGAGATTAATTTCCCGGATTATAACGAGCCAACTGTGCCATTGCCTGTTGGTAACGATACTGTATTTCCAGCATCCGTAATATTGCGTCGGTATGCGAGGCTGATTCAATAAGGTACACCATCATGCTTATCTGGCCACCCTCCAGCGCCCGAAGCAATAGTCGGGGAGTCGGGGAATCTGTCAAAACTTTGTGGTATGATTCATACTGCGTCTTGAACTGCATCGCTGACGCATGTATGGACTCTAACGATAATCGCTGCTCTATAGCCTGCTGTTCGGCGCGAGCCTCTGCTGCCATGCTTTCAAGGCGTGCGGCCTCCGACTTGCCTCTGGTGGAGAACACAGGTATTGATAATCCCGCTACAAACCCATGAAACGGGGTACCCTCCTCTCTGGCAAAATGATATCCCGCAGTAAGGGAAGGAAGCGACCGGCGGCGCTCAGCTTCACTCCGTGCCCGAGATGCCTCGGCAAGTATTCTTGACTGCTCCACCTCGGGCGTTTCATCAAGTTTGTCGCTGTATATAGCAAGAGGATGAAGCATTTCGGCCGGGTAGTCTTCAATCGCATTATATATGTCTTTTGCATTTTCAATCGACCCGATAAATGCTCCGATTGCCGATATACATTGTGTCGCTTGAGTGTTGAGCTCAGTCTGTCTTGCAAGTACTTCAAGCCTTTCAAGTTTCAGTTTCTCGACATCAAGCAATGTGATTTCATTGCGCAGAGCGCCTTTCGTGGCGATATCAAGCAGAGAATCGATGCATTCCATGCGATTTACCATTACTTGATGGCATTTATTAAGGTATACACCTTCTGCCAGTAGAATCCGAGCGTTTTCTCGTGCGCTGATTATTGTGGCTTGTTCCGACAGGTTGGTTGCCTTTGACTGAAGTCGGGCCTCACGTCGCATCGCGCTGTATACTCCCGGCCATTCCATCGATTGGCTTACTGTAATATCGGTCTTGTTTCCAGGCTCCCCGCTACTCCACATATATCCTCCTTCGATTTCCGGATCCGGGAGCATGGCTGCAGATCGCAGACTTTCCCTTTGGGCGGCATAGGCATATGCTTCACTGCGTAGGCCCGGATTGAGAGCAATCATACGGTCGACAAGGGAGTCAAAACTCTCTCCGCTTGCATGGAGCACGACTGTGGATGCAACTATGAGGGCGATTGTTCTTATAGATTTCATGAGTCTATTTCTTACGGTGTTGTACGTAATAATAAAGTATCGGTATTACAAAGATATTCAGAAGAGTCGATGTAAGTAATCCTCCGAGAATCACAATGGCCATAGGCGACTGCAGTTCATTGCCGGGATCTCCTCCACGCAAGGCAAGAGGAGCAAGCGCCAATGCCGAAGTAAGTGCTGTCATTATAATCGGAAGCAGGCGGTCGGAACTGCCTTTTAATATTCGTTCAGACAGAGCGAGGCCATCATTGTGCAATGAGTTGTAGCGGGATATTAGCAACATGCCATTGCGTGTTGTGATACCAAGCAGTGATATAAATCCAATTATTGCAGGAATGTTCAATTCGCCTGAGGTCAGTCGCAGCATTAATACACCCCCAATCATTGCCAGTGGCATGTTGACAAGTATTATCAGAGACTCCTTGATATCATGGAATTCCATATACAGAAGTATCAGAATGATTATAAGAGCTCCGATTGATGCTAAAACAAGAGTTCTGGTGGCAGCGGCTTCACTTTCAAATTGACCGCTGTAGACAACGTTGTATCCCTCGGGAATCTTAATCTTTTCTTCAATAACGTTACGTGCTTCATTGACAGCTCCTCGAAGGTCACGTTCCTCAACATTGGCCGATACTACAATCCTACGGTTGAGATTCTCTCGATTAATAGTATTTGGGCCGGAGGTCGATACGACATCTGCGACATAGGTTATTGGCACTACTCCTCGTTGAGTGTCTATTGTCAACGAAGATATTCCGTCAATACTGCCTCTCCATCGTTCGCTGCTCATTAGCCTTATAGAGCGGGGGATACCGTCATCATAAATCTTTCCCACTTCAGTACCTCCGATATTCACGCTGACCCAGCGGGCAAGCTGTCCTGGGGTTATGCCATAGTAGGCCATTGCATGACGTCGGGGACGTATCTCAAGATGCGGACGTTCTACCTGCTGTTCAACGGCAATGTCCGTAATCCCATTGACGTCGCCGATAGCATTGGATATCTCTGTTGCGGTGCGATGGAGAGTAGGAAGATCCGGTCCAAAAATTTTTATGGCAATCTGGGCCTCTGTTCCCGAAAGCATGGCATCAATACGATGAGATACCGGCTGGCCGATTTCAATGTTGACTCCGGGGATATCTGCGAGTTTATGACGCAGTTCGTCGGCCACTTCAGAGCGCGTGCGTCCGTCAAGTATGTAAGGTGCTTCGATTTCACTTACATTGACTCCAAGAGAGTGTTCGTCAAGTTCGGCACGTCCTGTTTTTCTTGCAACCGTTGTTATCTCGGGCACCTCCATTATTATTTTTTCAGCAATGCGTCCGATACGGTCGCTCTCTTCAAGCGATATGCCCGGCATGGCACTTATGTTTATCGTAAATGAGCCTTCATTGAACGGCGGCAGGAAGCTGCGTCCAAGTGTGGCCATAATGCACATCGAGGCCACAAACAATATTCCGGTCCACCAAAGTATGGCGCGTTTATGCCGCATGCCTGTGGTGAGCGCATTATTATACACGCGTCGGAGCCATGCCGCAGGTGCCGGCTCTTTATCTTTTGTGCCGGACGCGGAATCTCCGAGAAGATAGCTGCACAATACCGGAGTAAGGGTGAGGGCTACAATTGTAGATGCTATCAGCGATACGATAAAAGCTATTCCAAGCGAGCCGAGCAGACGGCCTTCGATGCCATGTAGGAAGAAGAGCGGCAGGAAACTCGCCATGATGATAAGAGAGGAGTTGAATATCGGCATTCTTACCTCTCGGGATGCTTCATAGACTACGCTGACTACATTCTTCTGCTGCTCCTTCGGCAATGCGCGGTTTGCCCGAAGACGTTTGTAAACATTTTCTACGTCGACAATGGCATCGTCCACCAGGGATCCGATGGCAATTGCAATGCCTCCAAGTGTCATGGTATTAATGGTAAGTCCCATGGCATGTAGAACAAAAATGGTCACTATAATCGACATGGGGATAGCAATGACCGATATCAGCGTAGTGCGTATGTCCATAAGGAAAAAGAAGAGCACTACGATTACAAATATTGCACCCTCGAAGAGCGATTGCTGCAGATTATTTACAGAACTGTCGATAAAGTCAGCCTGTCGGAATATGTCTGTCGATACATTAATGTCCTTTGGTAGTGAAGGAACAAGTTGTGCGAGTTTTGCTTCTATTGCTTTTGTGAGACGGGTTGTCGATGCGCCGGTCTGTTTGCTTACGGTGAGTAGTATAGCTTCTTTACCTCTCTCTCCTGCAGCTCCGATACGTGGAGTGGCACCACCACGTTCGATTACGGCAATATCGCTCAATGTTACCGGAGCACCGGTGTTCGCATTGTCATTGCCGATGATTTTTACTACTGTCAGGCCAAGTTCATCGGCACGGCTTGTGGATATACTCCCTTTTACAAGATATTCATTCCCAAAGTCGCTAAGATTGCCTCCGGAAGAGTTTGTATTCAATCCATCGCAGGCCGCCAATACTTCCTCAAGGGATATTCCGTAGTGGGCCATTTGAGGTGTATTGAGTTTTATCTGTATCTCCTCTTCCTGGCCACCGAGTACCGATACTTGTGACACCCCTTCAATGGCAAGTAGCGCCGGACGTAGTGTACGGTCGGCAATGGTACGAAGCTGTAGCATTGACAGGGAGTCTGTTGATAAAGAATCGGTCTTGTTGGTAAGCCCTATTATAAGCACTTCGCCAAGTACCGAAGTGGGAGGTCCCATCACTGGAATCCCTGCCTCGGGAGCAAGTGTGGATCCTATTCCGGATAGACGCTCGGATATTCCCTGGCGGGCCTTGTATGGGTCAACGCCCCATTCATGCTCAACCCATACTACTGAGAATCCTGCGGAACTTGAAGAGCGTACACGTCTTACTCCTGGAGCACCGCCCATTGCTGTCTCTATGGGGTAGGTGACAAGTTTCTCTACTTCTTCAGGAGCAAGGCCGCCGGCCTCGGTCATTATTGCCACCGTAGGAGCATTTAGGTCTGGGAAAATATCGACATCAAATGTGTCGCGAAGCATAGCCACGCATCCGACAATCAATAATAGCGCCGCCGCAACAAGAACCAGTTTGCGTCGGTCAAGTGAGCCTTTTATTATTCTGTCAAGCATATTCTGTCCGGATATTAATGATTATGTGAATGCCCTTCCGGAATCTTGCCGCTGTTCTCAGCCATCTTCAGAATCATGGCACCGTTGGTGACAACACTGTCCGACGGAACAAGTCCGGCCTTGACTTCTACAATTTTTCCGTCGGTCACCCCAAGTGAAAGACGCCGTTTTTCATATCCATGGTCATCCACTTTGACATAGGCGAAATATTCGCCCTCACTTTCCACCACAGCTTCTACTGGAATTGTAGATCCTGTCACGTCATTGTCATCTTCGAGAATAACCCATATATCGGTGTATACACCCTGTGACAATGACCCGTCGTTAGGGATGGAAAAGTATATCGGCATATAATTACCGTTTGTTGCAGCTGTACCTTTTGTATCCTCGATAATTGAGCCTCCAAGCATACTTACGGATTTGACATTATCGGGAGAATCTGCTGTGGCGAAGTTGGCATCAACAATCATGCCGGCCACATTGCGCATTGACAATGGAAGGTCAACACGAAGCAAAAGTCGGCTGTCAGTCGATGTTTCTACTACAGGTGTTCCGGCCTCCACCCATTCACCATCGGCTACATTCACTTTTATTATCGTTGCTTTCTGTGAAGCCGTGACTGCACTTCCTGAACCATTTCCGCTGTATGCAGCGCTTAGTCGTTTTACTGTCGACAGTGCCGATTGATAATCTCGCTCACTCACTATGCCTTCATTGCGTAGCGGCTCTATGCGCTCGAGTTCTTTCTGTGCGGCGGCCAATTCTTCAGATGCAACGGCGTTGGCGTCACCTCCTGCAATTCCTTTGCCGCTGACGGTAGCTACGCGTTCTCCGGGACGTAGCGATGCGCCGGCGACTGCACGTGGCGACAGCCGAACTATGCCCGCCGAACGGGATGACAGTATTTGTCGCCCAGTGCCGGGTACTGCTTCGAGCGCGCCCCACGCCCGGACTATGCGAGGCAGCTTGCAGTCTGCAACCTGTTCGACTTTGACGCCAAATCGATGTGCCGAATGTGGCGATAATATGATTTCTTCTGAAGAATGTTCGTGTTCCTCGCTTTCGGACTCGGCATGATTGTCATGTCCTGTACATGAGATAAGTCCGGAGAATACAAAAGTTGCCGCAAGTGTTAATACACTACGGCAATAATGAATATTAGTCGGTATCATTGCTTGATTGGTTTTCATGGCGCTAATTTAAGCAATAAATAGTGCAACTATGTTGCAAAGCACCATGCAGCGTAAATCAAGGCTTGTGATATGACCTGATGTCGGATAAATCAACCGAAATTATTCAAAGACAACTTCTCCAAAAAAATGGGGAAGATGGAAGTCGGGTGCCGGAACATTTATCGGTTTCCAAGATAAGAAATGCGGCACAGGCAATTTATCTCCGCATTTATAGAAATTTGCCCTTGCTTTCATTCCGTGTAGATTTTTTATGTTGTCGGCAAAAAAGATGACGACGGGAATGGCAAGCCGTACGCACCATTTGTCCGGAGCTTTACAGCTGTCAAACTGTGTATCGGTAATCGATGTGGCTCGTGATATGGCTCCTACACATTCCGGCGTGGAATATGTGCGATTGTTCCGGTCCGGACCACAGGCAAGCAATACCTTACCGCAACAGTTGCATTCGATATTGTAATAGTTGAGATTATCGAATGTGATAAACATTTCCACGCATGAGTCCTCCCATACAGGGCCATTGTCTTCCTTAGCCATTGCTCGAATGTAGTCTTCGGCAACTGTGTACTCCAAAAGAATCATTGAGCCATTATGTGCTATGCGGAATCGGACATCAGGAGTGTAGGGGAACTCAGCGGGCCAGTTGGCTGTGCTTATATACTGCGGAGCGATTTCATTCCGATCAAGTAAGTCTGAAATCTCTGTTACTGCAATTTTCTTTTTATTGATATACGGTATTATCATGGCTTTAATAATTGATTTTGCGAAGATACATATTTCTGATAGATTATTTTGTCTTTTCAGGCACAAAGGTCTCAAAGCTGTTGTCGTTGTAAAACACCATTATGCTTACTACGCGACGCTGACCGGCATCATTGGAATTGATGCCGATTATCGGCATTGAATCATGTTGAACATTGTTCAACGCCGCTGTATTGCAGCTCTGGGATGTGTTGTTTTTTACTGCTGAGGAACTGGATATGGCAAATGGTGCGTTGTCCGGTACCGAATCCGGGACATTTATACCTGGGAGCGGAGGTATATTTGTAGATTGCGATAATTCTCGATGATTGCAAGGATTGTCTGTCTCTGGATTATTAGGCTTATTGTCAGCGTATTGATTGGTATGGAGTAGGGGGTTGGCTGCATTTTCAGGCTCTGAGATTTCTATATTTGAAGATGTCACCATATTTCCCTCGCCAAACATCAGCCACAGTATGGAAAGTTGAGGAAATGACTCATGAATCTTTGTAATTACTTCGTCGCTGACTTTTTTATTACGGCCGCGAAGTAACTGGGAAAAAGATGGTCGAGGTATACCACATGAGTCTGCAAACTGAGTGCTCTGCATACCGGTATAATCAAGAAATTCCTTGAGACGTGATGATATATCCATTTTGAGTGTTTGATTTTGCAATTTTGAGAATGCAAATGTAAAATATATTTTTGGGAAATGCAAATTTGTATTTTGCAACAATGTATTTCTGTTTGCAAATTGGGATTGTAAACAATTTGCAAATAAGCACGCTTTAGTTGGTTTTGTCGTAATGTATCACTTTACTTGTTGTATATTATATTACTGATAATTAGTTTATTATACGCTATGTGGATTGCGTTGGAAGTCACCTATGTTAATTTCTCGATACAAACCTAAAGCAATACTAAATATTTTAAAACTATTTAGTATGAGTTATAGTACATTATGCCCATATATCAATCTGTGTTAAGTAGGGTATTTTTGCGTTTGCGAACCGTGTAGAAGCATTCATTCCGTGTTTTTCAAATTAGAGCTATGGTGGTTTGCGAACCACACATATATGAAATTCGTGTTTAATAATGTAAATTTATGGGCTTTGATATTTCAATATGCATTTGCAAATTGGATTTCAGATTGTGCTGTTTGCAAATCTATTTGGTGGCTGTTCCTTTCAAAGTAAATAAGTTGACATTTGCAAATATAACACAGAAATATGTTGTTAAGATTTCTTAATAAGAATTCATTAACTATTCAAGTGCTTAATATTCTGTAATTTAACACCAATTTGCGTTTGTGGTATAATAAATGCGAATTTTGCAAATTTTTTCACATGTTTTATAGCAGAAATTCAATCGAATATACAGAGGCTGGTAGTATTATTCCTTGAAAAACCGGTATATAGATAAAGCAATGCCGTGCCCCTATAATTGTAGGACACGGCATTGCTTTAATTCCTTCGGGAAAGATTTATTATTAAACAAGCTCTAAATATGCTCTTGTCGTTTCTTCAGGCGTTCTGATTCATCAAGTTCCTCGGCTATATATGCCGCCGTCGGCGACTTGGTTTGAGCAATCTCTTCAGGAGTTCCTGCCGCTATTATCATGCCGCCGTTTTTGCCTCCCTCCGGCCCCATATCGATTACATAGTCTGCACATTTTATCACATCAAGATTATGCTCGATAACGACTACGGTGTTCCCTTTTTCGACCAGACGGTTCAATACTCCAAGCAGCACTTTTATATCTTCGAAATGCAGCCCTGTTGTTGGTTCATCAAGTATGAACATAGTACGTCCGGTGTCGCGTTTTGAAAGCTCTGTAGCGAGTTTTACGCGCTGGTTCTCGCCTCCGGAAAGTGTGCTCGAAGGTTGTCCGAGCTTGATATATCCGAGTCCGATATCCTGAAGCACCTGAAGTTTCTTTAATATGCCTGGGATACCGGCAAAGAACTCGACAGCCTGGTTTATGGTCATGTCGAGAACATCGGCGATAGATTTCCCCTTGTAACGCACCTCAAGCGTCTCGCGGTTATAGCGCTTCCCGCCACATACCTCACAAGGCACAAGCACATCAGGCAGGAAATTCATCTCAATTGTTTTATAGCCATTGCCATTACATGCTTCACATCGGCCTCCGGCCACATTGAATGAGAATCTGCCGGGTCTGTAACCGCGGATTTTGGCCTCCGGTAGATTTACGAACAGAGAGCGTATATCGGAGAATACTCCGGTATACGTTGCAGGATTGGATCGTGGAGAACGCCCGAGTGGCGATTGGTCGACCGTAACAATCTTGTCGATATGCTCAATCCCTTCGATGCTTTTATATGGCAGGGGCTCTTGCAGAGAATGGTAGAAATGATGGCTCAGTATAGGCTGCAATGTGCCGTTGATAAGACTGGATTTCCCACTGCCTGACACTCCGGCCACACACACCAGGCATCCGAGTGGAATCTCTAATGTGACATTCTTGAGATTATGGCCCGTGCATCCTTCAAGACGCAGATATTTGCCATTACCGGGCCGTGGAGCACTGCCACGCTCTATTGTGCATGTGCCGTTGAGATATCGTGCTGTCAGAGTATCCTGCGCAAGCATTTCATTGGGGGTGCCGGCGAATACTACGTTGCCACCCTTGCGGCCCGCCTTAGGGCCGATATCTACGATATAATCAGCTTCGAGCATGATTTCTTTATCATGCTCGACAACAATGATGGTATTAAATGCATCGCGCAATCTCTTTAATGAATCAATCAGCCTTTTGTTGTCACGCTGATGCAGACCTATGCTCGGCTCGTCAAGTATGTACATTACATTGACCAGTTCCGACCCGAGCTGTGTAGCCAGTCGTATACGCTGGCTTTCGCCTCCGGAAAGTGTAGCCGAGGCTCTGTCCAAAGATAGGTAATGGAGTCCGACATCCACAAGAAAGCGCAGTCGGGAACGTATCTCCTTCAGAATCTCTCCGCCGACCATCAGACTCCGTGAATCGAGGCGCTTCTCTACCTGCGAAGCCCATTCATACAGTTCGCCGATATCCATGCGCGCCAGATCGGAAATATTATATCCGTCAACAAAAAAATGCAATGCTTCACGGTTAAGTCGTCGACCTCCACATTCAGGACATGTTGCTCGGGAATAAAACTGTCCGCTCCATTTCTGGGCCTTGCTTCCTGCATCATCCGATTGTTGCAGCTCGATATACTTGACGAGACCTTCATATGTGCGGAAATAGTTGTAGGTGCTCTGCATGTCGGTCTTTAGCTGAAGACGCTCGTCAGTCCCGTTTAGAATATCGTTCAGAGCCTCTTCTGGCAAGTCGGATATCGGTGTTTTCAATGAGCACCCATATTTCTCACAGATGGCTGAAATCTGCCAGAATATCATTGTATTCTTGTATGGACCGAGTGCGGCGATACCACCTTTATAGATTGACTGCGACGAATCCGGAATCAGTTTCTGCCTGTCAATAATGTTGACATAGCCCAGTCCCTTGCAACAGGGACATGCCCCTTGGGGAGAATTAAATGAAAAGTTGTGTGGAGCAGGCTCACGGTATGACAACCCACTTTCAGCATCCATCAGCATCTGGCTATAGTGGGCTACAGTATCTTCATCAAGATCATAGACCATCATCTGTTTGTCTCCCTGGCGCAATGCGTTTTCTACAGAATCATTCAGACGAATGGCATCCTTACGGCCTACTTTCAGCTTATCGACCACAAGTTCTATGGAATGGTTCTTGTAGCGGTCGAGTTTCATACCGAATGTAATTTCGCGAAGTTCGCCGTCGACTCTTACTGTAAGGTATCCTTTCTTACGCAGTTGTTCGAAGAGTTCCTTGTAATGGCCTTTACGATTCTTCACAAGTGGAGCAAGAACATAAATTTTATGCCCGTCATATCGTGACAATATAAGTGCCACGATTTTCTCGGCAGTATATTTCTCCATCTTCTCTCCGCTGATATAGCTTCGCGCTACACCGATGCGAGCGAATAGCAGGCGCATATAGTCATACACCTCGGTTGTTGTGCCGATAGTGCTTCGCGGATTACGGTTTATGGTCTTTTGCTCAATAGCAATAACCGGACTCAGGCCAGTGATGCGGTCTACATCCGGCCGCTCAAGAGTACCGAGCATGTTGCGTGCATATGCCGAGAATGTCTCGATATACCGACGTTGTCCCTCTGCGAAAATTGTGTCGAATGCAAGACTCGACTTTCCGCTTCCGCTAAGTCCGGTAATTACAGAAAGGGAATTATGAGGTATGTCCACATCGATATTCTTAAGATTATGGACGCGTGCGCCAAGCACCGATAATTTATCGGCATCTGCCGGAATATTTTCGGTTATATCTTTTTTCATAAATCAATATTCATCCATCAGTCTACTACCCACGCGGGATTGTAGACGTGTGTCTTACTTGTAGAACGAAGCATATCGTCAGCAAGAGGTATTTCAACCCGGTAGGTTTTTCCTGTTTTGTTAGGGAGCGATTTTGCCCTTATCCATGGGTTGAAATCGCGCAAGGTAAGATAGCTTATGCCATGAGATTTTGCCCAAGCAGTCCAATCTTCTACTGGACCATTGACTTCGACAGTCGTTGTGCGTACTGGAGTATGCAATTGATCAGAGCTTATGCGATATCCGTATGCCTTCGGATTCTCCATTATGAGCTTCATGGCGATGAGACGGAATATATAGCGCGATGTCTCGTCGTTGAGATACAGGTCGTAGGCTGATTTGCTTTTTTGGGCGTCGAGTTCTTTGGATATACGAGCCATGCCGGCATTGTAGCTTGCGGCGACAGACTCCCAGTTGCCATATTTGGCAAGTGCGTTTTTTAGATATCTGCATGCAGCCTGTGTCGCTTTCTCCGGATGATAGCGCTCGTCGACAAATTCATTTACCTCAAGGCCATATTCTTTTCCTGTGGACGGTATAAACTGCCACAGACCCGCGGCCTTTGCCGGGGAGTATGCACGAGGATTTAGCGTGCTCTCGATGCATGCAAGATATATTAAATCCTCAGGGACTCCGTTTTTCTTCAAAATGGGGATGAGTTTAGGGAAGTATCGGTTGGCCCTTTTTATTGTGAGCAGAGTATTGCCATGCGTATAAGCCATGGATGTGAGTTCACGGTCAAGACGCTCGAATAAATCCACTCGGTCAAGATCTACCGTTTGTCCGGCAAATGTAACCTTTGACGGAATTCTCGGATTGACAACGGTGCTGAACAGTGTCGACGAATCGCCGTTTTTTATGTCAGTTGCCTCGGCATTTATTGTGCCGGAAAAAAGTCCGCAAAACAGTGCGGTGGCTATTATTTTATGATAATAAATTTGCATGTTAGTTAAGTTTTATGGCTGAGGAGAGGCTATGCCTTGATTTTCGTTATTATATTTTATAATGTTGATGTCTCCTTTTAGGTTGTAAACGCGGCCGTCGGCTCCACGAGCCTTTATTACATAATAATAAACACCTGAGCCGACATATTTCCCTTTATACTTGCCATCCCAACCCTGTGATGGGTGATCAAGAGTCGCAACACAGATACCCCATCGGTTGAATATACTGCACTTGAATTCAGTTATTGAGCGGTAGCTTACTTTCCATTCATCATTAATTCCCGGAGAGCCTTCCGGCGAAAACGCATTTGGACAATGCAGGTCGGATTCTCCGATATTTATCTGATATGTCTCGGAATAATGCTCACATTCACCATCGGCGTCAGCCGCCATGAAGCGTACATATGTTGTACCTGCATCGCGGAATGTACGGGTAAATGAAAGATTCTTGTCGCGCAATAAGATATCCTCGAATTCAGGATGGGTTGATACTTGCCATTCGGTAAATATCGCAGCAGGGGTGACATCTGCGATGAAAGAAATCTCAACCGGCGCCGAGCCGCCAAGAGATGCCGAGCCTTCTCCTGATGATGTTCTCTGCTGGTTGTCGAATGTCTCTGTCTCCTGTTCTGCGGAGGTATGGGCCTCAACACGACGGGCCGCAATCACGTCGGTGCTAACCGACAACTCCGGCAGACCCCATTCTCGCAGAAATCTGTCTCCGACAAGAGTGTATTCAGTGTCGCATAGCGCTGCGGTACAATGAATTGCACCATCCGCATTTGGCAGGGATACTGTAGCTTCAATCTCTCTATATCCTTGATAATCTGCTGAATATTCCATCGTGGTATATTTCAGCGACATCTCTCGCGACAACTCGCCGCGACGACCGGTTATTGTATAATAATATATGGGATATGCATCTCCTCCTAAATTTAAGATTGTAGTGTAGCAATCACTGTCTCCGTCAACCGACAGGGAACTGAGAAGAAGTTCGTATTCCGAATAATCGATTATCCAGAAATATGTGCGTGAATTGCCATCTTCAATCACATACCCGCAATCAGACCGTACCTCATTTAATATCGATTCCGCCCCTGAGTAGTCTATCTTATTCTCTGGTATCGGCTCGGCATATGCAGCTCCAAGCTGCCCGAATGTATACCATATAGGGTGGGTGGTGTTTTTTGCTTGATAGGTAAGCGAGGTGCTGCCTTGACATGAATGTAGCACGTATATAGCCGAAAGCCCGGTAGACGCTTCCGGTGTTATAGAAATAGGAGGATATATATCGCCGGTGATTGATACCTGTGCCGACATATATTGAGGAATGCCTGTTGGGGAAACACAGATTCCGATACCAAGAATTATGTGTCGAGGTATTGCCTTCAATCTTTTGAATCGTTTGTCAAGATATGCCATAACATACAAAGATAGTGTTTTTTTCAAAACGGCGTATCTGTCGTTAATATTGCGCTTTGATTTTTCGTGATTTTCGGCCTGTATGCCTTTCATTTTGTTCGATAGACAGTAAAAGAGAGAGTCCGATATCGCCGAGGGGGATTGGGAGATACCATGAGTGAGTAATGGGAATGAAGCACTATGGCAAGAGGGAAGTTGAGAAACTCTCGCTCACGCAATTTAACATAATACAGATTATGGGACGTAAGCCGCAAATCATTCAGCTCACAAATTCTATCTGTTTTCTATAGTTTATGTCCTAATAAGCTATATGGAATTGAAGAAGACTATTTCAATAGATTGTTTGCACCAAGGGCTTTGAAAAAGCCTGCGGCATCTGCTGGTAGAGATTTTCATCTGAAAGAAAAAATATTATGTCTTTGGGAAATGGGCAATAAATCAATTATTGATGCCAAAGTGTTTTGATTTCCTGAATCTTTTTCTGCGCGGCAACACGTCCTAAATCGTAGACGCGCTGCATGTCATCCGGACTGTGTGACACATGTCCGATTTGCAACGGAGATTCCGGCCGGATTACTACACAGCGGCCTTCAGATTCTGCATGACGGACATATTCGAGCTGGGCATTATACATTACATGACGGCGGCTCATCGCGTCTCTTGCTCCCGGATGCTTGCGCAGACCCCACTCTATCATCGGCATGAATCGGGAACATTTCTTTACATATCCTTCCGGTTGAGTCAGCACCACTACATTGGCATCATAACCACAGCGTTCAAAAAATTCGAGAGGTATAGAGTCGGACATGCCTCCGTCAAGGAGCCGTCGGCCATCTATTTCAACAATATTTGATACTAAAGGCATTGATGCCGAGGCTCTTACCCATTCATAAAATAAATCTCCGCCATGTGTGCATTTGTGATAGACGGCCTCTCCCGTATCTACGTCGGTACATACTACATAGTATTCCATTGGGTTCAGTTCAAAGGCCTCGGAATCAAACACGTCATAATGGTTCGGGACAATATGATACGCGAATTCCGCATTGAATAAATCCCCGCTTTTGATTAGTGAGCGAATTCCGCAATATCTGGAATCTCGGGCAAAACGTTGGTTATATCGTAAAGCACGCCCATGCTGTCCTGATTTGTAATTACATCCGAAAGCAGCTCCGGCTGATACGCCGACAATGCCATCAGGACGGAGATTGTGCTCCATCATTATGTCAATTACTCCGGCTGAGAATAATCCACGCATTGCTCCGCCTTCTAGTACAAGTCCACATTTCATCACTGTAATGTTATTGTTTATTGCAAATATACGAAAATTCTGTCATGAACCGGAATATTTTGACGCATAATTAAGTTAACATACGTGTTAATTATGCGAATGTTTTTGATTTTGTTTAGAAATATTGCTTACCTTTGTCAAAATAATATTGATTCTCAATCACACGCATTTATTCAAGACAATCAAATGAAATTGCCATCTATAGCGGCATTGGCCGTTCTTTTCTCCCCTACTATCCTTTACTCTCAGTCTGTTGCTCCATCTGCTACTGCCGGTGACGGTGTTCGCATTGACCGCAATATATTCAATCATCTGGATGTCGGCCTTTCTCTGGGCTCGGCAGGAATTGGGCTTGACTTATCAACCAATGTTACTGATTGGGTACGCTTACGCGCGGGTGTTGATTATATGCCTGAATTTGCAGTGCCGATGTCATTCAACATAACAAGTTATAAAGAGGGAGCCACACCGGATGATGGCTATACAGTGAATGAAAGTAATTTTGACAAGCTGCAGGAGCTGATGTACGGAATCACCAATATACATGTCGACGAACATGTCGACATGCAGGGTCGGCCCTCTTTCTGGAATTTTAAATTTATGGTCGACGTCATGCCATGGGCCGACAAACGCTGGCATATTACCGCCGGTTTTTATCTTGGGTCAAATAAGATTGCCAACGCCAGAAACACAATCGAAGAGATGCCATCTCTGCTCGCGGTGAATATCTATAATCATTTTTATGATTTTGCCAAAAGCGGGGCATATTGGGATGAGCCTATGATTCCGGGATATGATGACTATTATATGTCGCCGGAAATGGCTGAGAAACTCATTGAACGTGGCGCGGTTGGTATAAATGTCGGCACATTCAGCCGTGATATACACGATAACGAAGGCAATATCATCTATAGAAAGGGACAGCCATACATGATGCGCCCGGGAACCGACGGACTTGTTAGAGCAAAGGCTTTGGTCAACCGTTTCCGCCCCTATATCGGCTTTGGATATAATAATGAGGTGGGAAAATCCGGACGTTTGTCAATCGGATTTGATGCCGGAGTGATGTTCTGGGGTGGAAGCCCTAAGATAGTTACTCATGAAGGTATCGACTTGATTAATGACGTTGAAAATGTGAACGGTAAGGTCGGTGATTATGTCGATATTGTAAATTCGTTCAAGGTATTCCCATCAGTCAATTTTCGCATATCCTATAAATTGTTTTGATTCTTAGATTATCAGATGGCACGACATAACACCCTTGGTAAAATTGGAGAAGATGCAGCATGCTCTTATCTTGCAGCCAAGGGGTATGCCATCATGGAACGGAATGCGCGTGTAGGGCATCTGGAGATTGATATTGTCGCAATGGTCGGTCCGAGACTTGTCTGCGCTGAAGTAAAAACGCGCACTGCCGGGACCGGCTTTTCAGGCATAGAAGGCATAACCAAAGCAAAAATCAAATCTCTTGTGCGAGCGGCTGACGCATACGTAAAATCACGAAATCTGCCATTTGAGGTTCAGTTCGACATATTGCTTGTCTCGGCCAATGATGATGGGGAAATTATTGAAATTGAACACATTCCAGATGCATTCTATCCGCCGTTCTGAAAGATTGTCTAAAATTCATATTACTTTGCTTTTGAGAGTCTTGTCCGCGTCTTTTTGTTTATTCTTCAATCATGTAGCTACAGCTACACTCCCTCATAACAGGCAAAAATCCATCGGAGAATCCTTCTTATATAAATTTTGACAATCTTTGAATTTTCAGGCCGTTTTTATGACAATGCATCAGCCACAGCCGATTCATATTTTCTGAGAGTAGTGGCCTTATGGATTGCTTTCCAGGCTTTATGACCAATCTCGTCTTCAAGCCAATCCCACATAGGTTTGATTTTTTGTAATATCTGCTGGTCTCCGCAAAGAACAGTCATATAGGTGGAATATATTTCTTCGTGGAATCTTCTTAAAACTGAAACACGCTTGTCGTGACACCACTCCTCATTACTGCGATATTCCAGAGCAAGCGACGGGCGTGACAATAATCCTCTTCCAACCATTACATCCACAGAGATATTGTGCACACTGCCGATGCGGGCGATATCTGAAACTGACCGTATATCACCGTTATATACTACACGGTGACTTGTAGATGCTAAAAACTCATCAAATATCTCACTATTACATTCTCCTACATATTGCTGAGCCGCGATTCTTGGATGAAGAGTAATATGATCGAGAGGAATTGTATTTAATATGTTCAATATCGGGCGCCATTCATCAGAACTATTGATGCCAAGACGTAATTTTGCCGAGAATACAGCAAATGAATAACGCGTGATTATAATGCTTGCGATTTCCTCAATCAAAGCAGCCCGTAATGCACCCGCTCCCCGCCCATGTTTTACTTGTGGTGGAAACGGACATCCGAGGTTCAGATTGATATGTGTTGCTCCGGCGTCAATCAAAGTGTCGGCAAGTATGATAAATTCGTCACGGCTCCCAAAAATAATCTGTGGGATTACCGGTATGCCAGACGGCATATTCTGAATCGCATTATTAAGGTCACGTTGCCTGACGCTGCCCTTTTCAACTCTGATAAATGGTGTGAAATATGCATCGACACCGCCATAAATACCGGCATGGGCCAAGCGCCATGCCACATCTGTATAGCCTTGCAGGGGTGCGGCATAAATCAGTTTATCATCCATATACTTTTGATTATTTCTTCCAGAAAGCCTGTGTAAACAGTATTAGTACGGTGAAAATCTCAAGACGCCCGATGAGCATCAATATTGACAGTACCCATTTGCCGAAGTCAGGTATGATTTCATAACCGCCTCCTCCATAACCGGTCACACCGGCTCCAAGCCCGGTGTTGCTTACGCAGCTGAATGAACTGAAGAATGCGTCCATAAACGGCAGCCCCATGGCAGTAAGCATAATTCCGCCTACCGCGATGACCATAACATATATGCACAAAAATGCAATCACCTTATCGACAACCTCCGGTGCCATTACATTACCGTTGATTCGCACCGAACGTATTGAATTGGGGTGTACCGAGCGATACAGTTCGTTGTTGGTGTTCTTAAGCAGATAGAGCAGACGGTCTATTTTGGCTCCGCCGCTCGTAGAGCCTGCGCAGGCGCCAAAGAACATCAGGCAGAATGACAGGGAGAGTACCAACGGACCCCAGTTTTCGAAGTTATCGGCAGTAAGGCCGGTCGATGTAATTGTCGTTATTATCTGGAAAATAGGGTCGATTGTGACAGCCTCTATGGATGTTGCATGTCCGGTAACGGCAATACTGATGACAAAAATCACATACATTACAACAAGTATGCCGATATATGCCATAAAGGTATCATTGCGCAGCAATGAACGCCAATCACCATGATATGCCTTATAAATCAGACTGAAATTGACTCCGCCAAGAAACATAAACAGAGTAACCACACACTTGATGTAGTTGGAATCCCAAAAACCGATACTGCTGTTTTTGGTGGAAAAGCCGCCGGTAGATACTGTGGACAGAGAATGGCATATGCTGTCGAAAATATCCATGGGACCGGCCCATAAAAGCAAAATCAGAAGTGTGGTGAGCACAAAATAAATAGTCCAGAGGCTTTTGGCAGTCTGGCTTATTCGAGGGCGCAGTTTTTCGTGGGTGATGCCTGTTACTTCGGCATTGAACATCTGCATTCCTCCTGAATAGTTGAGCATCGGTATGACTGCGAGGGTGAAGAGGATGATACCCATGCCGCCAAGCCATTGTGTCAGACATCTCCAGATATTAATGCCATGGCTAAGCACATCGACTGACTCATAAATTGAACATCCTGTTGTAGTAAAGCCCGACATGGTTTCAAAAAAAGCATCTGTGACACTAAGAGGATGCTCGCATATGATATATGGAATCATACCGAAGAAACTAAACACCACCCATACAAGAGCCGTGAGTAGAAATCCCTCGCGCTTTGCCATCTGAGTATGTGACGGACGGATGCAGAATGTCATCACCGCACCTGTGACAAGTGTGATTCCGGCAGCAATAATGAATGCCATTACATCGCTCTCGGAGTATATAAGCGATGTAAGTATAGGCACAAACATGAATATGCCCTCAATCATGAGAAGCCAGCCCAATACTCTCACAAGCATCGGGAAATTTATTTTGCGAACATTGCCGAACAGAGTCGTACTCTGGACTTTGTCGCGGCTTTTGCTGCCAAAAAAGTTCATATATGAATTTTGTTAGCTAAACAGTCTCTCTATCTTATGCAATGCTCCTGACAAGCAGAATACTACGACATGGTCACCGGCCTCTATTGTAGTATTACCGGTAACGAGCATGCCTGTTTCGCCGCGTATGAGTCCCGCAATGGTCATACCATATGGCAAAGATAATGATTTGACCGGACCGCGGGTAACCTTGCTGTTGGGCTTTACTTCGATTTCAGCAACCTCTGCGTCGGCAAGCGCCAGACATTTTGAGGAGGTTACGTCCGTATCAAGAAGAATCTGGAATATTTTACTTGAAGCCAGGAGCTTCTTGTTTATAATAGTGCCGATATTAAGACCCTCTGCCTCGGAGATAAACTGAAGGTTTTCGACCTCAGCTACTGTTTTTCGTATTCCGAGTTCTTTGGCGGTAAGACATGTGAGGATATTTGTCTCCGAACTGTCGCTCAAAGCAATAAAGGCATCTGCCTCGTCGACACCTTCGTCACGCAACACGTCAATATCGCGTGCGTCACCATATACTATGTCGCAATTTGGGCATTTTTCCGGTAGCCGGCGGCACTGTGCCATGTCATTGTCGATAATTTTAATGCGGAATTCATCCGCAGCCATATGGGCAAGTCTGATAGCAATACGGCTTCCTCCCATGATAACGACTTTCCGTATGCGAAATTCCTCTTTCCCACATAGGTCAAGCAAATCACTTACGTGATCGCGCATGGTGGCAAAGTATAGGATATCGCCGGGCTTCAGTACGTCATCACCGCGCGGTATAATTGTCTCATGACGGCGCTTTATTGCTGCAACGTGGAAATTATGCTCTGTCCGGGCGAAGTCTTTAAGATGCATGCCTACAATGCGGGCATTTTCGCGTAGCTTCACGCCTACAATTACGAGCTTGCCATCATGGAGTTCAAACCAATGACGCACCCAATTGCGTCTCAGTGCGGTTATAATCTCCTGTGCCGCGAGGTACTCCGGATAAATCAATGCGTTGACTCCCTGCCGGGTGAAGAAATCGCGATTATTCTTATCAAGAAATTCGTAATTGTCAATGCGGGCTACTGTCTTTCTTGCACCTATGCTTTTGGCAATAGTACAGGAAGTGACATTGCGTGTCTCGTCAGGTGTCACCGCGATAAACAAGTCACATTTTTCCACTCCAGCCTGACGGAGAGTGTTAAACGAAATCGCGCTGCCGCGTAGCGTCATCAGGTTGTAGTTGGCGTCGATACTGGCAAGGCGTTCGGCGTCATCATCCACAAGCATTACATCCTGCTCTTCTCTTGACAGAAGTTTTGCCAGATGCGAGCCGACTTCTCCCGCTCCTACGATTACAATCTTCATACCTATTTAATTTAAACGGCCGATTTGCTTGCGGCTTCTTTTATGGCTGAGAAAATAGCATCCTCGTCCATCCCACACTCTCTCATCAGTTCAGGCACCTTTCCATGAGCGACAAATCGATCAGGAACGCCGATTCTGATAATCTCGGGATGATAGTCATGATCCGCCATCCACTCGGCCACAGCAGAGCCAAGACCTCCGTCGCGCATGCCGTCCTCTATGGTAATCACCGGGACGCCGCGTTCTCCCACTTCGCGAAGAATCTCTTCATCGATGGGTTTCAGGAATATCATATCGTAATGTGCTACGCTGATGCCTTCGGCTGCTGCTCTGTCGGCCGCCGCAACGGCCCATCGTCCAGTAGGACCAATGGAAAGCACAGCCACATCTTTACCATCACGCAACTTGTGTCCCTTCCCTACGGGAATTACTTCGGGTGTCTTTTCACGCCACATGGCGTCGTTTCCTTTGCCTCGTGGATAGCGTATTACAAAAGGACCGTAATTTCCGCTCACAGATGTAAGCATCAGAGAGCGTAATGTCGACTCATCCATTGGCGATGATATTATTATACCGGGAATCGGCCGTAGATAACACATATCGAAGACGCCGTGGTGAGTCACACCGTCCTCCCCTACTATGCCGGCACGATCAAGACATAAGGTGACCGGAAGATGCTGGATGGCGACATCGTGGATTATCTGGTCATAAGCACGTTGGGTAAAAGACGAATATATTGCTGCAAATGGACGCATGCCCTCTTTTGCAAGGCCTCCGGCAAATGTTATAGCATGTCCCTCGGATATGCCGACATCAAATACTCTTTCCGGCATGGCTTCTTGCATTATATTCATTGATGTGCCTGATGACATGGCGGCTGTAATGCCGACGATACGTTTGTCATCCCGGGCCAGTTCAAGGAGTGTCTCACCGAATACGTCCTGCCATTTGGAAGGGCCGGACGCGGAGCCATCCCCTATTCTTTTCCCGGAAACAGCGTCAAACAGGCCCGGAGCATGCCATTTCGCCGGATCTTTCTCGGCTGGGCGATATCCTTTGCCCTTTACAGTGCGAAGATGCAGAATACGCGGACCGTCCATCTCTTTTATGTCATTGAGAACTCTGACCACTCGGTCTATATCGTGTCCGTCAAATGGTCCGAAATATCTGATATTCAAGCCCTCGAATATATTCTGCTGCTTGCCGAGGAGCGATTTTATGCTATTGTTGAAACGCAGTATGGAACCTTTGCTGCGTTCGCCTACCAGATGCATATTCTTAAGCAGTTTATATATCCGGTATCTGAACGTGTTATAGGCCTTTGTCGTATTTATGTGTGTCAGATATGAATTCAATGCCCCCACATTGCGGTCAATCGACATGTCGTTATCATTAAGTATAATCAGCAGGTTGTTGGGGGTGATTGCGGCATTGTTCAGGCCTTCAAATGCAAGTCCGCCTGAGATAGATGCATCTCCGATTACCGCCACGACATTACGGCGCGGAGATTCGCCCTGCAATTTGGACGCGACAGTCATTCCAAGAGCTGCGGATATCGAGTTGGATGCATGTCCAGCTGTAAAAGTGTCATATTCGCTCTCTTCGGGGTTCGGGAAGCCGCTCAGACCTCCGAATTTCCGATTGGTAGCGAATAATTCACGGCGTCCGGTAAGCAGTTTATGTCCATAAGCCTGATGCCCTACGTCCCATACGATTCGATCGTATGGAGTATTAAACACATAGTGCAGAGCGACAGTGAGCTCTACCGCACCCATGCTTGAGGCAAAATGACCCGGATTTTTAGATAGAGAGTTTATTAGGAATTCACGTATTTCCGAACATACTTCTGGGAGTGCCGACTGCGGAAGCCTGCGCAGATCGGCCGGCGAATCGATGGATTGCAGGAGGGGATATTTATTATCGGCTTCCTGGATTGTGGTATCAGGCCTTTCCATTTCCATTGCGCATATATTTTTTGTAAAGAGGCACGAATACCACAATTCCGGAAGCTACAATAACAAAAATTGTCCACAGATTGATGCCGCGTCCCTGAATGAGCAGGTAACACAATATAATCCATAGAGCCGTGAGGCATAGTAGGCGGAAGAGTGTAGCGGTATTCATGCATTCTAAATTAGAATGCAAATTTACCAAAGTTTCTTCACAAAAACAACATAAATGCTCAATACGAGCCGGCTGAGGAGGCAATCGAATGGTTATCGGGCAAAAATCTATTTGCGTTTTTTAAAGAAATGATACAGACGTGTAGCCTGTCTTACTCCTTGAAACGCCAGTATGCCATAGTCAAGCATAGAGAATCCTGACAATATCTTTCCAAGCAGTTTGTTGCCGCCTAACGAATCGAGCATTTTAAAGTTTGTGACTTTCGAGGCTTTTGACATCAGCTGTTCGCGTACCATTTCCATTTTCACATGGTTTACGGCGCGGCAATATCGCAAGTCGTCGATTGTATATCCGCTCCAGCGCTTGGCGGAAGATGCCGGATCATGAGGTGGAAGTGAATCGGTGGCCATACGTCAAAGGGATTTTTGTTGTTTATCAGCATCGGGTTCATCAAGCAGCAGGCGCGACAGAAACCGTGCAATCGGATCTGTGATAAGCGTGGTGCGCATGAGATATAGCGTTACCCCAAGTAATATATATATACCGCCCATAATCATAAAACACCAAAATATAGGCAGTGCGGTGGCCAATAGCAACACCAGCCCAATGGATATGAAAAACAATGCGAATGCAAGCATTATGCCGAGGATTGCAGCAACAACACCTGTTGACAGCAATATGGCGGATTTTTCAGTAGATACAAGGCGTATATTCTCAATCTGGAGTTTCAGATATGTGAGTACGGCTTTCCATACTGAACGCATTTCGTCAGATTTTTCACTCATGACAATTAAGGCTAATATATTTAGGGGTAACTTTTGAGACAATCGATATAATATTTCCGGCCGGAAATATTGAGTTTGCCCGGCCGGAAATAACAAGATGTATTGCGATTAATCGCACACTTCTGCCTGAAGATCTTTAGTAAGTTTGTCGACGAGGGCATCAACGTCGCTGTCAGAGCAAATGATGCCTTTCTTGCGAAGTATGTCGGCAATGCGGGTTCTAAGTTCCGAGCCTTTCTCCGGGGCAAAAAGCAGGGCCGCACCGGCTCCGACAATTGCGCCTCCGAGGAAAGCGCTTATGAGTCCGAGGGTATTGTTCATCGTTTAAATTGATTTATCGGGATTTAGAGTTATTTCTCGATTTCATCAGCAATCTCATCGACAAGTTCTTCCAATTTATCCTTGCGAAGATTAATGCCTTTCTCTTTCAGGAAATGACGGATATTGTCGCGTGTTGTCTCCCCTTTTTCGGGGGCAAGAAGAAGGCCGACCGCTGCACCAGCGACAGCGCCGCCGATTACAGATAGAATGATGTGTAAGGGTTTCATAAAGTGTTAACGTTTTTATAGGTCTTTTTTATATAAGACTTTAGTGATTTCTATGTTAAATAATTCTGACACTATTAACACATGCACGCCCGAAAAGTTCAATTATTACTCCTTGGAATCAGAAATAACGCCATTGGATATATTCGGCAGTGTTATTTACGTGCTTCAGCCACATAGCCCAGGGTCTCGCGACATTTTTCAGTCACATATGCCCAGTCAGAGGCGGCGACGCGGTCGGACGGGAACAGCTTTGAGCCCATGCCTACACAGAATACTCCGGCTTTTATCCATCCCTCGATATTCTCTTTTGTCGGCTCGACACCTCCGGTGACCATCAGTTTAGACCAGGGCATTGGAGCTTTCAGGCCTTTCACAAACTTAGTGCCGAGAACGTCGCCGGGGAATACCTTGCACAAATCGCATCCTGTCTCCTGAGCGGCCCCGACTTCAGATATAGTGCCGCAACCTGGAGTGTAAGGAATGAGCCTGCGGTTGCATATGCGCGAAATCTCGGGATTAAAAAGCGGGCCGACAACAAAGCAGGCACCAAGTTGCATATAGAGTGCAGCAGTCGCCGGGTCAACGACAGAGCCAACTCCGACTGCCATTTCCGGGCATTCTTTTGCAGCGAACTTAACTACTTTTTCAAACACCTCATGAGCGAAGTCGCCACGATTGGTAAACTCAAAGGCGCGCACTCCGCCGTCATAACATGCCTTCACTACCGCGCATGCTATATCGGCATCTTTATGATAGAACACCGGTACCATTCCGGTCTCGCCCATCTTCTGAAGGACCTGGATTTTATCGAATTTTGCCATTTTTATTCATTGGATTATTTCGGGACACTGCCTGTCGTGCAGATAGCAGACAGTGCCCCGGACTTCATTTATAAATGTATCAACGCTGTACGCGACCATTGGCACTGCCGCCTGCCAGAGCTTTGACTTCATCAACTGTGACCATATTGAAGTCACCGGGAATTGTGTGCTTGAGTGCTGATGCAGCAACCGCAAACTCAAGAGCCTCTCCCTGATTATCCATTGTCATAAGGCCGTGTATAAGGCCGCCGGAGAAACTGTCGCCTCCGCCTACGCGATCGATAATCGGATTGATATCGTAGCGTTTGCTCTGATAGAATTCCTGACCGTTGTATATCATAGCCTTCCAGCCATTGTGAGTAGCCGAGAATGATTCGCGCAGAGTGGAAACGACATATTTAAAGCCGAATTCCTTCATCATGGCCGCGAATATTCCCTTATAGCCTTCAGCATCGGTATTACCACCCTCGACATCGGCATCGGGCTTGAATCCGAGGCAAAGTTCGGCATCCTCTTCATTGCCGATACATACATCGACATACTTCATAAGCGGACGCATGATTGACTGGGCTTTTTCAGAAGTCCAAAGTTTCTTGCGGAAATTAAGGTCGACCGAAACGGTGACACCGTGGCGCTTGGCGGCTTCGCATGCAAGGCGAGTGAGCTCCGCGGCCTTGTCGGAAATGGCCGGGGTGATTCCGCTCCAGTGGAACCAGTCGGCACCTTCCATAATCTTGTCGAAGTCAAAATCTTCAGGGTCAGCTTCCGATATAGAAGAGTTCGCGCGGTCATATATTACCTTTGACGGACGCATTGACGCGCCTGTCTCACAATAATAAATACCTACGCGGTTTCCTCCACGGGCAATATGGTCAGTGACGACGCCGTAACGACGCAATGCGTTTACAGCAGCCTGCCCAATCTCATGTGTCGGCAGTTTGCTTACGAAAACCGACTCGTGTCCGTAGTTAGCGCAACTGACAGCGACATTGGCCTCGCCGCCGCCCCATATTACATCAAAATTGTCGACCTGCACAAAGCGGTTGCAGCCTGCAGGCGAGAGGCGAAGCATAATTTCGCCGAGTGTGATTACTTTTCCCATATCTGTTATCTGTTTATTAAGATTAATTTGGTGGTGCAAATTTAATATTTTGGCAGGAAATATCAATTTCCAAAGAGACACTTTGATTATTTTTCGCAACAGTCGCGAATCATCGGACGACTCATAACGAATAACACTGCAAAGATACCACAAACAATTGCAATACGCAAATTTTTTGTCGAGAATTCTATCATTCGGCGGATTTTGAGTAAATTTGTAGCCTGCAACTCAAAAAATCAGCATGGCCACAAGCTATCTACAAATAGAAAATCTGACAAAAAGCTACGGAGACCGTATGCTTTTCAGTGATGTAACCTTCGGTGTGTATGAAGGGGACAAAATCGGCATTATCGCAAAAAACGGTACCGGAAAGTCTACCCTATTAAATATAATTGCAGGGAATGAAAGTCCCGACTCCGGCAATGTGATTTTTCGCAACGGACTGAGAGTGGGCATTCTTGAGCAGAGCCCTCGATTTGCCCCCGGTGCAAGCATCATCGAGGCATGCCTTCAGGAGGACAGCCCCATATGCCGGGCCATATCCCGCTACGAGAAAGCTCTCGTTTCCGGCAATGAGAACGAGCTGAATGAGTCAATCCATATAATGGACAGTCTGGGTGGATGGGAATATGAGGACCGGGTAAAGCAGCTTCTGACCCAGCTTGGAATAACAGACTTGACAGCCTCGACAGAACATCTGTCGGGCGGACAGGCAAAGCGTATCGCGATTGCCAATGTCATACTGCGGGAGCCGGAGCTTATCATACTTGATGAGCCTACCAACCATCTTGACATACAGATAATAGAGTGGCTTGAGGATTATCTGCGCAAAAGCCGTGTGACACTTCTGATGGTGACACACGATCGTTATTTCCTTGACCGTGTGACCAATAAGATTATTGAGATTGACAATCAGCAGATATTCACCTACAACGGCAATTATGACTACTATCTGCGTCGCAGGCAAGAGCGCATCGAAGCTCTCACCGCAGAAATGTCAAAGATAAAGAATACATTACGCCGCGAGACCGAATGGATGAGACGGCAGCCGCAGGCACGAGCCGGGAAAGCACAGTTCAGGATAGATGCCTACCATGCACTCAGCAACCGCAAAAACGAACTGAATTCGTCCCGGGCATCTGAAGGGAATGTAGACCTGAATGTCAAGTCGAGTTACATCGGTTCAAAAATCTTTGAAGCGGAGCATATAAACAAGGCTTTTGGCGACAAAGTGATACTCCGTGATTTCAATTATGTATTCGCTCGTTATGAACGCGTGGGCATAATCGGTCACAACGGCGTCGGCAAATCGACATTTATAAAGATGCTTCAAGGAATTGTGCCATGCGACAGCGGAAACTGGAACGTAGGAGAAACTGTAAAATTCGGATATTACAGTCAGGACGGCATACAGCTTGATGACAATAAGCGTGTGATTGATGCCATTACCGATATTGCTGAGGAAGTCATAGTCAACGACGGAGTCCACTACTCTCCCATGCAGTTTCTGAATCATTTCCTGTTTTCACCTGCGGACCAGCAGAAATATATCGGAACACTTAGCGGAGGAGAGAAAGCACGCCTTCACTTGGCTTCGGTGCTTATGCGTTCTCCGAACTTCCTTATACTTGACGAACCGACCAATGACCTTGACATTGTCACGCTCGGACTGCTGGAGGAGTATCTCGCCGGCTTTAAAGGATGCCTGATTGTGGTAAGTCACGACCGATTCTTTCTTGACAGTATTGTCGACCACCTTTTTGTGCTTGAAGGCGATGGTGTTGTACGCGATTTCCCGGGGTCATATAGTGATTTTCGTGAATGGACGCGTGAGCGAGAGGCCTTCGATAACACACCGACGAAAGGGTCGACCGAGAAAAAGACTGCGAATCGTCCGAAACGAGAACGCGATGCCAACAAAATGACTTTCAAGGAGCAGCGCGAATTTGAGCAGCTAACGAAAGATATCGACGTGCTTACAACAGAAAAAAAGGAACTTGACACACTATTCAGCAGCGGTGTTGATGTTGAGGATATAGCAGGAAAGTCGGCTCGCTATCAGGAAATCCAGACACTGCTTGACGAAAAAGAGATGCGATGGCTTGAACTCTCGGAGAAATCATAACGACAATACTGCCGCGAACCACATAGCTCGATTTATTGTTTGTGAGGTATCACTAACATATAAAAGCAATATATTATGAGTTTCATCTGGTACATATTAATAGGTATTGCCTCCGGATTTGTAGCCGGCAAACTTATGCGTGGCGGTGGTTTCGGACTGGTGGTGAATCTTATTGTAGGCATTATAGGCGGCGTGCTCGGAGGATGGCTTTTCGGGCTGGTCGGAATTACTGCCGGTGGAATAATCGGGAGTCTGATTACCTCCGTTGTGGGTGCGGTAGTGCTGTTGTGGATTGTAGGAATCCTGAGCCGATCGACGGGACATTGAAGTCCCTTATACCGGCGCCGTCTGTTAATCAATGTATATATCACACATAACCATCACATTAATACGCTCATCGATATAGTCGATGAGCGAAATTTTACATTGGAGTGCCGATTTATTGGGAATATTATTAACTTTGCCAATAAATTAGATCTATAATGAAGAGATTTTTCGTTGCACTCACAGTACTCATCGCAATATTAAGCGCCCCTAATAAGGCTGATGCCGAGCTGCGATATGGTCCGATGCTCGGTGTGAACATGAGCACTCTGAAGTTTAAGCAGTCGCTTATTGAAGTAAATAAAGTATGCGGCATGTCGGCCGGTGTAACTACCGAGGTTATATTCCCCGGCCTCGGATTTGGCATAAATTCCGGTATATATTATGAGATGAGAGGCGCCAAGCTGCATTTAGGCGGCAAACTCATATGGTCATCACAAGGCTTCGGCACCGAGCGCAGTTATCTGCACTATCTGGAAATACCGATTCATCTCCGCTTTAAGTGGACCCGAATGTCGGGAATTGAGGATTATGTAGCGCCATTTGTGTTTGGAGGCCCGTCATTCAGCCTTCTCATCGGTCATAGCCATATCAAGGCTCTTGAATATGCTAACGGTGAAATGGGACTGACAGTCGGTGGCGGACTGGAAATCATGCGTAACTGGCAGGTGTCGTATTCGTTTACCTGGGGAATGGTATATGCCGAACAGACAAAACTGCTCGACCACTTCAGCGCGAAGAACCGCACAATGGATTTACGTGTCACCTATCTGTTCTGACCGTAGGCACAACACAAGGTATAGTCCGGTATCTCCCTCAGAAACGTGTATGTATGCGTGTCGTAATCTATACGACAACAATAATGTGTCATGCCATTGGATATGGTAAGATAGCGGGCATGCAGCACCATGTTGTATCTGACAATCTGGTCGAATACTTTCTGACTGATTACTATGCCCGGAGCCTTGTATTCTACAATCATCATGGGATTGCCGGTTCGGTCGAATACCACAGTATCGCAACGGCGGCGCGTATTGTTGAGTTCAAGCCCTATCTCATTTGCCATAAGAGAAGCAGGAAACTGCTTCTCTTTTATCATGTAGTCAACAAAGTGCTGCCGTACCCATTCTTCCGGCGTAAGGACTACGTGCTTGTGGCGTAACCGGTCGAAAATCTCGATATATGATTCACCTTGTCTAAGGCGCGACGAATCGATTGGAGGCAGATTCAGCGGCACAATGCAACTTTGCGGGGTATGGTTCATGTCAGAGATAATGCTTTTAGGGGATACTGAGTGAAAAACTTTTTGTAAATTTACGGAAATTTCCGATTCTACCAGCATGGCAACAGCCAAAACAGTTACATACGCCGAGCTCCGCGCATCGCTTAGCAGAAAAAACTATGCTCCGGCCTACCTCATACATGGCGAGGAGGGATTCTTTATCGACCGTCTTGTCGAAGAGTTTGAGGCAATTGTCCCTGAAGCGGATCATGATTTCAATCTATATACTCTATATGGGCCGGAGACTGACATAGACACTGTAATCGACGCATGTCGCAGATATCCGATGATGTCGGATTATCAGGTCGTGATATTAAAAGAGGCTCAATCTGTGCCTGCCGCACAACTTGACAAACTCATCGGCTATCTTTCCAATCCGACATCGACAACAGTGCTCGTAATCTGTGGACGAGGAGCAAAGGTGAAGTCAAAAGAGCTTCCATCTAAAATTGTGGCAGCCGGAGGGTGTGTGTTTGAAGCGGTGAAACTTCGTGACAGGGCTCTTACTGATGCCATACGACATGTGATTACTGAAAAAGGGCTCCATGTGGAGGAAAAAGGACTGTCGATGCTCAGTGACTATGTAGGAGCGGATCTTTCGCGTTTATATAATGAAATCGAGAAACTCACTGTAGCATTGCCTCCGGGCTCGATGGTTACTCCGGAGGTAATCGAGTCGCACATCGGCATGAGTAAGGATTTTAATAATTTTGAGCTCATCAACGCTGTAGCAGTAAGGGACAGCGTAGCCGCATTCCGCATAATCGACCATTTCCGCCGAAACCCTAAGGATAATCCGTTCCCGCCGACATTGGGCATGCTATGGACATTCTTTTCCAATCTGCTCATAATCCATTACACCCGGGATAAGAGCGAGCCTGCCTTGTGTGCTGCTTTGGGACGTAAAGGCAACTGGCTTTCAAAAGACTACAAGAACGGCATGAAGCAATATAATGCTCGTCAGACTGTAGAAATATTGCGGGAACTCCGACGTACGGATGCAGCGACAAAAGGCGTAGGTTCCAGGCAGGATCCATATGACCTGATGCATGATATGGTATTCAGGATACTGACCGCGCGCGGAGTGATTAGTTGATTCTACACAAGGTTTATATATCACTGTACTATCTCTCCGATATCTTTAATGTTAATAAATATGGCAGATACCGCACAACAATTCAGTAAGGTAGGCACTATGTGCCGCGACATATTCGAAAAAAAACTCAAGGATTATGGTTCCTCATGGCGTCTGATGCGTCCGGAGTCGCTGACCGACCAGATTTACATAAAGGCAGCACGCATACGCTCGCTTGAGACAAAATCTGAGCATCGTGTGGAGGAAGGGGTCATACCTGAGTGGGTTGGCATAGTCAATTATGGAGTAATAGCACTCATCCAGCTCGAAAAAGGATGGGCCGATACCGCTGATTTGTCAATCGAGGATGCTCTTGCTCTTTATGACAGACATCTGGAATGCGCTTTCGCTCTAATGCTTGACAAGAATCATGATTATGATGAAGCCTGGCGTAAGATGAGAGTGTCTTCATTTACGGATATAATACTCCAAAAACTATGGCGTACGAAGCAGATTGAAGACAATCAAGGCACAACGCTTATAAGTGAAGGACTTGACGCCAACTATAAGGATATGATAAACTATGCAGCTTTCGCCCTTATCAAACTCACCGGCATCGAGTAATCCCGCTCCGGTGACAGCCAATGCCCCAGGTCCGACTGAAGGGAATAGCAGCGATACACAGACTCGACTTGTGTCTCCCCGCACTACAATACTGGTATGGATATGCCGTATAATAGTAGGCTCTACTTTTGTCGTATCCGGTATATCCAAGACCATAGATTTATGGGGGTTTGTATACAAAATCGACCAGTATCTGGCCGTGTGGCAGATGCCTATGCCGCATGGTGTGGTGTTTACCGGCGCTACAGCTCTTGCAGCGGTGGAATTTCTGTTGGGCTTTCTGCTTATTACCGGCAGCTACAAGCGCACATGTGCATGGCTGATAGGCCTTATCATGGCCGGCATGCTTCCGCTCACATTATATATAATGATAGCTGATCCGGTGGCCGACTGCGGATGTTTCGGCGACATGTGGGTGATATCAAATACGGCAACTTTTCTCAAGAATGTAGTTCTGACGGCACTTGTCATATACCTTATTTTAAGGAATTCAAGCGTACCCGGGTTGTTTACCACGTATAGTCAATGGCTTGTTGCCGTTATAGCCATCATATATGTTCTCTTAATAGCAATATTCGGCTATAATATCCAGCCGCTTATCGACTTCCGACCATATCCAGTAGGCACACCAATAGGAGAACTTGCGCGCAATAGCGGTGACGGTTACATACCCGAGTATATATTTGTATATGAAAAAGATGGTGTAAGGCGTGATTTCACCGAGGATTCCATACCGGATGATTCATGGGTATTTGTTGAACGCAAGGAGAAGCCGGCAGAGGGCAACATAAGTCATGACAGTATCGGCTATGATGGTATGATTACTGTATATGACGAAAATGGAGATGACGCCACTGCTGATGCTATCTCAGCCGAAGGTGAGGAGATACTGCTTCTTATCCCGGACTTACACGGCATAGATGTGTCTTCTACATATCTTATAAACGAGATTGACAGACATATCAATTCGCGAGGCGGCACAATGGCCGCAATAATCGCGGCCGACAGCGACGGAGTGGATATGTGGCGCGACCTGTCGATGGCGTCATACTCTATTTATACCAGTGAAGACACATCGATAAAGGAAATCGCCCGTGGCAGTATTGCTGTAGTCTATCTTAGCGATGGCATTATCCGATGGAAGCGTACTCTCAGTTCGATTGATTCCGAAATTTTCGAGCATCCCGGTCCGGATACTTTGGCATCACTCGGATTTTCCGGAAAGACCATAATGCTGACTCTGACGATGTTTTTTTGCGGTCTTGAACTTTTCTTATGGATTCTTGACAGAAGTGGTAGGGCTGTTAAATTGCATTTTACTCGCAGGAATCAAAAAAAATAAGTAAATTTGCACATCATCAGGCAGCTCCTCTCTTCATGCAACTGACATAACCCAATAAAATTCAATACAACTATGAGAAAAAATGTAGTAGCCGGCAACTGGAAGATGAACACAACTCTCCAGGAAGGCGTGGCTCTTGCCAAAGAAGTCAACGAGGCCCTCTGTGGCGTAACACCCAAATGCGACGTGGTTATCTGCACCCCGTTCACTCACCTTGCATCTGTAAACGCTGTAATCGACACAAATAAGTTGGGTCTGGGCGCTGAAAACTGTGCCGACCACAAGTCGGGCGCTTACACCGGCGAGGTTTCCGCACCTATGGTGGCTTCAACCGGCGCGACATACGTGATTCTCGGTCACTCGGAGCGTCGTCAGTACTACGGTGAAACTTCTGAAATACTGAAAGAGAAGGTAGCTCTTGCCCTTGAGAACAACCTTACCCCTATTTTCTGCATCGGCGAGGTGCTTGCCGAGCGTGAGGACGGTTCTTACAACGAGGTAGTAAAGAAGCAGATTGAAGAGGCTCTCTTCCATCTGTCGGCCGAGGAATTCGGCAAGATTATTCTTGCTTACGAACCCGTATGGGCTATCGGCACCGGCAAGACTGCTACTCCCGAGCAGGCTGAGGACATGCACGCTCATATCCGCAACCTCATTGCAGAGCGTTACGGCAAGGAAGTAGCCGACAATACCTCTATCCTCTATGGCGGCAGCTGCAAGCCCTCAAATGCAAAAGAACTCTTTGCCAAGCCCGACATCGATGGCGGTCTTATCGGTGGCGCAGCTCTTGATGCAGCCTCTTTCATGGGTATCGTTACCGCGTTCTAATCATAGACCGATATATAATCCCTCATATATTGCTCCTTCGGTGTCATGCATGCGCCGGAGGAGCATTTTTTATGCTTTATTGATATAATCCGCTACATCACAGGAGGCTCAATAATTTCAATATCAGTTGCAACTATTTCACAAATAGCATTGTTATTAAATTAAAATAATAGTTCAACTAAATTTATTAAATTATGAGTCTCTCAAAATTAAACTTCCTGGGCTACTCCAAGAGCTGGTGGCTCGTGTTGATAGCCGGTATCGTAATGGTGTTGTGCGGTTTCGCATACTGGTTTTGGCCGGTAGCAGGGTATGCTGTTGCGTCCCAGATATTCGGCTGGCTTCTGATTCTTGCCGGTATTGTACAGCTTATAGTAGCTGCTGGGCCCCATTTTCCGAAAGGATGGGGATGGTGGATTGCCGGAGGTATGATTGACATGTTTATCGGATTCCTTATGGTGAGAAGCATCATTCTGTCGGAAGAGGTATTCCCCTACTTCCTTGCTCTTATTTTCATTTATTGGGGCATCACGATGATTATAAGTTCGGTCAACGGGCATAAGGGAAAATACTGGTGGCTGTATCTGATAAACGGCATACTGCTTATGCTTATCGGATTTTTCTTCGTAGAGGCCGGATGGATTCAGAATATGGAGATGGTCAGCTTCCTTACTTCTCTGGCATTTATCTACTGGGGCTTCTCGATATGCATGTTTGCCTATGATATCAAGCCACAGGTTGGCCAAGGCAATTAACAGTCTGAAATAAACCTTATTGTATGTGCGGCATCACCTTCCGGGCGGTGCCGCTCGTCTTATCCGTATATTTGTGCCATGTAAGAGCTTGTTTAATAATAAATGTTGTCGCCAGGGTCGTATAGCTTGAGTCGATTTTCGACATGTGACGAAGGAGTGTACTTTATGTACATGACCGCAGGAACAGGGCGAAAAGCGGCCAGGATATACGAGACAAAAGGTAACTTTATAACCTCTACAATCTCTTGTCTGCTTGTAAGGTAAATGCAAAAATATATCAACTACATGAAACAAATTACCTCCCGTCGGCCATTCGGAGGCATATTTCCGCCCGCTCTTCGGTCGTTATGGAGCCCCATAACTCCCTCATCACAAGCGAAAATCTGTCCGACGACTGACCGCCCTGACGGTAACATTTATTATTAAACAAGCTCTAAATCCAACAATACATGCATGGCATGCGTTACATTTAAGTAATATTTCTCTGTAACATAAAATCAAGACAACTCTGACATGAAGAAAATCGTGATAATGGGCGCCACTTCGGGAATCGGAGAGCATGTAGCTGAATCGTTGGCTGCAACCGGATGGCGTGTCGGCGTGGCCGGGCGCAAGGTAGATCGAATGAAAGCCCTCAAAGAGATGTTTCCCGATTCTATCGAATGGGAAGCGATAGACATTACCAAGTCGGAAGCGCCACGCAAGCTATTGTCGCTTATCCGGAAAATCGGCGGTATGGACATCTATTTCCATGTGGCCGGAATCGGATTCTTTGACCCGAAGCTCGATATACAGCGGGAAGTGGACACGGCAGAGACCAATGTGGTAGGATTTACCCGAATGATAGACACCGCGTTCCATTATTTCCGTAATGTCGGCAAGGGGCACATTGCCATAATATCGTCGGTGGCGGGGACCAAAGGCATAGGCGAGATTGCGGCATATTCTGCGTCGAAGCGTTATCAGCAGAATTACATCGAGGCTCTGGAGCAGTTGTCGCGCATGCACGGACTTAAGATTGCGTTTACCGATATCCGACCGGGATGGGTGCGCACCCCGTTGCTCGACCCTGACCGCAAATATCCTATGACGATGAAGGAGGGCGAAGTTGTGCCGATGATTGTAAAGGCACTGAAGAAACGCACCCGAATCGCCGTCATTGACCGTCGGTGGGCTGCGGCAGTATTCTTCTGGCGTCTTATCCCCGGACGGCTGTGGGTAAAGATTCCCGTCACATTGTCGAAACCGGCTGAGAAACCCTCCGAAGTTGCCATGGCAGTGGAGCAGGCTGCAGATTAAGGGATTGATGTCCGACCATTGATGCCGGGCACGACATGCCACATAAGTAGAGTTACGCCTCTACAGCCTTCGAGAGCCGGTGTGATTATAAGAGCTTGTTTAATAATAAATGTTGCCGCCAGGGTCGTATAGCTTGAGTCGATTTTCGACATGTGCCGAAGGAGTGTACTTTATGTACATGACTGAGGGTCATGGCGAAAAGCGGCCAAGATATACGAGACAAAAGGTAGCTTTATAACCATTCAATCTCTTGCCTGCTTTAAAGCAAATGTAAAAAATATATTAACAATATGGGAAAAATTACCTCCAGTCGGTCATTCGCCGGCATCTTTCCACCCGCTCTTCGGTCGTTATGGAGCCCCATAACTCCCTCATCACACGCGAAAATCTGCTCGCCGACTGACCGCCCTGACGGTAACATTTATTATTAAACAAGCTCTAAATCTTGCCGGCTCTTATTTTGCTTATTGGTTCATGAATTATTAAATTTGCATTATTGTAAAACTGAAATCACCATGGACGCCCATCACGACAACCATCATCATATCGAAAATGACTCGCAGTTTGCGGGTCTTACAGTCAACAACGGAGTGGCCCAGCCGCCATCAGTCAATCCCTACCTGAAGGCCCGGCGCCGGCGACCGTTGCCGTCGGCCGGCGAACTCGTCGAAGGGATACTCCGAGGCGATGTCACTATGCTAAGCCGCGCTGTGACCATGGTCGAAAGCCTTTCTCCGGAACATCAGACAATCGCCCAGGAGGTGATTGAGAAATGTCTCCCCCACTCCGGCAACTCTCGGCGCATCGGCATAACGGGAGTGCCCGGTGCCGGAAAGTCGACCTCGATTGATGAGTTCGGGCTACATGTACTGAAAGATGGCGGCAGACTTGCAGTTCTCGCCATCGATCCCTCGAGCGAGCGCACAAAAGGCTCGATACTCGGCGACAAGACCCGAATGGAGCGTCTGTCGGTCAATCCCCATGCATTCATACGCCCCAGCCCGTCGGCCGGAAGTCTGGGGGGAGTGGCAAGAAAGACCCGCGAGACTATCGTGCTATGCGAGGCCGCCGGCTACAACAATATCTTCGTCGAAACCGTAGGCGTAGGCCAGAGCGAGACCGCAGTGCACTCTATGGTCGACTTTTTCCTGCTGATTCAACTTGCCGGCACAGGCGACGAACTGCAGGGAATAAAACGCGGCATCATGGAGATGGCCGACGGCATTGTAATCAATAAGGCCGACGGCGACAATGTAGACCGTGCGCGCCTGGCGCAGGCACAGTTTCGCAGCGCGTTGCAGCTTTTTCCTCCGTCGCCATCCGGATGGTCGCCCGATGTGCTCTGCTACTCCGGCTACTATGCTATAGGCATAGCAGAAGTGTGGGACATGATTGACCGATATTTCGACTATGTAAAGGCCAACGGCTACTTCGAGCGCAAGCGTAACGAGCAGGCGCGCTACTGGATGTATGAGACCATCGACGAGCAGTTGCGCCGCAACTTCTACACACGTCCCGACATCGAGGCCATGCTTTCCGACAAGGAGGCACGCGTGCTGGCCAACCGACAGTCGTCGTTCACCGCCGCTCGTGATATCCTCGACCACTACTATTCCGCCCTATAGCTATACCATTCGACACACAATAAAATGATTTAACGCCTATATGGAGCCAGTGTATGCTCCATATAGGCGTTTTTAGAAGTAATGGCGGGGACGCCGTTGTTGCTAGGCCGGTCTTGTCTTGAAAAACCGACACAACACCCTGCGCTGCACATCATCACGCATCGCCGCCATTGTCTCTACTATCTCGTCGGTAGTATCTCTTTCGCCATATCCATTAATGCTTTATCGGTTACCTTTGCCCCTAAAAAACGGAAGCCTTACCCACACCATTGGGGACACGCTCCAAATTTACGAAAATTCAGTATAGCAGTTACAGACTATTATTAATTGGAAATAAGATTAACAATCTACAATTAGCCAATTAAATATATTCCCCATTTCGTTTTACGCAATAAGTACGTAAATAATATCAGGGCTGGCGCATGAGATTTAACTATCCTTAAAGACTTTGTACAGATATTCAGTGCTCCACATACATTTTTTGCGTCTTCGTTTAAGGCTGAGTTTATCGTTCTGCTTTTTAAGCATTTCCAATGCATACTTGCGCATCGCTGAAAAATTGACAGCGCCATTCTTGGCGCGTACGCGGCACATATCTTCCCGAAACGTCACGTCGAGATGCCAGTGCAGTTTGTTCTCGATACCCCAGTGCGCACGAATACGCATCGCATAGTAAGAAGCCTCATCTTTCTCCACGCTGCTGAGATAGTAGATTGTTTCACGCGAGCGGGCACCGTTCTCAGTACGCTCACGCTCCATCTTTATGATACGTTTAAGACCGGGCCACTTCTCGTACATTCCCTCCTGTTCCAAAAGTGTCGTATCCATAATTGAACAGGTTCTCTTCTCAACTCTTCCGTGCCCCTTTTCCTCGGTTGTGTATACCGATATTGGAGTAGTGCGACTAAAGATACTTTCCGTCAAGCCCTTGAGTATCGGCTGATTGTCTTTAAGCGCCATCAGATAGTCGCCGCCCTGGAGTATGATCTGTTCTGCGATATTACGGTGGGTCCCCATTGCGTCGACTGAAACCAATGCCCCTGTAAGCCATAAAGAGGACAATACGGACGGCAGAACCGTAAGTTCGTTGGTCTTGCCATCCACCGGCTTTTCGGCAACGCAGATTTCTGTTTCAGATACCCACGCATTGAGGATATACAGTCCGTGGCATCCGGGACTCCTGGGATTTTCACCCCGCAGTTTCTTACCGTCAATGATGACCTGATTGCCGCACAGGGATTCGATTATGTGGCCTCGGCAGCAATCAAGACTTGCCCGGAGCTGAGCGGGATTGACAGACTCTACAACACGAAGTATCGTGTCACCACACGGGACGCCGTTGCTAAGCTTCAGCAATCCGGCGGCCTTGAATTCTTCCTCTCGGTCTGTAACCATATCCGATATGTCGTCACAGTCCTCACAATCACACAACACGCCGATGAGTGCCATTCGGAGCACATCCTCGAGCTCATGTTTAACCTTGCCCAAGTCACGCGGGTCTTTTACTTTGCTGAAAATTTCTATTTGCATACCTCTAATATATCCATTTTCAGCAATATATGCAATATCTGAAAGTTTATTTCACATAATCAGGTGAATTTTTGACTGAATTTGAGTTAAATCTCATGCGCCAGCCCTGAAATAATATACTTAATGATAAGATTATGATGAAGAATATAATTGGTGATATTATATAATGAATTTCACATACACTTTGTGTGTAAGAAAAATAATATTTGTGGATAATTTGGAGGAAAAGCATATGAAACAGATATATTCCATAGCTTAGTTTATTCATATGATCGAATGTATTAACTAATGTGGTATTATGTTTAAGATAAAAATCAACAATAATAAAGGCAATTAAAATAGTCAATGGTCTTAAAAGCATTCTGCATATCATAACGACTTTATCAAGATGTATGATATCGCCATTAGCAAGCTGAGGTTGAGCTAGATATCGCCATGCGCATATAATACAAATTAAGGTGAAAAAAGTCATTAATAATGTTGCGAAATATTTATTATATAAAAATTTCAGTTGGTAACGATATTTATATAGCATATACCCTCCTAAGAAGAAAAAGTAATACTTAAAGTATTGTCCTATTCCAAGAAATTTAGGCATTGATATGAACATCATTATGATGCTTATACATATTGCTATAATATCAAGTTTGATCTGATGTATATATTTTGCACATAACCAAGTTGTCATGAAGCAAAAAAACAGCATTTTCAAAAACCATAAATGGAATCCATAACCAACGATGTTTTCAACATAGTTAAGTTGGAGAATCAAACACATCAGACCGGTAAAAAGCATGCATGGAACAAGAAGTCGTTTTATCTTATTTTGCAAGAAATTGCCAAACTCATGATATTTTCCTCTGTCAAGATATAAATGAGAGAAAAGATATCCTGATACACAGACAAATAATGGCATTCGTCCGACTAAGACAGTTTCGAAAATAAAAGAATAAAGAGAACGATACTCACATTTATACCAATTCCAGGCTTCTAACCAAGGACAATAACAATGATATAGGACTACTGCAATAATTGCAAAAGTCCTTAATACTATAATATTTTGAAGTTTTGGTAATTTATTTTCAATTAACATAATGAAATGACATTATATTGATTTCGTCCCGACTTGAAAGTAATGTCGTCGGGACGAGGATGCACGAATTCAAACTCAAGCGTATAAAGTCAGCTTTTTGCCGGTCACTTTAGCAAACAGGTCAAAGCAGTATCCGCTCATAAACATGAACAATGGCATATGGAACGAATAAATAATCCGGAAAATCCACGAGTCCATCAGATTATAATTTTGGACAACATGCCCTAAGACAACGAGAAAGATTGCAAATCCTTTCAGGCAATCAATATAACCAAGCCTTTTTATCATAGAATTTGTTAACTGGTGATTAGCGGAGTAGCTTTTTATATATAAATCCACGCAATGAATTAGGAACTATTCGTGTGGTAAATCGAATCGTAATGTTTACAACCATTTGTAACATATTTATATATCCGATTGCCCGTATGTGATTTTGGAATTTTACTTCTTCCAATGCATGCTTTAGTCCACCTCGACGTTTAAACACATCTGAAGATGAGCGAAAAAGCAATAATGACTCTTGAATATTGTAAAATTTAGCACCATTTAATAGTAAACGTACCCAAAGATAATAATCTTCAAATAAAGGAAAATGCCGATATCCACCAGCAAATAAAATTGCACTTTTACGAAATACAGATGCAGGATGATTAATTGGACACCGTTTTTTCCCATATTTATAAATTTCAAATGGGAATTCAGGTATTTTCCTGGTAGAAACAATGTTCATAGGGTTACCCTCAAATTCGTCAATCCAACAACTTACAACCTGCACATCAGGGTATGTGTTAAATATGTCTATCTGACTTTCAAAACGATTGGGAAGTGCAATATCATCAGTATCCATTCGTGCCACTATCTCATGTGAACAGTATTTCAACCCTTCATTAAGTGCATTACCTAACCCTCCATTTTCTTTAAGTGCTACACGTTTGATTTCAGCATGATTTAACTCAAATTCATCAAGTACAGAGTATAAATCTGTAGTAAGTGGACCGTCTTCTACAATAACAACTTCAGTAGGTGCTATTGTCTGGCTAAATATGCTGTCGAGACTTTGACGCAGAAAGTCGGGCCGTTCTTTGGCGTAGAGCGACATCAAAACAGAAAATAACATGAGATATAGAATCTATTATCAGTAATTTAATTTATTTTGACTCTATTCCAAGAGTCGCATATTGGATTCTCCCCAATAGTATTATTTGTCCATTTATTAGGAGTAACCACTATTTTATTAGGATTCTGATTTAGCCAAGCCCCCCACCATGAGAATGAAGAATTTGCAATAATATTATGGTTGCATTTAGACATTAAATGTATGTCTTGGAAACTATTGATGCCTGTATTCCAATCCACATATCTAATATCTACACCGCTTGGCAATAATACTGGAATATTTTTTTTACACCATTCCATGTCATTGGAAAATATACAGGCTATGTCTACAGCTTGTAATTGACTTGTGACGAATTCTATCGCATTTCTATAGTATTCTGAAGTACAAATATTTTGATATAATTTATTGCCGATATAATCACCCCGTCTGATATGAATAGATATACTTGACGTATTCGTTAAATCATTTAAAAGTTTATTGTTGTGTATATTATCATCTAATGGGAAAGAGAATACATCTAATAGAGACGGGCGAATCGATTTGAAAAATTTTTCATTCTGCCAATAACCTTCGTAGTATTTATATTTCGGATTATCCCAATCAGCATTTTTCAAATCAATGCACATTGAACGCCTTTGCGGTAAGATGCGGCTACCAATTTGCCATGTACGATAGTTGGGAAAAGGCCAAGCGACACTCGCTACATTTTTAAGGGTGGCAAATTCAACTGATAAATTAAATATATCTGCTACCTCAAAACCATTATGTAATCCATATCCATTGTAAGAAAAAATGTCGGCAAGTATACGTTCCTCAGGATATAGGTTTTGCAGTGATTTCAATAAGGCAAGTTGGAACATCTGGTTGCCGAGTCCACCTAAGAATTTTACTATTTTCATTTTAAATACCAAATAAGAGCATCTTTAATTATTAACGCACTTTTTTTTATCTTAGACCCATATGATGATGACCGGCCTTTATTGAAATATTGATCAATTTTCACCTTATCTCTAAATATAATTTTAGGTGTGAATTCGGGAGTTATCCATTCCTCCGGCATACAATATTCGGGGGATAGGATTTTACATGGATGGGCTCGAAAATATTTATTTATATGAGACTCATCATGAACACGAGCTATTATTCCTGCATCATAATCTCTCCTTATATTTTGGGCAAGCGTTGAAATCATATTAAGATATGCTTTAGCTTCGCCTCCATTTAGTCCTCCCATATAATATAAATATGGTTGCTTTTCATATGGAGCAATATACGCAGCAGAATTCTTATTACGCTCGTATGGATAGAACATCGGATGCTTAAATGGTTTACGTTTGCCTGGCCATTCTGCTCCAACTAATTTTTCAGAATTAGAGGGTAGTAGTTCAATTCCTACAGAGTCAACAAACAAAGCATTACTATTAAAAAAGAAAATATAGTCAAACTTTAGAAGTTTGTCTTTGATTGTCATAAATATTTCGAACCGCAAGAGTGAATCCAAAGGAAACCCCATACATTGCCGTTCTATAAGATGTACATTCTTTTGATTTGAAATCGATAAATCATCAGTAAATACAAAATACTCCTTATCTGCACGTCCTTTTAAGAATTTAGATTCACATGATGAATAAAAATCATTAAAGAACTGATTATATTTTCCGGTACAGATGTACAAAATTGCTATTTTCATATGCTAATTAAAATTATAGAATAAGTATGGATACATTACATTCCAATCGTTTTTATACTCTAAAATCACAATAAAACGCAATAAAAATCCAATGATTATAAGATTAATATATTTAAGTCGAGTTTTACCGCTTGGGACTCTATTAATCAAGAGTATGCATAGAATAAAAATAAACGGATAAAAATACAGAGAGAAGCGTGTCATGATTGGGAATGTTATCGACGTCATATTGAATATGACATTCAGGATTGTCATCCACCACAACAATGGCTCTTTTACCTTAAAAGAATATTTTCGTTGGATATAATAACAGAACCATAGTACTATTGCGGAAATAACGGTATTAATAATTGCTGCCCACGCAACAGAATCGCGCGTCATTCCCTGCTCATAATATACCAAATCGGTTAATCCAAGCATTTCAAACACCTTATCAATAAAAAAAGCAATGATTATGCCACCAATAAACGTAATAGAGATGAATTTACGATTCAATTCTACCTTCTGTAATATCAGCAATAGAAAAAATACTATAGCAGAGCTATGTAACGTCGTTGCTATAATACCGCATAATATAAAAATAAATAATCGATGTTTTAATAATTGAAAATAAGCATAATATAATACGCATATGGCTATTCCTTGTCTCATGCCGGAGTATTCACTCTCTAAAACGCCGGCACATAACATCAGAAATACAACCAGACATATGCCATTCGTAAACTTGCGTATAAATAAGATATTGGCAATTGTGACAATTAAACCTGAAATGAATATAATTCCGTATGCATTCCTCGTAATGAAATGCATTATCATATTTGCATAAATCTGAAAACCGGGCTCAAATCTATCAAGTGCATTAACGTGCCAAATTCCATGAGACATGTGCTCTGCACTATGGCTCAAATCATCAAACCACTCAAAATATGCATGTGTGTCATTTAAAATAGTTATGTCTCGAAAACAGAAGAATATAAATAGAGCGAAGAAACAATATATCGCCTCAAATCCCATTTTAACTCGTGGGGAAAAATTGGAATTTCTCACACAAACATGAACCCACCAAAAGGATATAACATAGAAAACAACTGACCACATTATCTTTGTGTATTTACCTTTTAGTACAAATATCCATTACATACATACCGCCGCTTTCGGTCATGTGATGAGTTCCTAACATGGTTTCACATATAGGATGATCGATTCTTTTCACTAAGCTCTCTTGATACTCATCATCATTTAACTTTATAATTTCCATAATTGCAATGCCATGCCCATATTCACCAAAACTATTATCCTGAGCTACACGATAAATATGTCCGTCCTTTTCAAAAATGCGGCCTCCGTTACGGGCGCATGAGCAGTCAATAACGATTGGAGAACATGGATGCTCCTTTATTTCATGCATCGCCAAAGAATCAATCTTAAACAGAGATAATTTATAGCAATGTTCATCCGGTGATTTTGAAGCCTCGGATGTAAAAAGCCATTTATTCCCATTCTTATCACAGTAATAAACAGAGTCTGCCATATTTCGTCCTTGAAATGCCGTTGAGTATAATTCCCATTCATCTGGGAATTTAGTAGCTCGCCATATTTCAATGCATCTGTTTGCACTGCATTCCGGAATCATGTATATTTCACCATTTTCCTCAATCACATTCGGATATGACAGATGGTATGGTCGGATAAGAATATCCCGGACATTTACAATACGCTGGTCCTTGACCTCACCAACAGAAATAATGCCTTTGCAAGTATCAAACGGATACCGTTCAAAGAACAGATACGTTACACCATTATTTGTGAACAAAAATGGGTCCGCCCAGAATTCATTCTGAGGAATTTCAATCAGAGTGATATCCCTTAAATCAGAATGTAGAAATGGAGATTTACCTAATCCGACAGTCCAATGTTCATTATGTGATTTTATTAGTCGGCTCTTTACGATATTTATAGCCTTGACTGATAATTGTTTGTAGAATTCAAGATGGTATAATAGTTTTATCGACCAATTTAATTTAATAAAATTACTTCCGGAACGATTATTCCCGTTATTATAAGAATACAGATAGTACTTTAATAAGTTTACACATTCATTTTGTGCGTTCAATAGATTTCTCAATGCGGAAAATGTCCGGAGTATATGTATCTCAACTTCTGATATAGAATCAGCTTGCGAAATTTCAACTAACGATAATTTTATAGAAGGAAGAGACTTTACTATCTCCAATTCGCCGATAGAGAGCAATGATGCAACATTATTTCCATTATACTGAAACTCTAATATTGTACAATCCTTATTATTATTCAGTACCTGCAGACCTGACATAGAGGAAAGATTAAGGATTCTGTCATCCTCAACACTCTCATTATTGGTTGCATGGATTATGTTAGGGACAATCTCTCCGCTACCTATAAGTTTATGCTCCAGTTTATAGGATAAAGGGATTCGAGGCTTTGGGGCAGTTATGTATTTAATCACATACTTTACCCCAGAATTACTCAGAAGACTGATTATCTGCAACTTCCAATTTGGAAGCTCTGTTTTCTCCCAATAATTAAGAAGAATAATCATTATATCAAATCTTTTCTGGAACTTCCTTTATCACTTTTGCAGGTTGTCCTGCAACAATTGTATATGGAGGTACGTCTTTTGTCACAATTGAGTTGGCTCCTACGACACAACCTTTGCCAAGACGAACTCCCGGCATTATCATCGCTCGCATTCCAATCTGTACATTATCTTCTATGTAGATATGATATTCTTTCATCGGAATATCATGTGTAGACATTCCTTGACAATATTTCTTAAGATCCCTACGATGTAATAGAATTAAGGATTCGGAACTAAAAAATACATTATTTCCAATATGTAATCTTTTAAGACTCGATACATCCAAATATATCCCGTAACCAATTAAGCATCCCTTACCAATTTCAGCGCCTAACCATCGCCATGATATAGGTCTAAATTTACTCAGCATAAACGTCGGAAATAGGGGGAAATAGGATGAAAAATGCCAGATTGCATACAATACTGTTTCTCGATATAAATATTTAATTGCTTTCTTAATGAATTTTATTATACCCATATTTTTGATATATAATTAAGAATAATAAACATAATAGACTTGCTATCAGATACGACAAATTATAGTAGAATGCAGCCTTCTCTTTTAATGTAGAGATAAATAACCACGCAAGAATAAGCGTGAATACATCCCTGGAGAGTCTAATCGCAAACAATTGCCATGTGCGTCCTGTTGCAATGTATTCCTGTACAAACACTTGAATAAGGCATCTTATTACTGTTGCAGCTATTGCAACGTTCAATACCAGCCCAAGTCCTTTAAAATTTTCACCATAAAATGAAAGAATCAACGGTGTTGCAATTAGTATAGCGATGAATGGCAATGTCGTGCATATAAAATTAATCAGTAGCATTCGTTTTAGCTTACTGCTGTGTTCCGACATTTGTTCTGTGACGGATAAGTGTGACAGCATCACATTTTGCAGCACACTTGGGATAAACAATATAGCAGCAGCCCATTGAGTAGCAGCTGAATTTAATCCAACTTCTCCATAATCTGACATTTTTATGAGAATCAACATCCCGGCCCAATACGATACAGTATATAAACTCTCTTGAAGAGCAATTGGGAATGAGAACTTTGCAAGAGATTTTGCTACAGTCAAATCAAACCAGTGTTCGATTGGCTCATAATTCTGTGTTTGTTGACGTATTAAACGCCAATTTAATAGACTATTCAACACATTTGTAATCAATAGGCTAAATATTGCCCCCTGTAGTCCATAGTAATAAGTTAGAAACAATGTGAATAGCAATGTCAAGATTCCTACAACTCCATTGATTTTGGCTAATTCTCTAAACTGTTTAAATCCGGCTATTACACCTATTTGAAATGTGCATAATGCATTAAAAACAATCGTAATAGCTGTCAGCCGCATTATTTTTACCTCTTCCGGAATCTCAAGATATGTACAAAGTTGAGGTGCAAATATCGTTAGAGCAATAGCCATAATTCCACTAAACGATAAAGAAATAATATAGCCGGCATTAATAACCTGTAATGTTAAAGAACCATTATTATAATACTTGGATATATATCTGGTTGCGGAAAAACCAAGACCAAATGTCGAAAATACAGCTATATATAATAGAGCATTTCGAATGACTCCATATTCTCCATACATATCCTTTCCAAGCCATCTGGCAATAATGACAGCAGCAGCTAAAGCAGCTCCTTTATTTATTACATTACCACATATTGCCCAGAACGAATCTTTGAATAGTCGACTGCTTTTCAGACGAACATATGCTTTATTTTTCGATAGATGTAGCGCCATTGACTTTGCGGCTTTACAGTTCGTTGAGATTGAAGTAGAGGATGGTGAGGTAAGGGGTGTTGCTGAGGGTAATAGGGCGGTTACGGCGACGGAGTCGGATACGAGAGAGGAATCTGGATTTATTGTTGTCGCGGAATACCACTACATAGTAGACATGGTTGCCGGCAGATTGCATATTTTCAAACATCATGGAGATAGTCTGGCGGAAGCGAGATATGCGCATTTCAACAAATGATGGGCTAGCCGGTGTAATACCCACTTCTATAAAGGTATATTTGCCTAATGGTGACTCAGACACTGCGTCGAACATCAGTGTCATATCATTGACACTGAGCTTATAGTCGCGCATAATGTCGCCAAGCCCAAGCATGTCGCGCACTTTCTCGATGGCTTTTGCCTCTATCTCGCTGATTTCATGTCGTGTAATGGTCTGTCTTTGAGTGGTACCGTCGGGCGATGTGCCTTTTGCCGTATCGGAAGATTCCGTGGTTTTATCATCCTCAGATGGTGTGTCATCATTGGAGGCACTCCCTTTTTCATTCTCTGATTCGGCGGCTTCTTCTGCTTCAATCTGCTCTATGGCTTGTTTTTGCAACACCTCTTCGGGGGTAGCCTTCTCAAGCATCTTTGATGTCAATTCCTGAATGCGTCGGTTGCTGTCGTCGGCCACATTTTTGAGTGATTTGAGTTTGCTGAGGCTTCGTTTGATGCCGTGGGCTACATCCTGCATGGAGCCAAGGTTGGCCGAGGTGCTGAATGTGGCATATAGAGATACTACAATCGATACTACGGCGAGAACTATGGAAACGATGGCGGAGGCAAACGAGACGTTGTCCATCGCCGCATCGCTCACGCTCTCTTTGCTCAGACAGATTATGACGCAGAAGAGTATCGTAAGGAGTATCCCAATTATGTATACGAGATGCCACCAGTGAATCATCCCTCTTTTTTTGTCGTTTGTTCTCATCAGATGTGTCGGAATGTGCGTTGGAGTCGGTCGATGTGGGCGCGGGCGCCTAGGTAGGGGTAGCGGGAGAGATCGGGACGGAGGAGGAATGCGCGGGAGAGGATGTCGAGCATTGTGGCGCAGCAGTGTGCGGCTTCGGCTGGGTCAGTGGTTGTTGCGGAGCGCTGGCGCAGTATGGCAAATATGGCGGTGAGGCAGTCGCGTTCGTCTGCCGGAGGGTATGTGCCGTCGCCGTATGTGGAGAGGAGTGTGCGGTAGCGTGCATCGAGCTCGGCCCATGTGGCGGTAGATGCGTCTATAGGCGGGCAGACAACAGATGTAGGCAGGATGCGGTTGCCGGATTCAGGGCTCGGTGTAGCTCCATTGGCACAGGCACGTCCTGAGTTTATATCGGTATGCGGAGTGGTGGCCATGGCTGTTCAGGCATTGTCCCCCACTCCACGGAGGAATTTCTTTGGCACTTCGGCGGTGACTACCGCGCTGATGCCGGTTATGCGTACTATGACTCGGAAACTGTCGCTCCCGGCTTTTTCGATTATGCCTACATGTCCTGAGAAATTTCCGTCGGTGATTATTACCGTATCGTTGATTTCCAGTCCGGGAGGATTGTCGCCAGCCTTTGGGAAGTACAGTTTTATGGTGTCGGCGCCGACTCGGGCAAGGAGCATGAATGTCATCATCTCGGTGTCGGAGATGATGGCGGGGCTTTTCTCGCCGGTGCGGTATGAATAGACGTATGCGTGGCTGCCGAGATGGCGCTTTATGTCTCGCGCACGGGTGGCGGTGGCGCGGAAAAAGAGCATCGGCTGCATCACCTTGTCGCAGCCTTCAGTGACGGCTGAGTCTCCGCTGAAGGGGATGTATACGTCGTCGGGCTCTATGCCGAGTTTTGTCTTGGCATAGAGCAGGCGCTCTTTTATTTCTGAGGGAGCGGTGGTGAAGCATCGCGCTCCATACCAGTGGTTTGTGGAACTTTCGATGGTGTCGGCAACGGCATAGTATACCTCCTGAATATCGTCGGCGGAGATTGACTCGTCGGCTTCGGAATAGCGCAGGATGGCAACGTCGCTGTTGTTGACAGCCGAGGCTATTACCGTGGCCGGGACTCCGTCGGTGCGGGCCAATGCTACCCATACATCAGCCGATGATTTTGGGAGGAGGGGGTGGCGCAGTGAGAGTGTCGCACCAATGGCATCGAGACATTTCGGGTAGCTGTCATCGGCAAGAGTCGAGAGGCATTGGGAAATGCTTACTCCGAACTCTTCCTTGAAATGCCGTATCACGGACAGTGCCTGTGACGGTACACTTATTGAGACTCCGGTGCGCAATGTGGAGCGACCGTTCGTCTCGATAGCACTAAGTGCCGCAGGGAGCTCTTCTATGTCGATCCCGCCCAGCAGTGTGCTGAGAATGAATATTCGTCGTGCTTTTTCAAGCGCCGGATAGGTGGACAGTGCTGTTGTGTCCTTGATCTTGCGGAAGTCGGCGGGGGTGATGTGGCGTGTGTCGCTCTCATTTTTGGAGCCGATGCCGGCAAACGCTTCTTTTATCGCCGGTCGGTATTCCGGCCCGAGATAGGAGTTGAGGAGCGAGCGCAGACTGCGCAGATATTGGGATATGCTTCCTGGAGAAAGTCGGTCGGATAGGTGTGTCCGGAATCCTGCAATGTATTTTCCATCAATTTCAGAAGGTGTCAAATACCCCCCCCCATGTGTTCTAACCTGCTTTAATACAGCAAGATACAACTTTTGAGACTTTTCGGAATAATTTTCTTCGACATATCGTTCGAGATTGTCGACCGAGATTTGCTCTGCTGTTGTGACAGGAGGGTACATAAAAAATTAAACCGCTTGATTTAGCGGCAATTCTTTCTCTCCCCCACAAACCGTACGGAATTGAGTGGGGTGACTGGTGTAATAATGATGGATGAGCGTGTAATCACAGATAACACACATAGAATCAAAGCATAATATCAGAAATACCTCTGCTGCATTTGCCGGATAAAGGCCGATTCTTTTCTGCAAAGTTAAGCCAAATATGCGATTCAGTCAAATTTAATGGCATATTTATAGCCGAGATAAGTATAATAGCTTGAATACCAAAGGCTACAGATTGCCTGCGGTTAAGCTGCAATCTGTAGCCTTGGATAAATATCGTGTACCGATTATTATTCTACCGTCCAATGCTCGCCTGCGAGAATCATCGAACGGAGCGTATCAAATCCTTTCTTTGCCCGAACGTCGGCAATCTGAGCGTCAATCTCTTCATTGTAGACCGGAGAGTCGACATCCCTGATTACACCGATGGCGAGCGGTAGCTCCTGTCCATCCATCATGGCAAGCTGCTGGTGGAGGAAGTTTGACTGTGTATGTGCGTCGTGCACAAGCACATCGTCGATAGTGTAGCCGTCTTTGCCAAGTTCGACGGCTTTCAGATAGAATCCATCACGCACAAGTCCGCGGTTCATCTCCTTGCCAAAAAGCATTTTCTCGCCATGGCGCAGATGGATAGTGCGGTCGGCTCGATATTCTCTGTCGGTGATATGATTGTGGATGCCGTTGTTGAATATCACACAGTTCTGAAGCAACTCGACGACCGAGGTGCCACGGTGGCGTCCGGCGGCAACCATTACTTCCTGCGAGGTGGCAAGTTCTACATCGATAGACCGGGCGAAGAATGTGCCTCGCGCTCCAAACACGAGTTCGGCCGGGATGAATGGATCCTCCGTTGTGCCGTAAGGCGAAGATTTGCTCACAAATCCACGGTCGGATGTGGGAGAGTACTGTCCCTTTGTCAATCCATAAATCTTGTTGTTGAGCAACAGTAGATTTATATCGACATTGCGGCGCACGGCGTGGATGAAGTGGTTGCCACCTATGGCAAGGCCGTCGCCATCACCGGATATCTGCCACACCGTCATATCGGGATTGGCTACCTTGAATCCGGTAGCAATTGCCGCGGCTCGCCCATGGATAGTGTGGAATCCATAGGTATTCATATAGTACGGCAGGCGGGAGCTGCATCCGATACCGGATATTACAGCTGTCATATGCGGCGCAACTCCAATCTCGGCCATGGCCTTATGGAGGACATTGAGAATAGCATGGTCGCCACAACCGGGACACCAGCGTACCGGCTGGTCGCTCTTGTAGTCGGCGGGAGTATATTGCTTTGTATCCATTGTTACTAAAGTCTTTTTAAATTAAGGGACTATTTGGCGAGAATTTCCTTTACACCGGCTACGACCTCGCTAATCAAGAACGGCTGACCCTGAATCTTGTTTATGCGTTTAATCTGAAGCCCTGGATTACGGCTCTGGAGGAAATCGGCAAACTGACCGGTATTGAGTTCGGCACATATTACTGTTTTGTATCGCGAAAGCACCTCATGTGTATTGCGCGGGAGGGGATTGATATAGCGGAAGTGGGCAAAATCAATCTTACAACCCTCCTTTACGAGTTCCTCGGCGGCAGTGCGCAGATGGCCGTAAGTACCACCCCACCCGATTAACAAGGTGTCGGCGTCGCCACATCCGATTACTTCAAGTTCAGGGATATCGTCAGCGACGCGCTCTACCTTTTCGCGGCGGGCATATACCATCTTTTCATGGTTTACAGGGTCGATGGACAATGCTCCTGTGTTATAGTCTTTTTCCAAACCTCCGAGACGATGGGCCAGACCCTCGGTGCCCGGGATAGCCCAATAACGTGCCAAAGTGTCTTCGTCGCGAAGATATGGTCTCCACGATTCACGCAGTCCGTCAGGAACATACCGGGGATTAATCCTGGGGAAATCTTCTGCATCGGGTACACGCCAAGCGCTCGAGCCATTGCCGATGAATGCATCCGAAAGCAGTATTACGGGAGTCATATGCTCAATGGCTATCCTCGCAGCCTCAAAAGCCATAGTAAAGCAATCGGTAGGAGAAGCCGGTGCCACGACAACAACAGGAGACTCACCGTTGCGGCCATAAAGGGCCTGCATGAGGTCGGTCTGTTCGGTCTTTGTCGGAAGACCGGTAGAGGGACCGCCACGCTGCACATCTATAATAACAAGAGGCAATTCTGCCATAACAGCCAATCCGATACCCTCACTCTTCAATGCCAGACCGGGGCCGGATGTCGAGGTGACACCGATATTCCCGGCAAATGAAGCACCGATAGCAGCACAAACGCCACCAATCTCATCCTCCATCTGTATAGCTTTGACTCCCAGGTCGCGGCGCTTGGCCAACTCATGAAGGATATCAGTAGCCGGAGTTATAGGGTAACTTCCGAGGAACAGAGGACGGCCGGCTTTTTCAGAAGCCAGAATCAAGCCCCAGGCAACAGCCGTGTTGCCATTGATATCGGTATATACTCCCGGGCGCACAGCCTCTGACTCAATGCGGTAGGTAGACACTCCGGCATGGATATTCGCTCCATAGTCATATCCGGCACGTATTACTTTCGCATTCGCCTCAAACACCGCCGGTTTCTTGGCAAACTTGTTGTGAAGATGATGGATTGCAGCATCAAGCGGACGATCGAAAAGCCAGCATACGAGACCAAGGGCAAATATGTTTCTGCATTTAAGTACCGATTTATTGTCAAGTCCGGAATCTGCAAGCGCAGCTTTAGTCATTGACGTAACGGGCACTTCGACCACCTCGACCTTAAGGTCCAGTTCGGTGTACGGATCAGATGTCTCAAATTTAGCTTTCTTCAGGTCACTCTCCTTGAAAGAATCAATGTCGACAATTGCCACGCCTCCCTTTTTAAGATGCTTGACATTCTGCTTCAATGCGGCAGGATTCATTGCAATAAGGACGTCGGCCTTGTCGCCGGGCGTATGCACTCCGATACCAAGGTTTACCTGAAACCCGGATACGCCACTGAGCGACCCTTGAGGAGCGCGTACTTCGGCAGGATAGTCAGGGAATGTCGACACCTGATTACCGACACCAGCCGATACATTTGTAAAAATGTTTCCGGCAAGCTGCATACCGTCGCCAGAATCACCGGAAAATCTTACTACCACCTTATCAATGGTCTTTACATCAGCTTTTTCTAACATGATGGTCTATTATAGTGTGTATTAATTATCTTGTTTTGCGCAATTCAAAACGTATGGCCTGACCTCGGGTCTCTGCAAGTATCTTTCCGTCCCGCCAAACAGGTTTACCGTCAACCCATGTTGCAATCACCTGATTATGGAGAGTAGTTCCGGCAAGCGGAGTCCATCCACATCGGCTGAGCGCCATATCATCGGTCACGGTATAGGATGTGCCGGTACGCACTACCGCTATATCGGCCGCAAATCCCTTGCGCAAAAAACCACGACGTCGTATACCGAACAGACGCGCGGGAGCATGGCACATTTTTTCTACAACAAGCTCGCGTGTGAATATACCCATATCTGCCATCTCAAGCATCACCGGGAGAGAAAACTGCACCATTGGTGCACCTGAAGTTGCTGTAAGGGCGTCGCCTTCTTTTTCCACAAGCAAATGTGGAGCATGGTCAGTGGCCACAATGTCGATACGCCCGTCGGACAACGCCTTGCGCAGTGCATCACGGTCCGCCGACGTCTTGATGGCCGGATTCATCTTTATCCGAGCGCCAAGACGTTCGTAATCCCGGTCACAGAACCAAAGATGATGCACCGAAACCTCTGCCGTAATACGCTTATCCGCCAATGGACGATTTGAAAACATCGCAGCTTCCTCCGCAGTACTCACATGCAGCACATGCAGGCGGCTACCATACTTACGAGCCCGTCTAATAGCTTTCCCGGTACTGAGTATACAAGCCTCCCGAGAGCGGATTTCCGGATGAAGAGCAATATGGACTCCATCCGGATACTCGGCAGAAATACGTTCACGGTTAGCACATATGGTGGCTTCATCCTCTGAGTGTACGGCAATAACAGCCGGTACACGCGCGAAAATTCTATTTAAAGCCTTCTCGTTGTCAACAAGCATATTTCCCGTAGAAGATCCGAGAAACAGTTTCACACCCGGACATCTTGTGAAATCGGTTTTCAGAAGAGTGTCCAGATTGTCGTTTGTGGCTCCTATGAAAAAAGCATAGTTCACCGCAGACACTTCCCTACCTCGCATCAGCTTGCTTCGTAATGCATCGGTCGTTACTGTCGGAGGTTTAGTGTTGGGCATATCCATGAATGAAGTGACACCTCCGGCGGCGGCAGCCTGCGATTCAGTAGCGATATCACCCTTATGTGTCAGCCCCGGGTCACGGAAATGAACCTGGTCATCGATAACGCCGGGAATTACAATACATCCGCCGGCATCAAATGAATCGGTACAGTTTGCTATAATTTCATTGGCAGGTGTACCATGACAGACCCTACGTATTATTCCACGGTCATCAAAAATCAGATATCCCTTGAAACTATGGCCTTCGTTTATGATAGTCCCGTTATATATTATTGTACTGTTCATTTTCCCGGATATTTTCTAAACCAACTGTCAATCTTCAAGCGTATCACACCAAACATAGCCTCCGAGAATATTCCCGAACTCATCTTGCTTGTTCCCAGCACCCGATTGACAAAAATTATAGGCACTTCTTCGATACGGAAACCCAACTGCCGGGCGGTGAACTTCATCTCAATCTGAAACGCATAGCCCTTAAAGCGTATTTTGTCAAGCTCCATAGCCTCAAGAACACGTCTCCGATAGCATACAAATCCGGCAGTAGTGTCATGTACCGGCATACCGGTAATCAATCGGACATATTTTGATGCAAAATATGACATAAGAACACGGCTCATCGGCCAGTTCACTACATTCACCCCGGTGACATATCTCGACCCTACCGCAACATCCGCACCATTAGCGCATGCAGAATACAGTTTCTCCAAGTCAAGAGGATTATGCGAGAAGTCCGCATCCATCTCAAATATATATTCATAACCATGTTCAAGAGCCCAGCGAAATCCGGTTATATACGCGGTGCCGAGTCCGAGTTTGCCGGAACGCTCAATTAAGTGAATGCGTCCCGGATGCTCGGTCTGTTTGCTCTTCACAATGGCGGCAGTGCCGTCAGGCGAGCCGTCATCAACTACAAGGACATCCATCGGAGTCGCCAGTGAAAGTACAGCCTCTATGATGGCGGCGGCATTCTCACACTCATTATAAGTAGGTATGATAACTACCGAGGTGGATTCTGACATTGTTATAAACTTATTCTCAGTTAGGTAATGGATATGTTGATTGCAGCTGCGAGATTTATACTTGCAGACAATCTGTTTATACGAGAAGAGCAAGTGCGCTTTTTATGCGCTCCATAGCTTCACGGATATTGTCGTCGGATGTGGCATAGCTCATACGGATATACCCCGGAGCACAGAACGCAGATCCGGCAACAGTTGCCACGTGTGCTTCCTGAAGCAGATACATGGCCAAATCCGAATCGTTATTTATGACATAATCACCATTGCGTTTGCCAAAATATCTTGAGACTTCCGGAAAAAGATAGAATGCGCCCTGAGGTTCGTTGACTTTCCACCCCGGGATTGTACGCGCAAGTCCGACAATGAGGTCGCGACGACGCTCAAACGCCTTGCGCATATCCTCAACACACTCCTGTGGTCCGGTATAGGCAGCCTCAGCAGCTTTCTGGGCTATAGAACATGCTCCTGAAGTGTACTGGCTTTGCAGTTTGGAGGTAGCCTTCGCAAGCCACAGCGGAGCGGCAAGGAATCCGATACGCCATCCGGTCATAGCATATGCTTTTGACACACCGTTGACAATAGCAGTACGGTCGGCAATAGCTTCAAATGAAGCCATGGAAGTAAAGGAGCCTGTAAAGTTGATGTGTTCGTAAATCTCATCCGACAGCACCAACACATCAGGATAATCGGCAAGCACATCAACAAGAGCCTGAAGCTCCTCGCGGCTATACACGCTTCCGGTAGGATTGCTTGGCGAGTTGAACATTATAAGGCGTGTGCGCGGAGTTAACGCTGAACGCAACTGCTCCGGAGTAATCTTAAAATCATTCTCAATAGTAGCAGGAACCTCTACGCTCTTTCCTCCGGCGAGATTTACCATCTCTACATAGCTTACCCATGCAGGAGTAGGAATCACCACCTCGTCGCCAGGATTTACTACTGCGAGCACTACGTTGCATAACGACTGTTTTGCTCCGCCACTGACAACAATCTGTTCCGGAGCAAAGTCAATGCCATTCTCTTTCTTAAGAGTTTCAGATATTGCCTTACGCAATGACATATATCCGGGAACCGGAGTATAGAAAGAGAAATTGTTGTCAATAGCCTTGACAGCGGCAGTCTTGATATGGTTAGGTGTGTTAAAATCGGGTTCTCCAACAGAGAGATTGATAACATCCACGCCCCGGGCCTTCAGTTCCTGACTTTTCTGCGACATGGCAAGGGTCTGTGAAGGAGCCAACGCATTTACACGGTCTGAGATATGTTCCATCATTTGCTATTGTTTATATTGTTATTTTTCTATTCATTTCAAGACATTATATGCAAAAGTATAAAATCTTAAGCATAATTCCAACATTTTGCCATCGTATACTTTAATTTTCCATCTCAGATATGGTGGATTTCTTTGATGTGCGTTGAAACGGCAAAGTATAGCTCACAGAGAATGCTCCAGAAAAAAGTGACCCATCTGTTCCAAATCCTGGTATGTACCATGGATCTCCATAAAGATGTGTACCCTGATGCAATAATTTGTGTACACGCAATTCCCATCCAAGGGATATATTACGCCATATCTGGACACGTAATCCAAAAAGAAATTCAAAATAGCCCGCTGTGGCATGCTGAGAAGGAACGCTCAATGTGGTTGATTCGTCCCAATAGCCGTTTACCGCAGTGACATCCTCAATTCTATAGCTAAACGAAGATATTCCATAACGAAGGCCAAGATATACTGAATAATCGGGAGTCGAGTTATATAGGAAATTGTAGTTAAGCCCGATTTTAAAGTATGGAGCCATGCCTGATTTATAACGATAACTCTCGTCCTTCGGCATATAGTCGGCCATACCGAGACCAAATTCCACAATTGGTTTAAACCAATTGTGTATACTGAGTTCGGCCCATACACCCCCTACTCCATATTGTTGACCGGCAAGACGTGCAAGAGCATCCCAGGCATTTACTCCGACAGATACGGCTGCAAACCGGGGATAAACCGTAGGAGGAGCTTTCACGGTAATGGTGTCGTGATATTCCACTCCGGATATGGTATCGACAAGAACCACACGGCCCTCCATGTCATGCGTTTCAATCACACTGGCCGGTCGTACAGGTGTCTCACCCGGTTTTACTTCTTTTACCACAGGAGTCTCAGTCTCCGGGCGTTTATTCTCAGGATTGGCTACAGGCGTGATACGACGTTGTGCCATGGTCGTTACGGCGAACATGGCACACACAAGTATCAATATGTGGCGTATACTGCTCATAGCATATTTCTATTTGCTGAATCGACAGAATCGTCCGTGTTTTCGGAGTCATCGGTATCTTCCTCCGGCGGCTCGGTATATGTTCGGAAGAATATTCTTATTGTCTCTCTGTCGGTGTTGGTAATATTCACATCAAGCAGTGCGATTGAGTCAATGAGATGATAAGTAGATGAGAATTCCTTGACCTCATACTTATACATTGCACCGCATTCTTCGGATGCGAAATATGGGAGACGGTTATATCGGAATGTCAAGGTATCATTGAATGCGGAATCATCAATACCTCTGGAATGATAATGTATATAAAACTGAGTCTCATCATGTTCGGCACGAAATGGCAGATACACCTCCGATGCCGACGCATTATTGATAATCAAGGAATCGTCGGGTGCGTCTACGCCCCCCAACGATATCTTGTTTACGGATATCGGAGACAGAGTCGTATACGAATAAAATCCGGCCAACGGGATGGAACTCTTGTTGTCAGTACATCCGGAAGAGTTACACCCCGATAGCAGAGATATGCCTGAACATGCAGCAAATATTACTATTGCCTTATATTTCAATAAACACCCCATTTTACTACCTGATCAAAAGGCTTGCGATTTTTCATAGGCAATGAAGCTGTAGGGTCAGGATAACCCAGCGGAATTATCGCAATCGGCTCAATCCCTTCAGGCAGTCCAAGATCCGCAGTCAGACGAGCCGCGTCGAAGTTGCAAATCCAACATGTGCCAAGATTCATTGATGTTGCGGCGAGACACATGTGTTCTACAGCAATGGCTACATCAATATCGGTATGGTCTTTACCATCTGTAGGTCGCTTCCAGGCCTCGTCGTGCCGTCCTAAAGCTACAATAAACACAGGAACATTCTTTACCCAGTCGCGGCCATAACTTTCTATTACTTTTCCACGCAAAGGGTCTGTGTCAATCACAAGGAATTCCCAAGGCTGACGATTACATGCGGAAGGTGCGAGACGCGCCGTATCAAGGACAGCGGCAATCAAGTCGCGACCTACCGGTTTGTCAAGATACTGGCGGCAGCTGTAACGCTGCTTAACCAGATTATATAATTGAGGATACATATTCTAATATTTTATTGGTTATTATTTTTTTATCGTACTATTTCTTCCTCTATCTCATAATGATTCCGTCCGGGAGAATTTCTTACGACAAGCTCACCTATGAATCCTGCGAGGAAAAGCTGAGAACCGAGTATCATTAACGTAAGAGCGAGATAAAAGTATGGCGAATCAGTTACCAGGCGATAATCAAGTCCATGATGCATATTGTAAAGTTTGGAGAAACCCACAACAGCCACAGCTATAAAGCCGAGCAAAAACATCAGTGAGCCAAGCAATCCAAAAAAGTGCATCGGCTTAACGCCAAACTTTGATGTAAACCATAATGTGGCAAGGTCAAGATATCCATTTACGAAACGGTCAAGTCCAAACTTTGAAGAACCATATTTGCGGGCCTGATGATGAACTACCTTTTCTCCGATTTTGCCAAACCCGGCATTCTTCGCAAGATACGGTATATAGCGATGCATGTCGCCATATACCTCAATATGCTTAACCACTTTTGAGCGGTATGCTTTGAGCCCGCAGTTGAAATCATGCAGATTGTGAATGCCACTTACCTTGCGTGCGGTGGCATTGAACAACTTGGTAGGTATTGTCTTTGACAGAGGATCATAGCGTTTCTGCTTCCACCCACTGACAAGGTCATAGCCCTCCTCGGTTATCATACGATATAGTTCCGGTATTTCATCCGGGCTGTCCTGAAGATCCGCATCCATAGTAATCACGACATCTCCTTTAGCACGGGCAAATCCGGTATTTAATGCAGGCGACTTACCATAGTTGCGGCGGAAACATACTCCACGGACTGACGGATTCTTTTGGGAGAGTCCAGTGATTACATCCCATGAATCATCGGTCGACCCATCGTTAATGAAAAGTATTTCATAGGAGAAACCGTTGTTTTTCATAACTCGGTCAATCCACGCCTCAAGTTCAGGAAGGGATTCGGCTTCGTTATATAGAGGTACTACGACAGATATGTCCATAGACTTTATTATATTAAATTTATTTCTTTTGGTTATGAACTCTTGGAGCCACTTTTGTCAACTGAACCAACCATGATATCAACATGGATAGAATCGAACCGGAAAATACAATCAGCCACAACATATCGACAGTGAGTTCAATTGGCTTAGGCAAGAGCTTTTGGTCGCGGGCTGCGGTAAGCATATCAGCGGCATCCTGCGCCTGCTGCATATCCATGGATGAATACATGTCGATAAGAGTGTCAATTCTGCTGTCAAAAAAAGTAGGGTCAATCCAACGCATATATATCATTGCCACAATCGAGGCAATCAAGCCGCCAAAAAAGAATATCGAGATACCTTCCATCCATAGAGATGAAAAAATGGTAGTGCCGTTGTCAGACACATAGCTTTTACGCAACATGAAGTATATACATGGAGGCACTCCAATAATCATAAGCAGTCCTATCAAGGCGCAGACAGGACTGCTTACCGAATATGACGTAACAAAAAACAGAACCGACAGGTAAATGCCAAACCAGGCACCCCAGTCAGCACCACGCTTATATGGCGAATGTGATTTTAGAGTAGAAGAGTCCATACTGGTACAAAGTTACTCAAATTATTAATATAGCACTCACCTTTCGGTTAATTTGCATAAACGACAGATTCGGTCAATCCTAAAAAAGCGACTTTATAGCAGATATATCGGTGTATGCGGTCTGGTCAGGCCGACATGGCACGATTGAGGCATATCCACGGTCAGTCCAATAAAGGTCAGTGTCACGAGCATCCGGTTCTGCGTTGTGGAAACGACCTGTGAGCCAGTAGTATGGTCGATTATGAGGGTCGGTGTACTCAGCATATTCCTCAGTCCAGTATCCTTCGGCTGCACGTGCAGTCTTTATTCCGGCGACTTTGTCACATTTTGGAATATTCACATTCAGACATACGCCTTTTGGCAAGCCTTTTTCCATCACACGACTTACAACCTCCTCGACGACAGGCGCACATGCTGCAAGTGATGCATTCTCATCATGACTATGGTAGGAGAAGCCAATTGCGTCGGCTCCCAACAAACACCCTTCGAATACAGCACCCATAGTGCCGGAATACAATGCGTTTATCGCTGAATTAGAACCGTGATTTATACCAGCCAACAGCATGTCGGGATGCATATCTTTAAGCACTACATGTACGGCAAGTTTGACACAGTCAACCGGTGTGCCATTGACACTGTACATCTCCGCACCATTATAATCCGGCAGACGAGTGATGCGCAACGGCGAATTTACCGTAAGAGCCGATGACTGCCCACTACGGGGACCATCGGGTGCTACGGCTATGATTCGTCCTCGTCCTGCAATATAGTCAATCAGTCGGTGTATACCGGGTGCATTGATTCCATCGTCATTAGACACCAGAATCACAGGGAGTTTATCTTTGTTCATATCATTCATAATCAAATTATAGCACTACGAATATCTGTAGATGTATTGATGACAGCTTAAAGCGCTTCTCAATTTTTCTGCGAATATAGCAATTTTTCTCAAAACAACTTGATAAATACAAAAAAGACAGGCTCGCCCTCACAGGCAAGCCTATCCTAACCGTAACAACTTTTTTGAATTTGTCTATACTTTAGAATCTGCTTAATAATAAATTACACCTCACAACAGTACTGCCGCCAAAGAGAGTATCTATTCAGAACTCTTTGGCGGCAGTACAAATATATCAATCCGCTATCGGGATTTATCCTTTACATTAATTCTCCAAAGTAAAGTCGTCGACCGTCACATTAAAATCGATAGGCTGGAGAACCGTAGGATTATCAATCTTTATATTATATATGTATGCATGACCTATCTTCCAGTCCGATACTGCCGAGGAGGTCATCGGGAATATCAGACGTCCGGCCGGACTCTCATCGACCAACTGTGAAGGTGGAGTTGATGCAGTCGGCCATATTCTGGCACCGGAGGCAACATCGAAAATCTCACAGTCTACTTCTATATAGCTCCCGGTGTAGTTTGAACCGTCAAATTCAAGTTTGGTCAGAGGTTGCGGGAGAAAGAAACTCATATTGAGATTGTTCTCTGTGATATCAACAGGAGTGGTTGTCAGGTTTACAAAATCTTCCTCACCAATTGCATAAAATATCATGAGTGGAGACCTGAGTTTCAAGTCTTCCCAATGTCCTACATTCTGGTGCATTGACTGTGAAGTAGTGGCATCCGGGTAGTAGAATGTACCGGTATGATTAAGACCATGAAGTACAACATGACGCACATTGACTCTGATAGCCTCATTCGAACTGCTCAGCATGATGCTGGCCTTGGACAGCGCATGCCGGAAATTAATATTGACGGGAGATGCTTTTGACGTCTCTCCTATATTTACGGCATATAGCAAATCAGTCTGCCCGTCGCATGTATAATCGGGTATATCTCCGATTGCATCGTCTCCGACATTTGGAGAATTGGTTATATTAGGACTATAAGCATAGAAATTGACCGGAGTATCAGGCCAATACATAGTAGGAGTATAAGTCCACGATGAACCGTTGCGTCTTACCACAACGCGCTCCATATATGGTTTACCTGCAGTAAAGGCATATACATAAAATTCTTTTATAGTCGCAGTTGTGGTCGAAGCCGCGCGGGGAGCTTTCGGAACCATGACATTGAATGCAATCGCATTCTCACGGCTATCATCAGGAACATTTATACCAGACCCGTCATCAGAGCATGATATAAATGCTACCGAAGATACAAAAGCAAGAGCTAAAAGAGACTTTGTTTTCATAATTCAAACCTTAAAGATTCGTATATTCTCATTATATAGATTATAACACTGCTTCAAACCAATAAGTTTTTAAGACAAGAGAGTATATATTCATGATTGTATGTCGATTATTTCAGTAATCCATCCATCTATGCTTACATCAAGTCCACCTTCTCCACCAACAGGGTCTGAAGGCGGAAGCTCAATGCCTCCGACAATAAGACTGACATTCATCGGATCCTTTGCATTGCGAGCCTGCTTAGTGACATCAAAATCGTATCGTAATTTCTTTCCGTCAGTAAGCCACACATATAAAGTCAATATATTGGCAGACTCAGGACTTTTTGGCAGCCCGAAAGTCAAAAAACGGCCTTCAATACAATCATCGCCAGCCGCATCGGCTTTCAATGGCAATGTAGCGCATCTGGAGCCACACATCAAAGTTGCCGGGCACATCTCTGATGCCATACCGCTTATAGACGCACACAGCCTCTTCACTCCGGAGAGATTGGATACATTTTCAATGATAAACCGATAATTTGCCACAGCAGGCCGAGGGTACAATGTAATTCCCCGGATATCCTGTAACACATTATCTTCACCTTCATTGTATGTAATCCACTCACCCAACGCATTCAAATCCATCTCCCACACCGAGCCACACCACATCATGTCAGGGCATACTTCAACGGATTCTCCATTATCGGCGACAGCCGGGCCTATTGGATTATCAAGAGTACCTCCGAGACCATCATAAAGGCCACCTGTGCGGCAGTAGCATGTAAAATAAAAACTGTCTTCGTCCTTAAAAAGGATGCCGGAGGTATCATCATTCATACATACTACTCTATAATCATCATCGCGAATCTCAATATCTCCGCCATTCCTGCCCGGAATATCGAATCGCCATACATCATCGCCTTCTATCGGGAAGAACATATATGCCATTCCCTCAGGCATAGCATCCGGAGCATATTCCCAGTTGACATCAATATGGAAATTTCCATTATACGAAGCTACGGGACATTCATCATGCTCATATATGAGACTGCATCCTGAAAATAAAAATGCGATAACAACTACAAAAGTCGGAATCGCAATTTGGATATTATATGTTGCAAGCCTTCCCAAATATTTAGTTTAATTTTAAAGGCAACATTTTCCTCAACGGCACATGTCAAATCCGCGGCGACGAAGTGCGTCAAGGGTATGATAGTCCATCGCTTCCTTATAGTAGGATATTATATGGGATACCCAGTCATTATTGCTCTTTGTACCGGCACGAGTCGCATTGTACTCGCGAATCTGCTGATCGTATTGCAAAAGTTCGGGCACAAGATTATCCTGACGGTATGTATTGTGATAGACGACAAGATCCGCACTCTGCTTCGGCTTAAGATCCGGCATTTCGCGTGGGATACCGATTGCAAGCCCGCATACCACAAATACTTTGGGCGGCAACTTCATAAGGCGAGCGATAGCCTCCGGAGCCGCAGTACGCGCATATCCGATAGGACATGTTCCAAGTCCTTCCGACTCTGCCGCCGTAAGTGCGCTCATCATGGCAAGCGTAGCATCTACAATACCTACTATCACACCGTCTGCCGTGTGAGCGAAATCAGGCATGTCAATGCCTTTGGCTTCAGCCACCAGTGATATTTTATTGTAATCGGCACAGAAAAGCAGAAAATGGCGACAGGTCTTTATCTGCTTCTGCCCCGTAAGCTCGTATAGCTTCTCCTTGGTAGGTTGGTCATCAATATCTATGACTGAGAACTGTTGTCCATTATAGCTTGTGGGTGTATTACGTATCGCATCATATATGAATCCCATCATTTCTGACGGTATATCTTCACGTTCATAGCGACGAATGCATCGGCGATCGAGTAAGGTGGTCTTTACGTCTTTCATATCGGGCAAAGATGTTATAATATTGGCATTGAATCCTTGATATATTGGTATTAATCGTAAAACAGTTCATCTATACAAAATGTTCTAAACATTCAAAAAAAAATAGCAGCCCCTCAAATTTTGAAGGACTGCCGCATATTATAATTTAGGTCTTGAGTATCTCAGCGTGAGATTTTAAGCATCCGTGGCGCAATATTACGACCATGCAGATGCAGTAGGTTTATTCCGGATGGAAGCGGAAGTCTCGACTCTAAAGAGGTTACGACCCGATTGTAAATCATGCGTCCATCAAGAGCGTATACTGAAAGTGTCGCTCCGATTGCATCCGGGCTTACTGTCAGAATAGAAGTAGACGGGTCGTAGGATATCTTGGCACTAACTACAGCATTCTCTATTCCTGACATTAAAAAGTCAGTCGACATGCTCTCTCCCATTAATGACGCAAGGTACACTTCAAGAGCTGTATAGCCGTCGGAATTGATGCGATTGTTATCAGTGGCATTAATATCAAGTCCTACCGACTTCTCCCATTCGTCAGGCATACCGTCGCCATCAGTATCAGCAGGCACAATATAATCGATCGAGTATTCATAGAAGCCTTCGGCATCCGTCTCTTTGTCGATAATACCGCGTGTGCGTCCAAGTGAGCCTCCATACGTAGCCTTACCGGTGCGGGCCTCCTCGGCTACCCGCTGTTCTACCTTGTCACGATTAACAGTACCGGCATGTTCTACTACATAATTGTAAGCCTCCTCACCCGACATATACCCGCTAAGCATATATCGCTCCGGCACATAGGTGCCGACCGGACCGGCGAGTGTCCACTTATAATATGGTGTTGCCGGAACTATACGTTCCGATGCGCGTATCTGATCCAGGGTATAAAGTTCGGTATTCATCGCCTTCCAGTTGTCGGCTGTCGCTTTGGCAAATCCCTCGCCGACATTGCCGTCAACCCACCATTTTGCCGGAGCCCATGAGGTAGCGCCCTCTCTTGCTCCGCTCGAATTGACAAACCACAATTCCGTCTTGCTCGAATTTGGTCCCGGCTTGTAATAATTGTTTATGAAATTACATTCATGTGCGGAATTAAGCCCGTTGTAAGATGTGATTGCAGCAGTGTTCTCTCCACCGTAGCACCCTCCTCTGGAGCCATAGTTATAATTCACATTGTTGACATATTCCATAAACACTACATAGTCCTCTCCGCGTGCGCCATTGAATCGCGGAGAACGAGAGTTGTTGTGGGCAAGCAGATTATGATGGTATGTTGCCGGAGAGCCTCCCCACTGGCATCCATATCCACGCGCACCTTTCGAATGGCCGGCATTGTAGAGGCCTTCATGTACAATCGAATGCTGTACTGTAAGGAAATGAGCATCTGCTGTGTTCATATTTTCCTCAACCGACCATCCGAAAGCACAATGGTCGAAGATAAAGTCGGAACAGTTTTCCGCACCACAAGCATTTTCCGCAAGAATATCTCCACTGATACTCTTCTGTCCGATACGGAAGCGCATATTTCGGACAATAAAATTGCTGGAACCACCAAAGTTGACTTTATTGCGGCTTATAAGTATTCCGTCGCCGGGAGCTGTCTGACCGGCAAGAGTCCAATCTGAGCGACTAACTCGCAATTCACGGTTCAGCTGGATATTTCCACTGACCGAGAAGACGATAGTGATTGGTTCGCCTTTATGCTGCTCAAACGCCCATCGCAGAGTCCCCTCGGAATTGTCATCGGCAAGAGATGTAACAGTCACGACACGACCTCCTCTGCCGCCTGAGGTATATTTGCCGAATCCCTCGGCTGATGGAAATGCCAGAAGCGAACGGGCCTCAGACGCATTGACCGGAGATGACATTACGCCATGTCGCGATACGGAACGTACGGCATATGACGCGCCCGGCTCAATGCCTTCGGTGAATTCCGGCTTGGCGGATATGCCGCAGAACTTGCCATTCTTATATATGATGAATGCGGCCACATTTTCATCTGCGTCCCAGAATATGCCTTTGTCGGTTATATCAAAGTTGCGTGGAGTAGCACTGCCGCGAAGTATCGAAGAGTAGTCGAACTCTATATCTGACAGTTTGCCAAACATGAATTCCGGATTCATATATGCCTCAACTTCGTTATCGGTAGCCTGATGACTGAACGACGCGCGACCGGAGATATCCGTAAAAGTACCGTCCTCAGTCATATTCTTATATTCATACAGTGACGCATTGTTTTCAGTTCCGTTCCAGGATGACCATCCCGCGCGGCTGATATGATTGCCAAGGATACACCCTATAAACATTGCGCCACAGGTATCCTTCCATGGTCGTCCGAGGGTATATGCACCGGTTGCTACTCCGTTCTCGGATGTTATGCGGCAATTACGGAAAAACAGTCCGGGATAGAAACGGTCGGCACTAAGTTCCGGATAAAGGAGTTTAGTCATTGGCATCGCTGTTTCAGCAGGAGCAGTTATGTAGCCTCCTCCTTTCAGGCATCGTATCTCACAATTCTCAAACCATTCAAGGCCTCCGTCGTAAATAAAATCCGTAGCACCGGAAATTACACAGTTGACAAAATAGCCCCGGCTACCGACATTAGCTTTATATGTATCCTGATAACCGGAAATAACACAGTTGTTAAATACATGTGCATCACCTGCTGTATAAAGTGCTTCTGCCTGTCCGACATTCCCCGAAGTATTGCGTATTGTTATCCCCTCGGCATAGAATCGGTCGACAAACACATTGAGAGCGGCACAATCCAGATAGCTGTTGCCTGAATTGCTACCGCCACGGCTGGTGGATGATGTGATTATAGTGGTGGCCGGATCCTCGCCGATGATACTGATAAATTTAGGTTCCTCACCCTTGCGGCCGGCATATACATTCTCCTCATATATGCCCGGATGCAGATATATGATACCACGTGTATATGCCGGAATTGCATCTATTGCGCTTTGTATACTGCTGTAATCAGCAGTATCAGCTGCTCCGACAGTATAGGTTACAATCTCAGCATCAGTATCGGGCGACGGTTTTTTCTGTGTGTCTCCGGAAAAGCCGTAGTCGCCAAGGTCGGAGGGTGTACCGATATCCCCGATTGGATTCTCTCGCGCATATTCTGCATCAGAAGCGGTAATTTCAGTTCCGAAAATCTGGATTTTATGCACACGTGGTGCCTGTCGCTCCGCCATCGGGTCGGCATAATGGGTAAACACATCGCTCTGTACGGGATTGCCCTTTATCTCGCCATCCCATACACGCCAGCGGATAGATACATCATGAGCATCGATTTTATTCTCCATGAAGTATCCCTGATCAGAGAATACAGTCCAGCCATTCTTCTGACGTTCTGATCCCATCCATACAAGTGGCTTCCATTCGCCGTCGCCAACCTTGTAGTCACATTTGATACCTCGTCCCCAGGATGTAGATGACCATGACCATTGGATTATGTCGACATACGGTATATGGTCTATTTCCATCCAGCCGTGCATCGACTCGCCGTTAATGGCTGCATTACGGCACATCTGTACAAAGCCGGCTTCTCCATAATTAGGTTTGCCTTTGTCATCATAGGTAATGTTATCTTCAAGATAATGTGTGTGCCCTTTTACCGTCCAATTATTGTATGTCGATGAACTGTTGCCGGAGCACTTATCGCCAAGATAGTACTGTCGGGCAAAAGCGGCCGTCACTCCGGCTCTACCGTTAAACGACTTCTTGGTCGCAAAAGTACAGTTGTGGAACAACACCGGGTAACTTACATCGGAGGCATCGCCATTGGCCGGAGTGGTTAGTACAGCGTTGACATATCCTCCGTCGGCCCATTCCGGACAGTCACGTCCGGTCTCTTTCTGCCAGGTTGAAGGCCAGCTCTCATCGCTGAAGTTGATGTCAATCACTTTTGGATAAGTCGATGAATTGCTCCATTGCTCCACGACAGAAGCCGGATCAAAAGACCCCTCTATCGCAGCATCTGCCGAAAACGAGGCAAACAGTGCGATTGAGGAAGCACACAGGAAACTTGGATTTAATTTCATGCAGTTTATGGATCTAAGATTATTGTAATGTCGATTTAAGATTATACATTCCACACATCTTAGTATGGGATATGCAAATATAGCTATAACACTCCGCTATAGTCGGTGCAATACATACCGTAATAGGTGGAATTTTTGACACAACAACTCATTGTGGGCTCATTGGGATTCATCGCAATGCCTCAGGCAGTATGAATAAAATGAACATAATGCAATAAATCGACCAATTCCCTCGTTTTATATTTTAATAGGTCAGAATTGTATCTGAGAGCACGGGGATTTTCAGATAAACTTGATTTAAAAATAATATAGCCAATAGTCTGTCTCTTTTGACACAATCCCCCCATCCTTCAATCGTGTATTATACATCTAAACTTTATTAAACCATCCTTAGAGATTATGAAAATGTCTACTTTGCATCTAATGCCTCTGGCACTCGTTTTGCCGGCCTGTGCAGGACATAATGATGCCAGTCAGAATCAAGATTTGACACAATATGTCAATACTCTTATCGGCACCGACTTCACCGGAAATACTTATCCCGGCGCTCAAATGCCATTTGGAATGGTTCAGCTAAGTCCTGACAACGGTATACCCGGGTGGGATCGTATTGCCGGATATTTCTATCCCGACTCGACCATCGCAGGATTCAGCCACACCCATCTGTCAGGTACCGGCGCAGGCGACTTATATGATATCTCATTCCTGCCTGTTATGCTTCCGGTGCGTGAGTCCGATGCACCGCTCGGCGTACACTCCCGTTTCTCTCACGACGATGAGACTGCCAACGCAGGTTATTATCAGGTGCGCCTTACCGATTACGACATCAATGTAGAACTTACCGCAACCGAGCGTTGTGGCATACAGCGCTATACATTCCCTAAAGGCGATGGCGCCGTAATACTGAATCTTGCCAAAGCAATGAACTGGGACGCTACACAAGACAGTCATATTTCTGTTGTTGACTCGGTAACAATCGAAGGATACCGGTTCTCTGACGGATGGGCCCGCGACCAACGGCTATGGTTCCGGTCCAGATTCTCACAGCCGTGGGATTCTCTGCGCATAGACCGCACTCCGATTATAAAAGACGGGAAAACGATAGGCAACGGCGATGTGGCATGGTTCTATTTTTCGACCGAAGCCGGGGAGCAGATTTCCGTCAGCACCTCCTTGTCATGTACAGGAGCAGAAGGAGCGGCACTCAATCTTACCACAGAGGTCCCTGATGACAATTTTGACAAATATCGCGAAAACGCCCGTAAGACATGGAACTCAGCTTTGTCAAAAATCACCGTTGACGGAGGCGATGATGACAAAGTAAAATTCTATACCGCTCTTTACCACTCAATGCTCGCTCCTACTATCTACGGCGATGTCGATGGTGCATATCGTGGTCCCGACAAAGCCAACCATCAGGCTGAGGGATGGACTAACTACGGCACTTTCTCACTGTGGGATACTTTCAGGGCGTCACATCCTCTGATGACTTATCTACAGCCGGTTCGCGCTCATGATTTTGTAAAATCACTTGTAGAATTCGGTGAACAGAACGGACGCCTGCCTGTATGGAACTTCCAGGGTTCGGAGACTGATATGATGATTGGATATCATGCAGTTCCTGTGATAGTCGACGCATATATGAAAGGACTTATCGATAATGACTACGCAGAAAAAGCTCTTGACGCATGCATTGCCACTGCCAATCTTGATTCATACCGACAGATAGGCGACTATAAGCGCCTTGGCTATGTGCCTAGCCCCGGCCATATCGAAGGAGAAGAGAATTGGTCGCTTTCGAAAACACTTGAATATGCATTCGATGATTACTGTATAGCTCTTATGGCTGAAAATATGGGGCGTAAGGATGTCGCTGACGAATTCTACCGACGATCCGGCAATTATGTAAACGTATATAATCCTGCGACATCTTTCATGCAGCCTCGCGACTCTAAAGGAGATTTTCTTGACGGTTTCAACCCCGATGACTATACTGAAGATATCTGTGAGAGCAATGGATGGCAGTATTTCTGGTCGGTACAACATGATATTGACGGACTCATTGACCTTGTCGGAGGGAAAGACCGCTTTAAAGAAAAACTCGACAGCATGATGACCTACAATCCTTCGCCCAATGACTCACTCCCGATATTCAGCACCGGAATGATAGGCCAATATGCTCATGGAAATGAACCAAGCCATCATGTAGTGTATCTGTACAACAATGTCGGACGCCCCGATTTAACCCAGAAATATGCTTCTGAAATAATGGAGCAGCTTTACAATACGACACCTGCAGGTCTATGCGGCAATGAGGATTGCGGACAGATGTCGGCCTGGTTTGTATTCTCGGCAATGGGCTTCTATCCGGTCAATCCCGTAAATGGAATATATGAGTTGGGAACTCCGCTATTTAAAAAGATGCAGCTGCATCTTGACAACGGCAAAATATTTACCGTCAATGCTCCTGATGTCAGCAAAGAAAACATATATATCCGCTCGATAAAAATCGATGGTAAGCCTTATGACAAGACTTTCATCACTCACGAGCAGATAATGTCGGGAGCTACTGTAGACATGGAGATGTCAGCTACTCCGGCGTCATTCCCCGACAATGAATAAATTTTTGTAATTTTGCACTACAGTTATTACAGAATGCAATTATCACCTCAAATCTGATGAATAGAATCAAACTTTTTGCCATGGCCGCCACTATTGCTTGTACAGCAACGGCCAATGACGACCTCACTCAGTATGTCAATACGCTGATGGGCACACAGTCGAGCTTTGAACTCTCGACAGGAAATACATATCCGGCAGTAGCTATGCCTTGGGGCATGAACTTCTGGACACCCCAGACAGGCAAGATGGGAGATGGATGGGCATACACATATGACGCGCATAAAATCCGCGGTATAAAGCAGACCCATCAGCCAAGTCCGTGGATTAACGATTATGGTCAGTTCTCCATGATGGCTACAGTCGGGACTCCTGTGTTTGACGAAGAAAAGCGTGCAAGCTGGTTCTCACATAAAGGAGAAACAGCTATGCCACATTATTATAAGGTATATCTGGCCGACCACGATGTGGTGGCTGAAGTCACACCGACTGAGCGTGCTGCAATGTTCCGGTTCACATTTCCTGCCACGGACAGTGCAAATGTGATTATTGATGCCTTTGACCGCGGCTCAGCAATAAATATAGATGCGTCGAAACACCGTGTCACAGGATATACGACACGCAATAGCGGAGGTGTACCTGATAATTTCCGCAACTATTTCGTTGTTGAGTTCGACCGGCCTTTTGAATATTTCTACACTGTGACCGACAGTGTGCTTTCAAAAGGGGCAACAAGCGCCGAAGGCAATCACACCGGTGCTATAGTTGGCTTCAAGACTTCCAAAGGCGAGATTGTGAATGCCCGTGTGGCGTCATCATTCATATCGCCCGAACAAGCATTACTTAACCTCAATGAACTTGGGAACGACAGTTTCGATATACTTGTAGCCAAAGGCAAAGACAGATGGAACACTGAACTCGGCAAAATCCGTGTCGAGGACGGAAAGGAAACTGACATGCGCACATTCTACTCGTGTCTTTACCGTTGCCTCCTGTTCCCACGCAAATTTTACGAACTCGATGCTTCAGGCAAGCCCGTTCATTACAGCCCTCATACCGGCGAGGTAAAGGATGGATACATGTATACCGACACCGGACTCTGGGATACATTCCGTGCGCTATTCCCCTTATTGAATCTTTTCTATCCCGAGGTCAACTCAGAAATCCAGGAAGGAATGCTCAACCATTATCGCGAAAGCGGCTTCTTCCCCGAATGGGCAAGTCCCGGTCACCGCGACTGCATGGTCGGCAATAATTCGGCATCCGTGCTGGCCGATGCCTATCTCAACGGAGTGAAAGTCAGCGACACAGCCACTTTGTGGGAAGGTATTGTGAAAGGCACCGAGAATGTACATCCTACAGTATCGTCAAGCGGTCGCCGCGGCCACGAGTATTACAACTGGCTTGGATATGTTCCATACGATGTTGAAATCAACGAAAACGTTGCCCGCACACTTGAATATGCTTATGACGACTGGTGTATATATGAACTTGCAAAAGCTCTCGGCCGACCGAAAAAAGAGCAGCAACTTTATGCCAAGCGTGCCATGAACTACCGCAATGTTTTCGACAAAGAAAGCAATCTTATGCGTGGCCGCAATGCCGACGGCACATTCCAAAGCCCATTCTCCCCTCTCAAGTGGGGCGACGCTTTCACAGAAGGCAACAGCTGGCACTACACCTGGTCGGTATTCCACGATGTGGACGGCCTGATAGGTCTGATGGGAGGACGTAAGAAATTCGTGGAAATGCTCGACTCTGTATTCAACGTGGCTCCCCTATATGATGACAGCTATTATGGATTCCCGATTCATGAGATTCGCGAGATGACAGTCATGAACATGGGCAATTATGCCCACGGCAACCAGCCTATCCAGCATATGATTTACCTATATAACTACGCCGGTGAGCCATGGAAAGCTGAAAAACGCCTGCGTGAGGTAATGAACCGCATGTATACCCCCACTCCCGACGGCTACTGCGGCGACGAGGATAATGGCCAGACATCCGCATGGTACGTATTTTCAGCCCTCGGTTTCTACCCCGTAACTCCCGGTACCGGAGAGTATGTGCTCGGCACTCCCCTATTCGGCAAAGCCACCCTCACAATGCCCGGTGGCAAAAAGACTGTAATTGAATCCTCGCCTGAAGAATGGTATGTTGACTCTGTGGTACTAAACGGCAAGCCATATTCCCCGACTTTCCTGCACCATGACGACCTGCAGAATGGCGCCACTATCAAGATTAAGAAGTCGGCTACTCCCAATACCACAAGAGGTACTTCTCCCTCAGATGCCCCCTACTCTTTCTCTCGTAACGAAGCCAAAGCCGCAGGAATAAAATAAAGGTTATATACAAGCAATCAAAATTAATCCGCCATTTAGCTTCACGGCTAAATGGCGGATTAATTTTGATGATATAAAATAAAAAAGGAATGGAGCGCCAAATCCACATTGGCGCTCCATTCATTCTCCTTATTATTATCCTTTATGCCTGCTTGTACAGTGTTGTTTCGGCAGGATTGAAACGGTTGATGAAGTCGGCATGCTTGTTTACTTCAGCTTGGGCAAGATTGAAGTAAACACGTGCGCTGGCATCAAACAGATCAGCATTGCGAGACGCATCAAGTATGAGCAAGTGGCTCATTATGATGTTACCGGCCATCTCTACAAGACGGCGAGCCATGAAATCGAGATATGCGGGGTCATTGGCTTCGGTCACCTTCTTCACACACTTCTCGTAAGTAGCGGTAAGTCGGGCGAGTTCGTCGCGCAACGGCTTATAGGTGTGTCCGATTTCCTGTGCCTCATATGTACGGATGAGGTTGAGGTAAGTACCGGTTGTCACGTGGCGGATAGCGGCAACAACCTGGAGCTGTGTGGTGCCCTCGTAAATTGATGTGATGCGTGCGTCGCGATATATACGCTCGCATGCATAATCCTTCATGAAGCCGGATCCACCGTGAATCTGGATAGCGTCATATGCATTCTGATTGGCGTACTCACTGCCAAGACCTTTGACAAGGGGTGTGCATGCGTCGGCAAACTTGCTGTAGTATTTTGCCTCCTTGCGTTCTTCCGGAGTGAGAGGACGTTCTTTGGCGATATCATCGTAAATCTTATAGATATCGACAAAACGAGAGCACTCATAAAGAAGAGAGCGAGAAGCCTCGAGTTTGGCCTTCATTACCGAAAGGATTTCGTATACTGCCGGGAATTCGATGATAGCCTTGCCAAACTGCTTGCGGTCGCGGGCATAAGAAAGGGCTTCACGATAAGCCGCCTCTGAAATGCCGACAGACTGCGCGGCGATACCGAGACGGGCGCCGTTCATAAGAGCCATCACATACTTGATTAGACCAAGTTTGCGCGAACCGCAGAGTTCAGCCTTTGCATTGCGGTAAACAAGCTCGCAGGTGGGAGAACCCTTGATGCCCATTTTATTTTCGATACGGCGTACGGTTACTCCACCGTCGCGCTTATCGTAAATGAACATTGACAGGCCGCGGCCATCCTTTGTTCCATCCTCAGAGCGTGCAAGCACCAGATGGATATCACTGTCACCATTGGTGATAAATCGCTTAACACCATTCAGACGCCATGTGCCGTCGGGCTGTTCAGTGGCTTTGAGCATTACAGACTGGAGATCGGAACCTGCGTCAGGCTCGGTAAGGTCCATCGACATGGTCTCACCCTCACATACACGGCTAATGAAGCGGCTCTTCTGGTCTTCATCGGCAAATTCATAGATTGTTTCAGCACAGTCCTGAAGTCCCCACAGGTTCTCAAATCCGGCATCCGCACGGCTGACAATATCAGCAGCCATGATATAGGGTGTAATCGGAAAGTTGAGACCACCGAATCGGCGAGGCATAGCCATACCCATAAGACCGGCCTTGCGGCAGGCATCAAGGTTCTCCGCAGTGGCGTCGGCATACTTCACACGTCCATCAATTACCTGAGGCCCCTGATGATCTACAGCCTCGGCATTAGGGGCTATGATATTGCCTGTAATCTCACCTACGATATCAAGTACCTTATCGTAGGAGTCCATAGCATCATCGAAGTTGAACGGAGCATAATCAAACTTGTCAGCTTCGGTAAAATTGCGTTCTTTGAGGGCGACAATCTTACCCATAAGAGGATGGGTAAGGTGATGCTTAAGAGCGGGATTGTCGTTATAAAAATTTGCCATTACTTCGAATTTTTCTTGTAATATTTAATGAGTTTGGGCACGACATCCTCCACATTGCCGGTGATTACATAATCGGCGATGGTATTGATAGGTGCGTTGGGGTCATTATTGACCGAAATGATAATAGAGCTTTCCTGCATGCCGGCAATGTGCTGAATCTGTCCGGAAATACCGCAGGCGATATACAGCTTGGGACGTACGGTAACGCCTGTCTGGCCAATCTGACGGTCGTGTTCGGCAAATCCGGCATCAACCGCGGCGCGCGAAGCGCCTACTTCGGCGCCAAGAGTGGCAGCAAGATCATAGAGCATGTCGAAGCCTTCTTTGGACCCCATGCCATAACCGCCGCACACAATTATCGGAGAGTTTTTGATATTTATTTTCGATTTCTCGATATGTCGGTCGATTATTTCTACCACAAAATCCTCTGGCTTAACATACTTGTCAGCTTCAAGGTCTACTACTACACCCTTGTATGCGGAATCCTTTATCTCCTTCTTCATCACACCCTCGCGTACGGTAGCCATCTGGGGGCGATGATCGGGATTGACGATAGTGGCCACAATATTGCCGCCGAATGCAGGACGAATCTGGTAAAGGAGGTCGGTGTAGCTTTTACCGGTTTTGGGATCGGTATGGTCGCCGATTTCAAGCGAAGTACAGTCGGCGGTGAGACCACTGTGGAGACATGAGCTGACACGTGGGCCAAGGTCACGACCAATACATGTGGCTCCCATAAGGCAAATCTGGGGCTTAATCTCCTTGAAAAGATTGATAAGCACTGCTGCGTGGGGGTTGGAGGTATATGGATAGAGACGAGCGTCCTCTACCTTATAAACCACATCCACGCCATAGGGGAAGAGCGAATCCTCGATACCGTTGAGTTTATCGCCTATTACCAATGCTTCAAGTTTAACGCCAAGTTTGTCGGCGAGCACGCGGCCCTTGGTGAGAAGTTCAAGGCTCACATCGGCTACTTTGCCATGCTCATACTCGCAATATACTATGAGATTGTTGTTGTCGTTCATGATTCAATATAATTAGCCGATAGTATGGTTGACGATAAGCTCTTTGATGAGATCCTCTATCTGAGTGTCATCATCTGTGAGAGTACGGCTCTCCTTGGCTGTAAATACTACATTTTCAATGGCTTTCACTTTTGTCGGAGATCCGGCCAGGCCTATCTGTGAGGGATCGGCATCTACATATGCCGCACTCCACTCCTGTAGGTTAAGATACGGGCGTGCATCAACAAGTGCCTGTATTTCAGGAGAAAGGTTTCCCTTCTCTGACGGAGATACGGCATATTTATATTTCTGTACACGCTTTGCATTGCGGGGACGGCACTCAGCAGCCGAGCCGTTGACAGTAACTACACATGGCAGTGGTGCCACTACAGTCTCCACCCCGCCTTCTATGCGGCGCTTCACTGTCACCTTGCCATCCTTGAGGTCAAGAATTTCTTCAGCATATGTCACCTGGGGAATGCCAAGTTTCTCGGCAATCTGGGGGCCAACCTGTGCGGTATCGCCATCGATAGCCTGACGGCCTCCGAGAATTATATCATAGTTGCCAAACTTCTTTACAGCCTGGGCCAGTGAGTACGATGTGGCAAGTGTATCAGCACCGCCAAGTGTACGGTCGGTAAGGACTATACCGGTATCGGCACCGCGATAGATGGCTTCACGGATAATTTCAGCAGCACGTGGCAGACCCATTGTAAGAAGGGTCACCGTAGATCCCGGATTGGCATCCTTGAGGCGGAGCGCCTGCTCAAGAGCATTCAAGTCCTCCGGGTTGAAGATTGCAGGAAGGGCGGCACGGTTGATGGTACCGTCGGCCTTCATGGCATCTTTGCCCACATTGCGGGTGTCAGGCACCTGCTTGGCGAGCACGATGATGTTAAGACTCATACTTTTAAGGTTATTAGATATATTAAGTTAATTGATTCGGTTGATTATCACTCGTAGCTGGTGCCGTCGAAGCAATGGGTACAGACCTTGCATTTGGGCAACCCGATAGCCTTGACCACAGTCTCTACGGAACTGAACTTAAGCGATGTAAGCCCGAGTTGCTCACGGATTTTCTCTACCATGGCCTCATATTGTGGCGAGCCGGTAGTAGCGTATTTATCCAGATCCTTATCGGCATCGCCCTCCAGGTCTTTAATGACGCGACGGGTTATCAGCTCCATATCGCTCTTGGATGCGGTGAAATTGATAAACTTACACGGATATATGAGCGGCGGGCAACTTATTCGTACGTGTACCTCCTTGGCACCACAGTCAAACAAATCCTTCACATTGTCGCGTAGCTGTGTTCCTCTTACGATAGAGTCATCGCAGAATATCGCACGTTTGTTGTAAAGTAATGCGCCATTAGGTATAAGTTTCATTCTGGCAACGAGCTCACGGCGCTCCTGAGTTGAAGGGGTGAAGCTGCGTGGCCATGTCGGAGTATACTTTACTATCCCCCGGCGATAAGGCACGCCTTTACCTTCAGCATATCCAAGAGCCATGCCTATACCTGAATCCGGAACCGCGCTCACAAAGTCGACCTCCTGGTCATCATTGCGACCCATTTCCATCCCGGCCTCATAACGCATTTCATCGACATTGCGTCCCTCATATTCACATACGGGATATCCATAATATGTCCAAAGGAAAGCACATACCTGCATCTCCTCTCCGGGAGCCTTAAGCTGATGGAAACCGTCAGCCTTGACTTCTACAATCTCGGCCGGACCGAGATTGTAGCACACCTCATACCCAAGATTTGGGAAAGCACATGTCTCACTCGTAAGCGCATGAGAACCCTCCTTCTTCCCTACTATAATTGGTGTGCGTCCGAGACGGTCACGTGCGGCAATAATACTGTCCTCTGTCAGGAGAAGCATCGAGCATGAGCCCTTGAGCCGTTTATACACATTCTCAATACCGCTCACATAGTCTTTCCCCTCGCATATAAGCGCAGCAACCATCTCTGTAGGATTGATAATGTCGTAGGAGTGTTCACAGAAGTGATGACCCTTGGCCAGCAGTTCCTTCTCCAGCTCGGCGATATTATTTATACGTCCTACTGTCACTATCGCAAATTTGCCAAGATGGCAGTTCACGATAATTGGTTGGGCATCGGTGTCACTTATGACACCGACACCGACATTCCCGGTAAAGTCCTTGAGGTCTCCCTCAAACTTCGAACGGAAATAACTGTTCTCGATATTGTGTATCGAGCGGGTAAAGACGCCGTTGTTGCATGTTGCGATACCTGCGCGCTTTGTACCCATGTGGGAGTTGTAGTCAACTCCGTAAAATAGCTCGTTGATGCATTCTGTGCGTTTTGCAACGCCGAAAAAGCCACCCATAGAAACTGTGAATCTTTAATAGGTTATTTGGTTTTATCCTCAATCCAACGACGGGCATTGACGAATGCATCAATCCATGGTGTGACATCCTCCGAGCGACGTGTGGCAGGATAGTAGCCACATTGCCATGGGAAGATAGCACGTTCCAGGTGAGGCATCATAGCCAGATGACGGCCATCGGCCGACGCCAGGCCGGCAACGGCTCCACGACTGCCGTTGGGATTGGCAGGATAAGAATTGTAGTTGTATTTGGCAACAATATTATAGCTTGAGAGTGGTTCAGGCAGGTTGAAACGTCCCTCGCCATGCGCAACCCAGATACCGAGCTTCGAGCCGGAGAGTGAACCGAACATAACTGAATCATTCTTTGGAATGGTCAATCCAAGGAACTGCGACTCAAACTTATGGCTTACATTGTGTTCCATGGTTGTCTTGCGCTTATGCTCAGGATTGATGAGATTGAGTTCAATCATGAGCTGACAACCGTTGCAGATACCGAGGCTCAGGGTGTCCTGACGCTTGTAATATGCCTCAAGAGCAGCCTTGGCCTTGTCATTCCAAAGGAATCCACCGGCCCATCCTTTTGCAGAACCAAGCACATCGGAGTTGGAGAATCCGCCACAGAATACAATCATGTTGACATCCTCAAGTGTCTCACGTCCCGACATGAGGTCGGTCATATGCACATCCTTGACATCGAAGCCGGCCAGATACAGCGAGTAGGCCATTTCCCGATCGCCGTTGACGCCTTTCTCTCGAATAATTGCGGCACGTACGCCCGATTTGCCGTCACGGCGGAGTGACAGACCACGTGACGCAAGCGAGCCTTTGAATCCCGACGGGAAACGATAGCGTATAGGCTGCTTCTTATAGTTCTCAAAACGCTCTGCCGCACACTTCTCGCCACTCTGCACAGCGTCCATCAGATATGACGAACGGAACCATACGTCACGCATGTGGTCAATAAAGAAGATGTGGTCGGCACCGTTGTGGGTTACGGTGAGCATGCGTTCGGCGCATGGTGTGCCGATGGCAAAGAAGCGAACACCGGCCGCTGACAAAGCATCCTCCACTCGCTGACACTTTTCGTCAGCCACCTGCACTACCAGTGCCGGATTTTCGGCGAAAAGAATCTTGACAAGATCCGATTCGCCGGCTGCCACAAATGCTTCGGTATTGAAGTCTATACCTCCGTCGCAATTTGCAAATGCCATTTCAAGAAGTGTAGTTGCCAGACCGCCGGCTGCCACATCATGTCCTGCGAGAAGCATACCTTTCTTTACAAGAGTCTGTACGGCGTTGAAAGTAGTTGCAAACTGCTTGGCGTCGGAAACATAAGGAGCCTCGCTGCCTAAAGCATTAAGCACCTGCGACAAGGCCGAGCCACCCAATGCAAGCGAGGTGCCTGAAAAATCTATATAATATAATGTAGATGGTTTGGCCTGAAGTACCGGAGTAAGAGTGCGGCGCACATCGCTTACCTCGCCTGCCGCCGAGATTATGACAGTTCCGGGAGCATATACTTTATCGTTGCCATACTTCTGTGTCATTGACAACGAATCTTTGCCGGTAGGGATATTTATTCCAAGCTCACACACGAAGTCGGAGCAGGCCTCTACAGCACGATAAAGAGCCGCATCCTCTCCGGGATTCTTGCATGGCCACATCCAGTTGGCACTGAGCGAAACGCTCTTCAACCCTTCGGCCATAGGAGCCCCCACTATATTGGTAAGAGCCTCGGCAACCGCCATCACAGAACCCTTGGCGGCATCAATCAGCGCCACCTGTGGTGCATGACCGATAGATGTGGCGATACCGGCTTTTCCGCGGTAGTCAAGCGCAACCACTCCGCAGTCGCTCAGAGGGAGCTGAATCTCGCCCTGGCACTGCTGACGGGCAACCTTTCCTGTAACCGAACGGTCAACCTTGTTGGTCAGCCAGTCCTTGCAAGCTACCGCCTCAAGCGAAAGCACGTCGGTCAGATATTCCTCGATGCGGTTTTCATCGTAGACCGCATCCTTATATTTTACATTGACCGTAGTGTCGGTAAGTACAGTCTTGGGCGAGTTGCCAAACATATCGGCCATTCCTAAATCAATAGGCTTGACACCGTCGGCCTGCTCAAACACAAAACGGTCGTCGCCCGTAGTCTCTCCCACCACATAGAAAGGAGCACGTTCCCGTTCGGCGATTGTACGCACATAGTCGATATCTTTCTCCTCAATCACAAGGCCCATGCGTTCCTGACTCTCATTGCCTACTATCTCCTTGGCCGAGAGCGTCTTGTCGCCGACAGGCAGTGCGTCGATATGAATTTTGCCACCGGTCTCTTCGACAAGCTCCGACAATGCGTTGAGATGTCCGCCGGCGCCATGGTCGTGAATCGATACAATAGGATTGTTGTCGCTCTCTGCAAGAGCGCGTATCACGTTGCTGACACGCTTCTGCATCTCAGGATTGGCTCGCTGTACAGCGTTCAATTCAATGGCATTGTCATATTGGCCCGTCTCAACCGACGACACAGCGCCGCCGCCCATACCGATTCGGTAGTTGTCGCCGCCCATTACCACTACTTTTTCATTGGCAACGGGATGTCCCTTCAATGCATCTTTTTTAGCAGCGAAACCAACTCCGCCGGCAAGCATGATTACCTTGTCGTAGGCATACTGTTTACCATTCTCCTCATGCTCGAAAGTAAGAAGCGAACCACATATAAGCGGCTGACCGAACTTGTTGCCGAAATCGCTTGCTCCGTTGGAAGCCTTGATAAGAATGTCACAAGGCGTCTGATATAGCCACACCCTCGGATTCATCATAAGTTCCCAACGATGCTCGGGCGCCATTCGCGGATATGAAGTCATATAAACCGCTGTTCCGGCGATAGGCAGTGAGGCCTTGCCTCCGCCAAGACGGTCACGGATTTCGCCGCCTGTGCCTGTGGCTGCGCCATTGAATGGCTCGACAGTAGTGGGGAAGTTGTGAGTCTCGGCCTTGAGCGAGATTACCGTATCAAGATCCTTCACCTCGAAATAATCCGGACGGTCGGGGTTTACAGGATAAAATTGGTCAACCTTTGGGCCGTCGACAAAGGCTACATTATCCTTGTATGCCGAAACGAGCTTGTTGGGGTTGACCTGAGATGTTTTCTTAATAAGTTTGAACAGCGACATTGGCTTTTCCTCGCCGTCAATCACGAATGTGCCATTAAAAATTTTATGACGGCAATGCTCCGAATTGACCTGAGAGAAGCCAAACACCTCGCTATCAGTCAGCGGGCGACCGAGCTTTGCTGCAAGATCGCGCAGATATTGCTCTTCATCAGGACTGAGCGCGAGACCTTCAGCCTTGTTGTATTCTGAAATATCGTCGATATATACTATCGGATCCGGAGTCTTTGCGACTGTAAATATGCGACTGTTGAGGCCCTCATAAACCCGCTGTAGCATTTTGTCGTAACGCGGTTCCGGCTCGACAGTGCGTACAAACTCCTCGATTCGGGTAATCCCCTCGAGCCCCATATTCTGGGTGATTTCCACTGCATTTGTGCTCCACGGGGTAATCATTTCCCGACGTGGCCCTATAAAGCGACCTTTAAGGCTGGTAGCAACAAGGAGGGTAGCGCCTCCAAAGAGCCACGACAGCTTTTCCGCTTCTGTGGCATCCGGTCGGTGGGTAGTCTCGACGGCAATCACAAGATTGGCGCCTTTTTTGAAGAATACAACCATACTCTATCTATTTCCTGATAAATGTTGATGACTGGTTTTGCATGCATCGGTATGCCGATGCGCTTAGGAATGCAAAATTACAAATTTTCGGCTCATCTGAGTGATTTTTGCCAAAAAAGTTGGCCGGCTATACCGATATGGGACTATTTTTACCGTCGCCTATTATAAAACCGTGTCATGCCCGACACCTGAAATACTGACAATATGCCAGAAATGCAAAAAATAATAAACATTCCATATCCGGCAGAACTTTGGCACGCATTTTGCATTATCCATTGTAGGATATATGTCGGCGCCATGCGAGAAAGAGTATAAAAAGATTTATGCGAAATTTGCATGTTTGCCAATTTTAGCACTAAATTTGTGCCGGAATTGTCTGACATCCGTGCGTATCCTTTCCATCAATCAACCGCGGATTGCGTAGGCATATGACACCCGAACAAGAATAATCACAATAAAAAATATCGTCAACGAAATGAACGTCACACTTGACAAGACCGACAACGTGAGCGCCGTGCTCAATGTGTCTATTGAAGAAAACGACTACAAGCCCGAAGTAGAGAAAAAACTTAAGGAAATCGCCCGCAACGCCAATATCCCCGGATTCCGCAAAGGTCATGTACCCGCAGGCATGATTCAGAAAAGATTCGGCAAGCAGGCCACATCCGATGCTATCAACGACATAGTATACAACGCTGTCGTAGGCTATATCCGCGACAACAAACTCGCAGTCCTCGGACAGCCCGTACCCGTAGATGTAAAAGAACTTGACCTCGACAACCAGAAGGATTTCCAGTTCCAGTACCTCCTCGCCCTCGTGCCTGAAATCAATGTAGAGCTCAATAAGGACGTGCATATCCCCTATTATAAGATTAATGTAACCGACGAGATGGTCAATGAGCAGAGCGATAAGTTCCGTGAACGCTTCGGCGCTCAGGTGCCCGGAGAGGCCGTCGAACCGAATGCTCTTGTAAAAGGCTCAATAATGGAGCTGGATGCAGAAGGCAACGTAAAGACCGACGAAGACGCTATCCAGATGATCAACGGCATTGTTGCTCCCATGTATTTCAAGGACAAGGCCGAAGCAGAAAAATTTGCCGGAAAGAAAATTGACGACAAGGTTGTATTCAACCCCTGGAAGACATGTGACGGCAATCCGGCCGAACTCTCTTCAATGCTCGGCATAGACAAAGAAAAAGCAGCAGATGTCAAGGGCGACTTCGAGATGGCAATCTCCGAAATCATCGTCGTACGTCCTGCCGAACTCAATCAGGAACTGTTCGACAACGTTCTTGGCAAGGATGCAGCTACCGACGAAAGCCAGTATCTCGCCGGCGTAAAAACTATGATAGAGCGCGACCTTGAGCAGAACAGCAAGTATGTATTCCGTGCCGATGTACAGAAATACATGACCGAAAAATACGGCAACATGGAAATTCCCGCCGAGACCCTCAAGAAATGGCTCGTAGCTACAAATGAGGGCATCAACGCCGAAAATGTCGACACCGAATTTGAAAAGATGCTCCCCTCTCTCAAATGGCAGCTGATTAAGGAGCGCATGGCCGAACTCTGCGAAATCAAGATTGAAGAGAAGGACCTCACCGACTTTGCAAAAATGATTGCACGCCAGCAGTTTGCACAGTACGGCATGACCAATGTTCCCGACGATACACTCGAAGAATATGCAAAGCGCATTCTCGCCGACAAGAACTATCGTCCGCGCCTTATCGAAGAGGTAGGCGATAGCAAACTCTTCAACGCCGTTGAGGCCAAAGTCTCCCTCGACGAAAAAGCCGTATCTCTCGACGAGTTTAAGGAAATAGCTCAGAATCTCTGATAATTCCCATACCGGATCTGTCCGGACAAAACGGATGCGGGGGCGATGCGCACAATACGTGCAGCATCGCCCTCACTCTGATTAAACAGGTATTAATTTGGAAAAATTTCAAATCATGCCGGAATTTTATGGAAATATCGCAGAAATTTCATATCTTTGAATAACTGAAACTAAAAAGGCGGATACGCATCCACCCTCAACATATACTTTGAAATATGAACAACGACTTTAGAAACTACGCTGTAAAGCATTGCGGGCTTAACGGCCTGGCGCTTGACCAATATATCGCCGCCGCCAATGCCGCCAACATCACTTCCAGCTATATCTCTCCCACTATCATAGAAGAACGCCAGCTAAACGTAGCCCAGATGGATGTATTCTCCCGTCTCATGATGGATCGAATCATCTTTCTCGGCACAGATGTCAACGATTATACCGCCAACGTGATTCAGGCACAGCTCCTGTATCTCGACTCGTCCGATCCCGGCAAGGATGTCTCCATTTATATCAATTCACCCGGAGGTTCGGTATATGCAGGTCTTGGTATATACGACACGATGCAGTACATCTCATCGGATGTAGCCACAATCTGTACCGGCATGGCCGCATCTATGGCTGCAGTATTGCTTGTATCCGGCGCTGCCGGAAAGCGCTATGCGCTGAAGCACTCCCGCGTCATGATTCATCAGCCGATGGGTGGTGCTCAAGGTCAGGCCAGCGACATCGAAATCACTGCCCGGGAGATACAAAAACTAAAAAAAGAACTTTACACCATCATCGCCGACCACTCAGGCCAGCAGTTCGAAAAGGTAGAACGCGACTCCGACCGCGACTATTGGATGACCGCAGAAGAAGCCAAAGAGTATGGCATGATTGACCAGGTACTTGTAAAAGCCAAACACTAAGTAAAGGAAATGGCAAAAAAATCAACACCGGTATGCTCATTCTGCGGCCGGCCGGCCGACATGACTGAAGGTATGATACCTTCGGCCACTAATTCCGGCACGTATATCTGCACCGACTGTGTCGACGCCATGGAGCAGATGATAAAAGAGTTGAGAAACGAACAATCATCATCCGGCGACAGCAGCGAGACAAAACTCGACGATATACCCAAGCCCAAGGAAATACGCGCATTCCTTGACCAATACGTAATCGGTCAGGACGATGCGAAAAAATACCTGTCAGTAGCCGTATACAACCATTACAAACGCCTTGCACAGGATGCTGACGATATCGACATCGAAAAAAGCAACATAATTCTTGTCGGACCTACAGGTACCGGCAAGACACTTCTTGCCAAGACAATTGCACGATTGCTCAACGTACCGTTCACTATTGTCGATGCCACTGTCCTGACTCAGGCAGGCTACGTGGGCGAAGATATCGAGAGTCTGCTTACGCGCCTGCTTCAGGTTGCCGACTATGACGTGGCAAAAGCTGAAAAAGGGATTGTATTCATAGATGAAATCGACAAAATAGCCCGCAAGGGCGACAATCCCTCAATCACCCGTGACGTAAGTGGGGAAGGAGTGCAGCAGGGACTTCTCAAGCTCCTTGAAGGTTCGGTTGTCAATGTGCCGCCACAAGGAGGAAGAAAACACCCCGAGCAGCGTATGATTCCCGTCAACACGAAGAACATTCTGTTTATCTGCGGAGGCGCTTTTGACGGAATCGAGCAGAAAATAGCCCACCGCCTCAACACTCATGTTGTAGGATATTCGACCGACCAGGGGCGCCAGCGCATAAAACGCGAAAATTATCTGAAATATGTGATGCCGCAGGATTTGAAATCTTTTGGTCTCATCCCCGAGATTATAGGTCGACTCCCTATCCTCACAAATCTTGAGCCTCTTGACCGCGAAGCTCTGCGACGCGTGCTAACCGAACCGAAAAATGCAATTGTACGCCAGTACCAGAAGCTATTCGCTATGGACGGTGTAGAGCTTTCTTTCGACGATGCCGCTCTGGAACTCATTGTCGACAAGGCTATTGAATATAAACTCGGAGCGCGAGGTCTGCGGTCGATTGTAGAGACAATAATGATTGACAGCATGTTCGAGATTCCGTCATCCGACGACCAATCATTTACCGTAACGCGTGAATATGCATTAGAGCAGCTTGAAAAAGCCAACTTTGAAGCCGCACATTCAGATGCAAAATAAACGCAGCAACGATAAAATTTCAGATATATACGAGACAATCAAATAAAATTCTAATTTCGCCAAGATTCGGCGCATAAATCCCAATCACTGCCATGCCAAACAAGTCGTCCTTCCTCACCGATGAGCTGAAAAAGCATTTTGGATTTGACACATTCAAAGGCAACCAGGAAGCCATTATCACCTCTCTGATGGAGGGGAACGACACATTTGTGCTTATGCCCACCGGCGGCGGCAAATCATTATGCTACCAACTGCCGGCATTACTGATGCCGGGGACCGCGATTGTGATTTCGCCACTGATTGCCCTGATGAAAAATCAGGTGGATGCGATGCGCAGCTTCAGCGAGGTCGACACCATAGCCCACTTCCTGAATTCATCACTGTCAAAAGCAGCCATAGAAGAAGTAAAGGCCGATATCCTTTCCGGCAAGACAAAGCTGCTGTACGTTGCGCCCGAATCTCTTACAAAAGAAGACAATATTGAATTTCTAAAAACAGTACCCATTTCTTTCTACGCAGTCGACGAAGCTCACTGCATATCGGAGTGGGGCCATGACTTCCGTCCCGAATATCGGCGTATCAGGCCTATAATCAATGAAATCTGTCCACGTCCGGTAATTGCGTTGACGGCAACTGCGACCCCAAAAGTTCAGCACGACATACAGAAGAATCTCGGCATGCAGAACGCCACACTCTTCAAATCGTCGTTCAACCGCACCAACCTTTATTACGAAGTGAGGCCCAAAACCTCGACAATCGACCGGGATATAATACGCTTTATCAAGCAGCAACCCGGGAAAAGCGGCATTATATACTGTCTGAGCCGTAAGAAAGTCGAAGAGCTTGCGGAAATACTTCGCCTTAACAACATCCGTGCCCTCCCCTACCATGCCGGACTCGACCAGAGCACAAGAGCCGCCAACCAGGATGCGTTTCTGCTTGAGAAAGTCGATGTAATTGTCGCTACTATAGCGTTCGGCATGGGAATCGACAAGCCCGACGTAAGATTTGTCATTCACTATGACATACCGAAATCTCTTGAAGGATATTACCAAGAGACCGGACGTGCAGGGCGCGACGGCGGAGAAGGCAAATGCATTGCATTCTATATGCATAAGGATCTCCAGAAAATGGAGAAATTCATGCAGGGCAAGCCGTTGGCCGAGCAGGAAATAGGCCGACAGCTGTTGCTTGAGACTGCGGCATATGCGGAGTCGTCACTGTGCAGAAGGAAACTGTTGTTGCTCTACTTCGGTGAAAAATACACTGAAGAAAACTGCGGGAACTGTGATAACTGTTTAAACCCAAAGAAACTCGTGGAAGCTAAAGATGAACTTTGCGCCGTAATTGAAACCGTCAGCGCACTGAAAGAAAAATTCAAGCCCGAGCAGATTATTGATGTTATGCTCGGGAAAAACACCTCGACTGTCAAGACCGATGCCCAGGACGAGCTTGAAGTATTCGGCTGTATGCAGGGCAGTGATTCACGTACACTTTCTACAATTATCCGTCAGGCACAGATTGCAGGATATCTCGACCGCGATATCGAGAATTTCGGCATACTGAAACTGACCGCAAAAGGCAAGGCGTACTACAAAAAACCTACATCCTTCAAAGTAGTTGAAGACAATGACTTCAGCGAAGAGGAGGAAGAACAGGTAATGAAAAGCGGCGCAGCCTGCGCAGTCGATCCTGAATTATACAATATCCTTAAGGATTTGAGAAAGAAGATGGCCAAACGCCTCGAACTTCCTCCCTACGTGATATTCCAGGATCCCTCACTCGAGGCAATGGCCACTACATATCCCATCACAATCGATGAACTTCAGAATATACCGGGCGTAGGAGCCGGAAAGGCAAAACGCTATGGCGAGGATTTCCTGAAAGTGATAAAGGCCCATGTCGAGGAAAACGAGATTGAACGTCCCGAGGATTTACGTGTGCGCAGTGTCGCAAACAAAAGCAAATTAAAAATCTCAATCATCCAAGGCATTGACCGCAAAATCGGGCTCGACTCTCTTGCCGAAAGCAAAGGACTCGAATTCTCCGAACTTCTTGACGAAGTTGAAGCCATCGTATACTCAGGCACAAAGATAAACATCAATTATTTCCTTGACGAGATAATGGATGACGACCGTCAGACCGACATTTTCGAATATTTCAAGGAGAGCGAGAGCGATGACCTTGAAGCTGCTATCGATGAACTCGGCAATGAGTACAGCGAAGAGGAAATCAGACTGGTGCGCATCAAGTTCCTGTCAGAGCTCGGCAACTGATATATCAAAATGCAAATAGACGGCATCGACGTGCCGTCTATTTGCATTTTGATATAAATTTACTATCTTTGCCGATAAAACAATACGAAACCCGTGGAAAAGAAAGAAAAAGATACAGCAATTCTGCTTATGAATTGCCCCGACCAGCCGGGAATCATAGCGGTGATAACCGATTTCATCACCGTAAACGGCGGCAATATCATGTACCTTGACCAGTATGTTGATAAAGCCAACGGGATTTTCTATATGCGTGTTGAATGGGACCTTGACGGATTTATCATCCCCAAAGAGAAGATAAGCGACTATTTCAACACCCTATATGCAAAGCGCTATGAGTTGATGTATTCTCTGAAGTTCTCGTCACAGAAACAACGCATGGCCATCTTTGTAAGCAAAATGTCGCATTGCCTTTATGACATCCTCGCACGCGTTGTAGCCGGTGAATGGGATGTTGAAGTCCCGGTCATCATATCAAACCATCCCGATATGGAAAAGGTGGCACGACAGTTTGGCATAAGATATGAAGTATTCCACATCACAAAGGACAACAAAGAGCAGATGGAAGCAGCCGAAATGGCGCTCCTGCGTGAGCTCAATGTCGACTTCATAGTACTCGCTCGCTACATGCAGGTGCTCTCTTCCGACTTCATCAGCCATTACCCCCACCACATTATAAACATACACCATTCCTTCCTCCCGGCTTTCGTTGGAGCCAAACCTTATCATGCCGCTTACGACAGAGGAGTGAAACTTATTGGGGCCACCTCTCATTATGTGACTACCGATCTTGATGCAGGTCCGATTATCGAACAGGACATCACGCGCATAACACATAAGGATACGATTGACGATTTGGTAAAAAAAGGTCGTGACCTTGAAAAAATAGTGCTGTCGAGAGCAGTCGAGAAACATATCCAGAGAAAGATTCTCACTTACAACAACAAGACTGTAGTATTCAGCTGATTTGCTGATTGCAGTCAGACACTCCCAATTATACTCAATCGGACACGATTCATGATAGCAGTAGTAAGATATAACGCCGGAAATGTATTTTCCGTAGAGTGTGCACTCAACCGTCTCGGCGTTGAGTTTGTACTGACTGCCGACGAGAAGACCTTGCGTTCTGCCGACAAGGTAATTTTCCCCGGCGTTGGCGAGGCCGCCGCTGCCATGCACCATCTTCGTAGCACAGGCCTCGACCGTGTGCTTTGCAACCTCACAAATCCGGTGTTAGGCATATGTATCGGACAGCAACTGATGTGCCGCCATTCCGAGGAGGGAGATGTTGACTGCCTCGGGATATTTGACGCGGACGTAAGACGCCTCGTATCCACCGAGCATAATTTCAAGATACCTCATACCGGCTGGGACACAGTAACCGTTACGGCTCCCGACGGCCCCGTACCGGAGATGCTCGACGGGCAATATTTCTATTATGTGCACAGCTATGTCGTACCTGTAAACTCTGATACAGCCGCAATAACCGATTATTGTGGTCCGTGGAGCGCCGCTATGCATCGCGACAACTTCTATGCCGTACAGTTCCATCCCGAAAAGAGCGGAGCCGCCGGCACTTGCCTACTCTCTCACTTTCTTAACTTGTGATTGCTTATGATTGAGATTATTCCTGCCATAGATATTATCGGAGGCAAATGCGTCAGACTCACACGTGGCGAGTACTCCACCTCCAAAGTATATTCCGACGACCCGGTCGACATGGCAAAGCGTTTTGTCGATGCCGGTTGCCGCAGTCTGCATCTTGTGGACCTCGATGGCGCGAAGAGCAATCATATTGTCAATCACCGCACATTGGAGCAGGTGGCTTCGCGCACACCACTCACCATTGATTTCGGCGGAGGGCTGAAAAGCGATGATGACCTGCGCATCGCATTCGAAAGCGGCGCAGCTATGGTGACCGGAGGCAGTATCGCCGTACGGTGTCCCGACACATTTCTTCGCTGGCTTGATACTTATGGCCCCGACCGCATAATATTGGGTGCAGATGCCCGCGGCGGTAAAATCGCCGCCGAGGGATGGACTGCGACATCCGACCGTGATATTGTACCGTTTATTGAAGGATATGCCAGTCACGGCATACGACGGGTCATATCTACCGAAATAAGTGTCGACGGGACCCTTGAGGGGCCGGCGGTCAGCCTATACCGACGTATACTCGACATATTACCTGAGTTGTGGCTTGTAGCCAGCGGCGGCGTAGGCTCGATATCAGACATCGCAATGCTTGACGCCGCCGGTGTACCGGCTGTCATAGTAGGCAAAGCCATATATGAAGGACGTATCTCACTCTCCGATATATCACGTATCAACCTATCGTCATGTTAGCCAAAAGAATAATCCCTTGCCTCGATGTCAAGGAGGGAAAGACAGTGAAGGGTGTCAACTTCGTCAACTTCCGCGACGCAGGAGATCCTGTGGTTCTCGGTCAGCAGTATAGCGAGAATGGTGCAGACGAGCTGGTATACCTTGACATTACAGCGTCCCATGAAGGACGAGGAACATTCATCGACCTTGTAAGACGGGTTGCCGAAAATGTAAATATACCGTTTACCGTAGGTGGAGGCATAAGTGCTGTCGATGATGTGGCCAGGCTGTTGGATGCCGGAGCCGATAAAGTATCGGTCAACTCGGCTGCATTGCGCAATCCGGGACTTATCGACGGTATTGCTTCACGCTTCGGATGCCAGGTGTGTGTCGCAGCCATTGACGCCCGTTTTGACGATGGCAAATGGCGGTGTTATCTCAACGGTGGCCGTAAACCGACAGACCGCACTCTTTTCGAATGGGCGCATGAAGCCCAGGAACGTGGTGCCGGTGAAATTCTGTTTACATCAATGAATCACGACGGAGTAAAAACAGGCTTCGCCTGCGAGGCGTTGGCCGAACTGATGTCAAAACTCACCATCCCTGTTATAGCATCGGGTGGCGCCGGAGACATGAGTCACTTTGTCGACGTATTCTCCACCGGACATGCCGATGCCGCACTTGCCGCAAGTATTTTCCATTTTGGAGAAGTATCTATCCCTGAACTAAAAAATTATCTTTCTCAAAATAATATTCCTGTAAGACTATGTCAGAACTGAACTATAATAAATTAGGCGGTTTGATTCCCGCAATAATCCAGGATGACGCTACCAAAAATGTGCTAATGCTTGGTTTTATGAACGATGAAGCCTATAGCAAGACACTTGAAACAGGCAAAGTAACGTTCTTCAGCCGCACCAAAAACAGATTGTGGACAAAAGGAGAGGAGAGCGGCAATTTCCTCAATGTAATAAGCATCGAAGAAGACTGTGATCACGACACACTCCTCATAAAAGTAAAGCCGGTGGGTCCGGTATGCCATAAAGGCACTGACACATGCTTCGGCACACCCAATATTATGGGCATCGAATTCCTACGATATCTCCAGGACTTCATAGACCGTCGTCATGATGAAATGCCGGAAGGCTCATATACAACCTCGCTTTTCAAGAAAGGGATAAACCGCATGGCACAGAAAGTCGGAGAAGAAGCGGTAGAGACTGTCATCGAAGCCACTAACGGCACTATCGACGGTCTTGTATATGAAGCATCCGATCTCATATACCATCTGATTGTACTTCTCACATCCAAAGGACTGCGTATCGAGCATCTTGCAGCCGAACTACAAAAGCGCCATAAAGAATAACCGGTCGACAAATGCCTATGGAAGAATCGGTATTAGTATCCTATAAGGGTGTAGAACTCCATCGCAAAGAACTGATTGTACTTAAGGACATTGATCTTGAGGTAAAGGCAGGCGAATTCCTATATATAATCGGAAAGGTTGGCAGCGGCAAGAGCAGTCTTATGAAATCGATGTATGCCGACATTCCCATTATAAAAGGTGATGCCGATGTACTCGGATATAATCTGACGGCTATAAAACGCAAGGATGTGCCGATGCTTCGCCGAGAAATCGGCATAGTATTCCAAGACTTTCAGTTACTTACCGACCGTTCGGTCTACAACAATCTTCTTTTTGTACTTCAGGCTACAGGCTGGAAGATCAAGGCAGACATGGACGAACGTATCGAACAGGTATTGAAAGAAGTAGGGATGCTCAACAAAAGCTACAAAATGCCTCACGAATTATCCGGAGGAGAGCAACAACGAATAGTTATAGCCCGTGCACTTCTGAACAAGCCCAGGCTTATTCTTGCCGACGAGCCAACCGGCAACCTTGACCCCGCTACCGGAGAACAGATTGTAGCCTTCCTGCACCAGATTGCCGCTGAAGGTACAGCGGTAATAATGGCTACACATAATCTCGCTTTAGTAGAGCAATTTCCGGCCAGGCTTCTGCGTTGCCACGACAAACGTATAACATCATTCTGAAATACGGGGCATATCGTATCGTATAGACTCTCATATACACATCGGCATATGGGAGTCTGCATGATTTATTTTCACGGCAGTCAGACCGATTTATAAATAGCCATACAAGTATTCTAAAGATAAACTTAACCAAATTATTATGATGAAAAACTTTCTATTGTTCCCGACAGTAGGGATAATGATTGCCGGCAGTGTCATAGGATGCAAGCCCGAAACAAACGAAGTACCTACATGCGACGGGGCTATTCTTCATGCGTGGTCATGGTCATTCGACACTATTGCCGCAAATATGAAAGCCATTGCAGACGCCGGATTTGACTATGTACAGACCTCCCCGGCCAACACATGTTTCATCGGCGAGCAGGGCGGCATGGCTCTATTCAGTGAAGAAGGCGATTCTGTGAAAGGCAAATGGTATTATTATTACCAGCCAATCGACTGGAAAATCGGCAATCATCTTCTTGGCACACGTCAGCAGTTTAAAAACATGTGTGACAGCGCAGCCAAGTATGGTGTAAAAGTGATTGTCGATGTTCTTCCCAATCATACAGCAGTAGACCACAGTGCGGTTACAGCCGATCTTGACAGTGCAGCGGGAGGCCATGACAAACTTTTCCATGCCAACGGATTCAACAATATCCATCAGTGGAACGACAGATACGAATGTACCACAGGAATGATGGGAGGACTACCCGATGTCAATACTGAAAATCCCGGGTTCCAACATTACTACCTGCAGTATGTCAACGATCTTCTCGCCTGTGGTGCCAGAGGTTTCCGATACGATACCGCCAAACATATCGGACTACCCGATGACCCGCGCGATTCATTGTCTGAACGCAATAACTTCTGGGACATTGCCACCGGACGTGAAAGTGTGCAGGGACTTTCTCTCGCAATGCCTGCCGACAGCTTGTTTATATACGGAGAAGTGCTTCAGGACAAAAATGTACGTGAAGCCGATTATGCCGAGTATATGGGCGTAACTGCAAGCAACTACGGCCATGCCCTCCGACATGTACTCTCCGAGGGAAACTACTTTGCCGATTCACTTGCACAATGGATGAATCCCGCGCCACCGGCCCGACTTGTGACATGGGTTGAGTCGCATGACACATATGCAAACGAACATGAATCAGCAGATCTTGAGGATGACCAGATTCGCCAGGGATATGTATTTCTTGTGGCGCGACAATATGGCACCCCGCTTTTCTTCAGCCGTCCGATGGGTTCTACCCGCCAGAATTATTGGGGCAATAACCGCATCGGGGCCCGTGGCAACGATGAGTTTTTTAATCCGGAAGTTGTTGCCGCCAACCACTTCCGCCATGCAATGCATGGTCAGTCAGAACAGATATCAGCCACTGACAATGGTGCTGTAATTGCTGTCGAACGTGGGAATAAAGGCATTATACTGATAAATATTTCGGACGAACCACAGCAGGTGAATCTTCCCACATCTCTTGCCAAAGGGACATACACCGACAATGTACATGGCTTAGGCTTCAACGTGAGCGATGGACTTATTTCCGGAACTATCCTTTCAATGTCATCATGTATTATCTATGGCAATTGAAAGCAATACACTATGATTTCAATCGCATAACTTCAAAATTATCACACCTCGTTTGAGCCGGAAATCATAGCAAAATGATAGCATGCAGTCCTATCTGAGTATAGATAGGACTGCTTTTTGTATCATAAGGTCAGAGCAGATTGCATTTTAACTTTTTTTTACGTATTTAATGATTTTCACTTTATGCCTATCTATATTAACTTTTCACAATTATACACCACATTCATTATCAAATTTAAGCAATAGTACCCACTATTACCCTACATATTGCCAAAATATGTTGTTAAACATATAGCAGGGGCCATTGATAGTACAAAACAATTTATTACCTTTGCAATGCAAGAGGGAAATAAACCTCCCGATTGAACAAATCTTCTTAGCTAACTAAGAAATCTGACATCCACGAAACAACACCAACAAAAAGGTAAACAGAATACTTTTTCATACGTAACTTTCCAATAAAGACAGAATAGATATTCAACAAGCAACAAGCGAGAAATAAGGGTGCCGTGAGGTAGTCTTATTTTTTTTGTATCTACGACATCAAACACTTGTAGATATTGGGTCATTACAATTATCTTTGCAAAAGCAAAAGTTATCATAGATGAAACGATTATTTATACTATTGGCGACAGCTGTCGCGTCATTTGCAAATATTGTATTATCTGCAGAATGGCATGGAGCCAAAAGTGTGTGGCACGGAGCCGACAGATATGATTTCACAATTGCCGGCCGTAGCGCAATAATGATAGTTCCCGACAATCCGCTCCCCGGAAATCCGTGGATATGGCGACCGGCCTTTTTCGATGCCTTTCCGTCGATTGATATCGCTATGCTGGAGCAAGGATATCATATCGCTTATATAATGTGACAGATGAATGGGCGCGTCCGTCATCGCTCCGCGCAGGAAAGGAGTTCTTTGACTACGCCATAGAGCATGGCCTCATGGACAAGGTTGTGATGGAGGGACTGGGCCGCGGGGGATATTATTCATTACGTTTCGCACAGACATATCCCAAACACATAGGAGCCTTACTGCTTGACAATCCACTTGTTGATATCAATGAACTGCGGCGCAACGTCGATTGGTGGAACGATGTGACTACCAAGTGGAGTCAGGACTCTTTGCCGCCCCCAGGGTCAGCAGAAAATGCCGCATGTAATATTTCGATACTTGTTGACAACAAAATCCCGGTGTTGCTGCTGTCAGGAGGTGCCGATACAATAGTTCCATACGAGCGTAACGGAAAAATAATCAAGGATACATACCGGCGATGGGATATGCCGTTAAAATCAGTCGTCAGGTCACATTCCGGCCATCATCCACTTGGCATCGGCAATCCATATCCGATAGCTGAATTTATATACAAATGTCTGTATGGCCAACATAACCTGCGCCCAATCCGGGTAGCATGTATCGGAGACAGCATGACCGAAGGCGTTGGCACCGATGACTTCTCCACTCAGAGCTATCCGGCACAACTTCAGACACTCCCGGGCCGGGAATATGTGGTCGGTAATTTCGGAGTCAGCTGTGCGACAATGCTTCGGAATGGCACGGATGCAGGACGTCCGTTCGGCTATATAATACACACTGCCATGCGCAATGTAATCGACTTCAATCCCGACATAGTAATAATCGCCCTCGAAGTCAATGACTGCAAATCGTACAATTGGGAAAATTTCAACAGTGAATTTACGGCAGACTATCAATCTCTCGTAGATACACTCAGCATGCTACCGGCTCTCCCTGAAATATATCTTGTAATCGAACCATATATGCAGGAAACACCTCAGACACTTTCATGGGGATTTGAAAACAAAGGATACTACGAACAAATGTGTGAAAGAATCAATACTACCGCTATTGACAACCATATGAGCGTAATATCTCTGACTGATGTATTCAAAGGGGAGGAAGCCCACGTATACGCACCCAACGACCATCCTAATCCACGTGGGACTATGCTTATGGCGCGCGCTATAAAAGCACACCTCCTGAAGCGGCCCTAAAAAGCGCCATAGCGCTTCAGCAGGTTGTCGTAATCCGGAGTGCCCTTATATGATTTTATCCACGAATCAAGAGAATCGGCAAGAGCGGAGTAACGGTGTGCAGAAATCCACGACTGGAACTGGTTGAACGAGACTTCGGTAACCACATCAAGCTGAGGGTAATCTCCGGCAATCTCCTGAGCTACCCTGCGACTGATTACCGCCCCCTGTATTTCACCAAGAGCTGTCATTATAGCAAGTTGTTCCGGGCCGTAATCACTTTCTGACTTAACATATATGGTATCACCGATTTCCCGGCCAAGACTTTTTATACGACTCTCTACCGAAGAGCCGGCGGCAATCCATATTGTATCGCCTCCGAGATCAAGGGGGTTACGCACAGCTCCATGCCCTTTTACAGAATCGCGCAACTGTACGAGGACCTGACGATCCACCACCACCGGTTCCAAAAAACGGTAACGTTGGCGAAATTCAGCTGTCATAGGAAGATCGGCTACCAAAAGGTCTACGATACTGTCATGAATAAGCGGCAGACTCTTCTCAAACGATGTGACAGGATGAAACTTTACCACAAGTCCATGACGCGAGGCAATATCGCGCAACATATCGTAGTGCAAGCCACCAAGAGTATCGCCATATGTGTAGCAGACAAGCGGCGTATATTCAATAGCGACATCAATCGTATCAGCCCCTGAAGGACGTATTTCCGCGCTACTATGATTATTGTCGACAGCACAACGCCGAAGGCCATACATACCAAGCAGTACAAACAGCATCAATGTCGCATAAAGTATTCCGTTCCCTTTCTTAGGCATCAGTTCCATGACAATACATTTTTATCCAATGGCCTCATAGAGTAACAACAATCCGCACTTGAGATTAGTTGGGGAAGTCGACCGATAATCCCATCTGAAATCGGCGTGGATTGATGGGGTAATGAGGAAGCGAGAAGTAGTTGTCGCCCATCATACCCTGGTTTACATGGCTCATCATCACATAGAAACGCACTTTCGACAACTTCATGTTGGCAAATGCATTCATAAGCGGATAACCGCCGACGTCTATTGTGCGCTGATTGTAGAATGTCATGGTGGCCGGCTGATAATCGATTGACTTATACTTCGTATAATAGTCACAATCAACGCCAAGCTGCACATGAAGCACTCCGGCCACTTTGAAGTTAAGCGACAGATTGGAATATACTGCAAGTTTGGGCAACGGTATCACAGTTTCGTCCGATGAGGTCTGGAGTGTCACGCGATTCTGCCATACAAGAGGGCCAAACTTAAAATCCTGATGAAGAGACGCACTGACTACCTGCACACTCCCTCCGGCCTGAACCGGCAGACAATCAGGTCCGAAATATATAAGATTCTGTACATTCTCTACCCCGGCATTTATATATGTACGCGTGTGAGGAATGTTGAGAATTCCACCTAACCGCAACGAACGAGTCTTTCCGAAATCATTATCCCAAATGAAATGGTTGGAAACATAATGATTCATCAGATACGGAGCCGCCACATTGCGGAAACGCCCATAGCCGGTAATGCTCACTGAGTCTCCGAAAAGAGGGAACCGAGTATTGACCCGTCCGTCAATCTCAAGGTCTCCCACTGCCGGTCCGATCAGTCCGAACCGAGCAGTCGCATCATACGTCAGAATCGATCCGCGCTGTTTGGTCAACTGTCCTCCGACCCATAGGAGATTCTCACTATGACTTCCGGGAACCTTGCCTACAGGATAAGGGGATAATCCGTCAGGGAGCGGAACGACACGGTCGATTGTATCCGTTGTCTGCTTGTAGTTGCGTATCTGGTGAGTGACAAATGCAGACAGACCAAACTTGGCAAATTTATTGAACTCCTCAATAAGCTGCACACCCAACGTATTTGACAGCGACCAATAGTTCGTGCGGTCATTTGATTCGTCGGGATAAAGATATGTGTTCTTCCAGAATTCAGTATCGGAAGCCTGTGTGTCGCGGAAAGTATGCCGTCCTTTCTGATAGTCTAAAGTCCATACAAAACGCGTCACAGGCACATATGTTCTCACCGTTGTAGTATCGTCAACCTCCTCTTCCTTCCAAAACCCGACATTGTATGTATTGTTGAGATATAGTTGCGCGCCGCTCACACGGTTGAATGCACCTGTAAGATTGGTAGGGATTGCTTTGGGCTGAATAGAAGCCTGTCCGCCCTGAAGCTGTGCGGGGTCGGTGATATATAAATCATCAGTTATACCACCGTTTTCCATATTAAGCATATTCCAGTGGTTGAAAAATCCCTGAAACTCATACCTGTCACCTATATACGATCCGGAAAATCCCCAGTTGAGATGTTTTGTCGCCTGATAGTCGTAGCAACCCTTTGAGTATAGGTAATCAATCATGGCTCCAACCTGTCCGTGAGCATCCACATTGCCTGAGAATATCCCATGCAAACGGTCCTGTGCGTTCTCCTTTCCTCCCGCATTATTATATGACAGAAGAGTCATCGGAATGCGCGTATTATAGAATTTCATACCTGCCAGCGACGGTTTCCAGTATCTTAGAGCATCGGTAAAGAAAAAATCGCTCATGGGCTCGCGCTCGAAGTAGAGCAACGTGCGGCCCGGAGCGCCGAAGTTGCCGGTTGTCCCATACGCATCAGTCACTAATGACGGAACAAATCGCTGCGCATAATTAACATAGAGAGTATCAATAGTGGAAGGCTCTCTCAATCCGAGAGGAGGGAGGATTTTCCAGGCATAAGGTTCGGCCGTGACTTCCTCAGCCGGAGTTGTCTCCTGCTCCGGAAGAACATCTCCCGATGGAGCGTGTGTCGGTATATGCGCCGGTGCGTCGGGTCTGAGTGGAGTCTGGGCATAGACTCCGCTACCCGTGGCCAGTGTCATAAAGAATAATATTGATGTTTTTATATTCATTCAGGCACAGTGTCATTGCCGGATGTTTTGCCATCCACGGCAGAAGTGATAAATGGATCAATGGAATCGATGTCGACATGTTCGTCACCAAGAAGGACATCCTGCATCGAACGTATGATACTCTGAGCACCGATAAGCTGCATTCTCTGTTCAAGAGAATCCACAATATTCACATTAACCGAAAGGAGATAGCCAGCCATGTTCTGAGCCACGCCCTGCTGTCCGGCGCGTAAAAGCGCAAGTATCAGCAACAGATATGTCATGAAAGATATATTGGTGCTCTGTGGATCATCAATTTTAAGCAGATATTCCCGATAAAGCTGAGCAATCTCCCCTACTCTTTTCTGTCGGTAAAGCGACTCAACCAGAATATTCCAGTCATCCGACATCCCCTTTACATACAACCATGTGAGAAGAATGTCGGCAGCAGACTGCCATTGGCCTCTTTCATAAAATCCACGGGCCCATGCAGTCCATTCGTCACTGTTCATTCCTGAGTTTGGCAGATATTGCCGCAGTACACGCAGATTGCGCAAAGAGTCGCCGAGTTTAAGTATATGTTCTACGGCTTCTCGCTCTGCCGGATGTTCGGCAAGATACTTTTCAAGCAGACTTGCCGACTCTTCCTCACTCCCGTCTATTGCAAGCATAGCAGCAAGAGTAAAGAGTGAAGGAGTGTACTCATTGTCCCGGGCCACAACCTCACGCATCATCCTGTAGGCTTCCTGTGTATCCTTCTTCATGTCGAAGAGAATCTGAGCTTTCGTGGTGAGTATGGAAGCGGAATCCGGATTAAGAGCCACAGCATATTCGATAGACCCGAGAGCATTCTCATAATCATCGACATTAAGATATTCCTGTGAGAGCATGTGCCAGTATGTAGAGTTGAACGGCTCCATTCCGGTAAGCTCATCGAGCAGTTTGATGGCAAAGTGATAGTCTCCCTGTTCTTCCACCTCCTGGGCGAGCTCATACAAGAATGTATCCTTATACATACAGCGTTGCTGTATAAGATTTTTGTGTTCCTTAAGCCAGTCGAGCAGCCCAAGTTCGGAGAATGTTGTCACGAGCTGTATTATAGTTTCGTCATCATAGTCGCCATAACGATTGAGGATATCCGACATGGCGTCAGCCGCATCCTGACCTACAGGACGTTTCACTCGCAACACAAGCAAATCCCACAGAGTGCCTGTATTCCTGTGGCTTTCGGCAATGGATATCGCAGAGTCGCTCATCGACAGATTTTCAAGCAGGAAATAAGCCCGCCGCTGCATCAGTTCGTCACTGTCAGGGAAATATCTTACAGCTGCAAAAATGACCTGCAACTGCACGGCCTCGTCATAACTATCGTTGGCGTAGTCATAAATATCCACAAGGTCGTTTTCATCGAAGTTTGACGGAATCTCGCCCGACGAAGCCAACTCGCGAAACTTCCTGTAGAGATTTTCTCTGCGTTTCTGCTCCTGATCCATGAAACAAGGGGATAAATGGTTATCGTGACAGCACACACAAAGCTATACAGGGTGTGCTGTCACGTTATAGAGTATATACCGTATAAACGGAATCGGGGATACAATTATTTCTTCTGAATCTTCTCCCAGGTGTCCTTGAGCTGTATGGTACGGTTAAATACCGGATGAGCAGCAGTAGCGTCGGAATCAAGTGTGAAGTAACCAATACGCTGGAACTGATAATGACCACCAACCTTTGCATTCTCGGCGAGGAACGGCTCTATCTTTATTCCATCGACAACTTTCAGCGAATCGGGATTGAGCATCTCACGGAAGTCGCGGTCCTTTTCCTCGGCCGGATTTTCCACAGAGAAAAGTCGGTCATAGAGACGAGCCTCGGCATCTATGGCATGTGCGGCCGACACCCAATGAAGTGTACCCTTAACCTTACGCATGCTACCGGGAAGGCCACTTCGGGTATCGGGATCATATGTACAGTGAATTTCGGTAATATTGCCTTCGGCATCCTTTACCACATCTTCACACTTTATTATATAAGCGCCCTTCAGACGCACCTCGCCACCGGGAGCCAAACGGAAGAACTTCTTGGGAGGGTTCTCCATAAAGTCGTCGCGTTCTATATATATCTCTCGTGAGAAAGGCATCTTGTGTGTGCCTGCGGTGCTGTCCTCCGGATTGTTTTCCATCTCTACAGTTTCAGTCTGACCTTCGGGATAGTTGGTTATGATGACTTTCACGGGATTCATCACAGCCATCACTCGTGTAGCAACACGGTTGAGGTCATCGCGCACCGCATGCTCAAGCAAGGATATGCTGTTGAGCGCCTCAACCTTTGTATATCCTATAAGATTTACAAAATTACGAATTGACTGGGGGGTATAGCCACGACGTCGCATAGCCGATATAGTCGGCATACGGGGATCATCCCATCCGGCCACAAGGCCTTCTTTTACAAGTTGGAGCAACTTGCGCTTGCTCATTACCGTGTATGTAAGATTGAGTCGATTGAATTCAATCTGACGTGGGCAGTAGCTGTCGTCGGCAAGCTCTTTGACAAAGTACTCATAGAGCGGACGGTGAGGCACAAACTCCAAAGTGCATATCGAGTGGGTCACGCCCTCGAAATAGTCACTCTGACCGTGGGCGAAGTCATACATGGGATATACATTCCATGTAGTGCCGGTACGGTGATGCGGAGTTTTGATGATACGATACATAATCGGATCGCGGAAGTGCATATTGTCCGATGCCATGTCAATCTTGGCTCGCAACACGTAGGTGCCTTCGTCAAATTCACCGGCATTCATGCGATGAAACAAATCAAGATTCTCCTCTACCGGACGATCGCGGTAAGGGCTGTTCTCACCGGGCTGAGTAGGAGTGCCTTTCTGTCGGGCGATTTCCTCAGAAGTCTGATGATCTACATATGCCTTGCCTTCCTTTATCATTCGTACGGCAAGATCATAAAGCTGAGGGAAATAGTCGCTTGCATAATATTCACGGTCACCCCAGTCGAAACCAAGCCAATGGATATCATCGCGAATGGCATCGACATATTCTGTATCCTCTTTCGTAGGATTGGTGTCGTCAAAACGCAGGTTGCATGTGCCGCCGAATTTCTCCGCGACACCAAAGTCCATGCATATTGCCTTGGCGTGGCCTATATGTAGATAGCCGTTAGGCTCCGGCGGGAAACGTGTATTAAGGCGTCCTCCATTCTTGCCGGCGGCAAGGTCATCGGCTACAAGCTGCTCCACAAAGTTGAGACCGCTTTTGCTCTCCTCGTCATTGATTGTTTCAATAATTTCTGACATAGCAATATATTATATTTTCCCACAAAGGTAACAATATTATATGAATCCGCCAACACTCTTATGTGCGGTCTCAGACGGGAGGTACAATATAGAAATATCTGCAACAGAATATCAGTCGTGAATCCGCTGTAGACCACAATCATATGTCAGCATCAGTGTCGCATGACAAGCCATACGCTGAGATTACAGAGTGCAACACATCGCCTCCATCAATCGATGGCGAAAAAGCTGAGAGGACATTAATCCGCGAATTCTTTATCAGTTCCACGCCATCGCGTATGGTATCCGACACACATACATCACCGGCAAGTCCACAGATGTCAATTCTCTTGATATCGTACGATTCAATGATATGAAGTATCCTCTCTGCTGCTACTGAGTTTTTGAAGATTGAATACTCCTCACGCCCGGCATCCTTGCCTTTGTGAAGAATGACAACCTTGTCGGAATTATCAAGCAATTCAGTCATTACCGGAGGCCATATTGCAGCACCCACGGAGTCTGCGATACAATGACGTGGCCATTCGCCTCCGTCGGGCTTAAATGAACAGTGGCGCATGGGGTGGCAATCGGCTGTCACTATAATGAAGGCATAATCAATGTTATGAGTGCGGATATACCCGGCAAGAGCGTTCATTGCACGCTCTGCTCCAGGCACAGGCAGCGCACCTGTGATAAAATCAATCTGCGGGTCAATTATAAGCAGGAGTTTATTTTCATGCGCGGACATTTCCGCTTGAGATATATTCATTGTCTAAGAGAATATTTACGAGGAGATTTCAACTTTTGCGACTTACTCAGCAAATATAATTCAAACATATGAACCGCACAATATCATAATGCATCAAAAAAATCCCACAGAGCCAATATCTATATCATTTCACCCTATAAAAAATATTGCGAGACCGGCCAATCTGAAGCCGTCTCGCAACATTTACAAAGTATGATATTAATCAACGTAAGGAGGGAGTGGTAAGGAAATCGAGGATACGCGTACGGAGTATGAGTTCATAGCGAGCCTGAATGGCCTGCGTAGTGGCTGTCAAGGCTTTGGATTTTGCCTGCTCGTAGTCGGTAGGAGTAGCCCGTCCGACACTGTATTTTTCCTGCATCGCCTCAAAAGCCTTATTGGCGGCATCACGGGCGGTCTCGCCTGCCGCAAGACGCGCTCTTGCTCCGTCGGCCTGATAATACGCCTGCTGCACCTGACGCATAAGTTCCTGCTCGGCCTGGTCAAGCTGCAACTCGGCATTGACTTTCTGCACCTTGGCACGATTTACCTGATTACGTGTCTGCAATCCGTCGAATATAGGGATTGAGAGCGAGAAGCCCATCGAAGTCGCATAATTGTTTCTCATCTGACGCCCGAATGGTTCATTACTGAATCCACTTACAGTATAGTAGCTTGAGCCTATACCGGCATTAAAAGACAAACGAGGGATATAACCGGTTTTTGCGACATCTATTCCACGTTCGGCTGCCGTTATATTCGCACGAGCAGCGGCTACCGCGTGACTCCGGCCCAAGGCCCGGGCATAAAGTTCGGCAAGCGGAGCCATCGTGAGTGCCGGCATATCGGTATCAATTGGCTCTATATCAAAGCCATCGATATCATCTATATATAGAAGCTGTGCAAGGTCAACCAAAGCGAGGCGTGTATCATTGGCAGAAGTCGCCACCGACATACGGTCCTGTGCCAGCTGTGACTCAGCCTCAAGCATGTCAATTTCGGGAATTTTGCCTGCTTCGAGCAACGCTTTGCGGCGTGTAAACTCATATGATGACAGGGCTTCCTGATGCAGAGCCTCCTGATGGAGTTCTTTCTGATAAAGCACCTGGAGATAACCGGCAATAACGTTGAGGGTAACATTGTCACGGATTGCCTCAAGCTGTTGCAGAGACGCTGCAAGTGAAGCCTTGGCATATGCTACCTGACGCGGTGTGTTAAGGCCATCGAACAATGGAAGCGAGAGATTCACGCCCCACTGTGTGTTGGACGTATTGCGGTCGGCATAAGTATTGTCGGAAGTAAGTCCACGCCCGATATTCCATCCTTGCGATACCTGAGCGCCAAGTGTTGGCAGATACCCCGATTTTGCCGACGATACTTCAACATTGCCCTGGCGCACCTCGACAATACGTTGCCTCACCTGAAGTGAATGCTCTACGGCGTAACTGATACAGGAGTCAAGACTCCACGGTGATGCGACTGCCGAGCTCACGGCCATGAGCATCGATATGGTAAAAAGAGATTTTTTCATAATCATTTTCCTGAAATTTCACTGCCGCGCAAACGGTCGTCAGCGTTAATTCCACCCTTAACCTGAATGTTGATACCATCGGAAAGACCGGTAGATATGGCTTTGCGCTCAAATTTATGTTCAGGCACTGTATCTGTAAGAACATATACATAAGCAGAGTCGCCACCCCACTCTACCACCGACTCCGGAAGTGTCATAACCGAATCGGCACGAGCCAGCGTAATTGTAGCGTTTGCACTATATCCGGCACGGAGATTCACAGAATCGGGCACCTCAATGGCTGCTTTAATCTCAAACGTGTTGGAGCCGTTTTCTTCGGTTGACTTAGGAGCAATATATTCGATTACTGCCGCAGGCATAACATCGGGAAGAGCACCAATCGATATGGTGGTCGACATTCCGGTTCTCAGTAGCCCGACTTCAGTTTCATCTACTTTACCGCGGAATATAAGATTGCGCATATCGGCAACCTTTGCCACAGTCGTACCATCGTTCATTGTATTGGCCTGAATGACAGATGTGCCGACTTTTACGGGCACCTCAAGCACCTGGCCGTCAATGGTGGCACGCACAAGAGTGTTAGACTCAGTAGCGTTGTATGAACTGACACCCTCACGGACAATACGGAGCGCATCTTCCGCGGCATCAAGTTCCTGAACGGCTTTCTTATATTCAGTCTCCGACTGTTCGTACTCTTCCCGGGCAACAAACTTGCGTTCATAAAGACCGCGTGTGCGATCAAATAGCTGACGCGCCTGGTCAAGCACAATTTTTGCAGTTGACACCCTTGACTGTGCCGCCGAAAGCTGCGACTCTTCAGGAATCACCTTAATACGGGCTATCACATCGCCGGCACGGACCATGTCGCCGGCCTCTACGTTGATTTCGGATATGATGCCAGATATCTGAGGCTTGATTTCAATCTCATCGCGCGGCTCAATCTTTCCGGTCAGCACAGTAGTACGGCTTATGTTGCCTGTTGACGGGCTAACAAGCTCATAGTTTACACTTTTTTCACGAGAATTGAGAAAAAGATAGACGAATGTGCCTACAAACAGCAGGACGACTATTGTCCAGATAATAATACGTGAGGCTTTCCTCATTGCAGTACGTTATTTTGATTGTTTCTATTTAATTGTCATTCAACGCTTCAATAGGTTTTATGCGCATAGCCTTTACAGCCGGGATAATACCGGCGCCCATGCCAAGCACAAGGAATACTCCAAGTATGGCGAACGCTGTGGAAAACGCCAACTGAAAACTGACTTCCGAACCGTCGGGACCGGCCGTAAGCCTTCCGGCGACCGCGAGTATGAATACCGCAAAACATATTCCACCCACACCGGCAACAGTGGTAAGCACTACTGCCTCGGAAAGAATCTGCGCTATTATATCGCGAGGCCGGGCGCCGATGGCACGGCGTATGCCAATCTCCTGTGTACGCTCCTTGACGATAATCCACATGATATTACCCACTCCGATTATACCTGCGAGCAGAGAGCCGAATCCTACGAAAATCGCGAGAAGATCTATTCCGCTGAATAGCCCGTCAACCTGTTCGAAATCTTCAGAGATATCCCAGTAAGGAACAGCTTCGTCATCTTCAGGCGATATTGTGTGGCGGCTCTGGAGAATACGCTTTATGCGACCGCGCAATTTGCCCGGTGTGCATCCATCACGAACGGTGAATGCGACATAATATACCTTTTCTCCGAGATTATAATTCTGCCGCATCACAGCGAGCGGAAGCATAAGCATTTCTTCCATATTGCCGCCGATATTTATATTATCGTTACGAGGACGCACCACGCCAACTACATGATAATATATATTGTTGGCCTGTACGTATTTGCCTATAGGCGACTCAGTGCCAAACAGTTCGCTTGCCACCCTGGCTCCGATAAGGCAATTTTTACGTAACTGCATCTCGTCGCTTTCATTGAGCAGACGTCCCTCTATGAGCATAGGTTCCATCACTTGATAATAATCCGGAGTAAACCCGAGAATATTGCCGTTGACGTAACTTTTATCGCGATAGGACACAGCACCGCCTGCCTGTACGATACCACTAATGGCGTCAATTTCCGGAACTCCGACACGCAATGCATCCACATCGCCTTGCGTGAGACTCCATTCACGTCCTTTCTGGTATCCTTTGTATGCCCGGGTTGTATTGCTCGAGAATATAAATGCGGAATTTGTGGCAAAACCGTCGAAATTGCGCATCATAAGGCCACGGACACCCTGCGCGCCACCCATAAGCATCGCGAGCATGGCTGTACCCCAGAATATACCGAATGCGGTAAGGAAAGTACGGGTCTTATTGCGAGATAGCATAGCTGTAATCTCTCGCCAGTTATCTATATCGAAAATCGGATTTTTCATTGACTATAATGATTGTTTTGAGAAGGCTATTCAGTGCGCAATGCTTCCACCGGACGTATCTTCAACGCTCGCATTGCAGGGAAAAAACCGGCAAAAGCACCGGCAACAACAAGCAACGCCGTAACCTGAAACGCCAGCCCGACATCGACCCGTGGATCTTTTATAAACTCGACATCAGCAAAGGCATATGCCATTATCTCTCCTGCAATTGTGCCAAGCAATATGCCGACATAACCGAAAAGAGTGGTAATCACAACTCCTTCAAGAATAATCTGCGTAAGAATATATCGTGGACGTGCTCCGATAGCACGACGAATACCTATCTCATGTGTGCGTTCGCGCACACTTACAAACATGATGTTGCTCACGCCGACCACACCGGTAATAAGAGTAAGCAATCCGATGATCCACATTATCCAGTTGAGCACACTCATGGCTGTCTGTTGGCTCAGATAGTTGGAAAAACGGTTCCATATCCATATAGCGCTCTGGTCATCAGGATGAAACGACTCTGAACGCCCGATGGATTCACGTATAGAGCGCTCGATAGCCTCGGCCTCTTCCTGTGTCGACATGCCCTCTACGTTGACGCGTATCGTACCGAGCACATCGGAAAAACCATTCATAGCCTTGGCACAGGAATAAGGTATAAATACAGAAGAAATCCATCGATGCTCATATGTGCCGACTACCTTAAAAGCCAGTCCATTGATATCCAGTATGCGTCCTATGGCACGTTGAGGCGAACCGAATAAGGTAGTTGCATTGCGCTCTTCAAGTACGACTACTTTTGAAGCATCGTTAACATCACGGTCGTTGATAAAACGACCGTTGGTAACTCTCAGCTGTTCTTCCCGCTGCATTATCGGATATACACCTGAATAGGTGGAGGATATGCTTGAGCTATCGCTACGCATCACCACGGTGTTACCTTCAAGCACACCGGAGACTGCCGAAACATTGTCGACAATATCGTGCCGCAATGCTTTCATGTCGCGCTCTCTGACCGGGATTGTGCGCCCGGCGCCCAATCCATTGAAAGGCATGGATGTACGTCCGCTCCACAACTGTAGTACATTGCTGGTCTGCCCCATGGGAGAATCCTCGAAAGCCGTACGCACACCCTTTGCAAAACCAAGCAGCACAATAAGCATAAATATGCCCCACGCAACGGCGATGCCGGTAAGTATGGTGCGCAACTTGTTGGTGCGCATGGTCTGCAATATTTCGTTGAAAAGATCAAACATAGTCAAGATTACTTTTCGGACTGTCGACAATCAAGAGTGCTGAACCGATACATTATCAGTCTTTTTATTATCCATGTCAGTCTGCGATTTCACAATCTGACTATCGGGTATGATAAGTCCGTCGGATATACGTATAATACGATTGGTCTGAGCTCCAACACCCGGATCGTGGGTCACAATTACTGTTGTCATTCCCTCGTTGTTGAGTTGACGAAATATCTTCATCACCTCTACAGAAGTCTTACTGTCGAGCGCACCGGTAGGTTCATCGGCCAGAATAATGGCCGGGTTGGTAATAAGAGCCCGGGCAATAGCAACACGTTGTTTCTGTCCGCCAGAAAGCTCGCTCGGCAGATGATGAGCCCATTCACGCAACCCCATACGGTCAAGCTGCTCTATGGCCATAGCATTACGCTTACGACGCGACACACCCTGGTAGAACAGCGGGAGCGCCACATTCTCAACAGCATCCTTATAGCTTATAAGGTTGAATGACTGAAATACGAAACCAATAAGATGGTTACGTAGATCCGCAGCCGCATTCTCCCCAAGATTACGGATAAGGCGCTTGTCAAGCACATACTCTCCAGAATCATAGTTGTCGAGAATGCCGAGAATATTAAGCAACGTGGATTTTCCAGAGCCGGAAGCACCCATGATACTTACTAGTTCGCCTCGCTCAATATCGAGGTTAATGCCCTTGAGCACATGAAGCGGCACGGCTCCGGGATAGGTCTTATGTACGTCTTTTAAATGTATCATACGTCTGATAGATGCGTCAACAATGCAAAAGGTTGCACAAAAGTGCAACCTTTTTTAGTATTATAAAGCAAATATATGTTAATTTCTGGACAACACCTTATTTTATCGTTGTTTGGTCATGGCAAAACCAGCTTCCATTCCGTCGAACTGCTGAAGCACGGAATTCAGCGCTGACAATGAGGTACTGCCGGCAAACTTGGATATGGTATTGACCAAAGCCATAAGTCTGGTCGTATCAAACGTAATTGTCATGCGTCCGGCGACAATAGATACATGGGCCGTGTAACTGCCAAGAGGAATCTTTTTAAGCGCAGTAAATTTAAACAGGATTTCGCCGGCCTCAGAACCTTGCTCTACAGTGCCGGAAAGCGACAGACGCGAACTCTTCATCGTAAAACTTTTGTCATCAGCTACAGTAAGAGTCATTCCGTCAAAACCTATCATTTTGTAATATTCCGCGAGTTTCTGCTCTACGGCAGCCGAGGCCGCAGCTCCTCCGGCTTTTTTCAGCAAGTCATCGCTCTTGAAGGCAACTGCAGGCGAGGAGTACTGCCATGTGCCGACCATGTCGTCAGTGGTAATCTTATCGTTGCCAAGCACATTGGACAGAAGGCTTCCGAGAACCCCGCCAAGACCGGCGGATGATGTCGATCCGGCAGTTGCGGTAGAATCCTTTGTGGCTGACGAGAGTTTGCCAAGCAATGAGCCTAAATCGACTTTCTGAGCAGATGCTGTCATGAAACAGCATATAGCAGCGACAAGCAATACTGATATCTTTCTCATAATATATTAAGTTAACAATATGTGGCTACATCAATCAAGAATCATACGTCCGAAGCGGTCGGGCTGCAATGTGTACGGAAAATTGCCATCTACAGGGAGCCAACTCATAAAATGCGGCTGAGAGGTGGCTGTAGCGCATTTGAAGAAATTTCCTTTAATCTCCATCGGCCATGAGTCTCCGTATATGCCAAGCAGGTCGAGTGGAATTCCGACAAGAATATTCCATGAGAACAATCCCTCTAGTTCCTGAAACGGCCGCGAGCCACAGGAGGCGACTCTCTGTATGCGACCAAGTATCTCCGGCTCTATAGCGACATCATCATGACCCGGACGCAGGATAAAGCCGGAAACAGTACCAATACAATTGAATGTAAAAACGTATACTGTAGAATCGCCGGGATTAGGTTGAATCATTGCCGCCACAGCCGAGTCTTCATATACGGCAGTATTGGTAATATAATTCACCGCACGAAGGAAATTGCACCGTACAAAAAAGTCAATATATATGTATCGATTGGAATGAGCCATAGAGAATGTAGTCAGAGGCCGATAAGGAAATTTCGGATCTGTCACATACTCTATCGTACGCCGTACACCCCGGTCATCAAGAGTTGTAATCAAGTTGTCAGGTGACATATCGTCAAGCTCACTGATACACGGCACGGCGAGGATGTCGGAATTATTGAATTGAGTTGTCATTCGGAAATCAAGATATAGTCCTTAACACCCATTACAAGCCCCACTATGCCCATGAGCAAAAGCACTCCACCGATAATACGGTTGATAAGCCACAAGGAGCGCACATTGAAATGTGTCCGGACTTTATTTACGAAATATGTTATCGAATACCACCAAAGCAGCGCGCCACCAAATATAGCAGTATATCCGGCTATATAATGATAGTAGCGAAACTCAGGCAGAAGGAAGTTAAACCGGGCAAAAAGGCCGATTATAAAGAACAGAATAAGAGGATTGGAGAATGTAAGCAAGAATCCACTACCAAAATCTTTCCAATATGTATTTGGCAAATCGGACGGTGTCGACAGTCCGCGGGCTGGATTCTGCCTAAACAGCAACACGGCAAATACTCCGAGAACGACTGAGCCGAGTATCTGAAGTATGAGTTGGTTGGTCTGTATGAAATCGGTAATGAACGACATGCATAGTCCTGTAAGCAAGCAGTATATTATATCGCTCAATGCAGCTCCCACCCCTGTAAAGAATGCGGGCCAACGTCCTTTGTTAAGAGTGCGCTGAATGCACAACATCCCTATCGGCCCCATTGGAGCCGATATGAGAACGCCTATAGCGAGCCCGCGTATAATTATGTAGAGGAACGAACCCATCATGCAATTAACCATCAAAGTTAACTCAAATGGTGGAATCTACGAAATAAGTTAACTAAAATTTAAATAATCGGATTTCCTTGTGTATCGATTGGGATAACCCTGTCATCTTTGTTTTCGTGTTGAGCCATGTTTCTGGCCGGAGGCTACATTGTTGGATTTCCCCGGATATCTGCCTTTTGAGGATGGGGCCACCTTAGTCTTTGGTGAAACGTCAAAGCGAGAATTATAGCCCGGGAACAAACGTTGTATCAGGTCAGGGCGATGGAGACGGCGAAGAGACGCAACGATTCCCTGACGATAAGCGCGGTCGTACCAGAAAAAATATTGTCTCTGAGCGAGTTTTTCTTCAGGCGATACAGCACAGAATACACGTTCTCCGGTGTAAGGATGATAACCTGAGTAGTATATCTCAGTAGCTACCGTCATGGGTGTTGGCGTAAAATCCTGCACTTGTTCGAGATGCATATTAAGGTCGCGTGTCTCGGCGGCCAGTTCAGCCATATCTATCTCTCGACATCCGGGATGAGAGGATATGAAATAGGGTATCAGCTGCTGCCGCAAACCACACGTGCGGTTTACGCGTTCGAAAATCTTTCTGAATTCATAGAATTGACTGAACGAAGGCTTACGCATGACACTCAGTACACCATCGCAAGTATGTTCTGGCGCGATTTTCAGCCGTCCTGATACGTGGTCGCGAATTAGTTCCTCATTGTATCGGCGATTGTTTCGGTCAACTCGTTCGTCACCGGACACATGCATCGACAAGTCGTAACGCACACCACTTCCTATAAACGATTTCTTTACACCAGGGAGTTCATCGACCGCATGATATATGTCAAGCAGCGGGCCATGGTCATTGTTGAGATTGGGGCATACTTTAGGATGCAGACAAGAAGGGCGCATACACCGCTCACAGAGCGAAAGATTGCGGCCACCCATACGATACATATTGGCCGACGGGCCGCCAAGGTCAGAAATATATCCCTTGAAGTCAGCCATACGCGTCACCTGACGGGCCTCCCGTAGAATCGATTCCTTGCTTCGCGACGCAATAAATTTTCCCTGATGAGCTGATATTGTGCAGAACGCACACCCCCCGAAGCACCCTCTATGCATATTGATGGAGTGCTTAATCATATCCCATGCGGGAATAGTCTTCCCTTTATAGCGCGGGTGAGGCAAACGTGTATAAGGTAGGTCAAACGATGCATCAATCTGTGCGGTAGTCATCGGAGGATGCATTGGATTGATACGCACCACCCTATCGCCATGCGGCTGCCAGATGACAGATGCATGCATGCGGTTGCTCTGCTGTTCGACATGTTTAAAGTTGGCTGATTGCAGACGTTTGTCACGCAGACATTCCTCATACGAATTGAGTATGATATTACCAGAGTCGGCAGAGGGCATTTCACTCAACGGACGGAGTATGACACTTTGTGGCAAATCTGTGATTTGTGATATTCTTTCACCTGATGCAAGCCGTTCGGCAAGCTGCACGATGCTCAACTCACCCATGCCATAGAGTATCATGTCGACATCAGCGTCAACCATTATTGACGGACGCAGACAGTCCTGCCAATAATCATAGTGACTCACACGACGCAAGGATGCCTCAATACCTCCGGCAATAATCGGAACATCCGGATAGATTGAGCGCAATGCCCTGGAATATACAATTGTAGGATAATCAGGACGCATGCCATGGCGCGCATCAGGGGTGTATGCATCATCGCTTCGACGACGCCTGGCTGCCGTATAATGGTTGACCATGGAGTCCATGGCACCAGGTGATATTCCAAAGAACAAGCGCGGTCGGCCCAGTTTGCGGAAATCACGCAAATCATCGCGCCAGTTGGGCTGCGGCACAATGGCGACTTTAAGTCCATGTGCCTGCAAGACTCGGCCTATTACAGCTGCTCCGAATGAGGGATGGTCGACATAAGCATCGCCGGAAAAGATTATTACATCAAGTCTATCCCAGCCAAGAGCATTAACTTCTTTGACGGAAGTCGGAAGCCAGAGTGTAGGGTCAGTATATGTGATTTTGTCCATTTAAACGATGTATCAAGAAAAAATTCATAGGTAGCATCTCATTCAGAAAGGCGACTGAGATGCTCCTCCATCTGGAGGATTTCATCGCGCATACGGGCAGCCTCCATGAAATCCATAGCCTTTGCGGCAGCCACCATTTCGGTACGCAGGCGAGTTATTGAGCGCTGTAGTTCGTCGCGGTTCATATACGGAACAATCGGGTCGGCCGCGATGTCGACTTTGTGAGTATATTCCTGCATATATGGTACCAGTTTGGATTTGGAGATAGCGACACCACGCTCTTTTTTGTGCGACTGTAATCTCTTTCCATCAGATGAATGAGAGACCGTCTCTGTATCTTCATCAATGCCAATTATTGCCTGTCGGGCCTTGACTATTGCCTGGGGAGTGATACCATGTTCCTCGTTATAGGCAAGTTGGATTGCGCGACGGCGCTCAGTCTCCTCAATTGTAAGACGCATGGAGTCGGTAATCTTGTCGGCATACATGATTACAGTGCCATTAAGATTTCGTGCAGCACGACCCACAGTCTGCGTAAGCGAGCGGTGACTACGCAGAAAGCCCTCTTTGTCGGCATCAAGTATTGCTACAAGAGACACTTCCGGAAGATCGAGACCCTCTCGAAGCAGGTTGACACCGATTAGTACATCATATGTACCGGAGCGCAAGTCATCAAGAATACGAATACGGTCGAGAGTATCGACATCGCTGTGAATATATGCGGCCTTGATACGCATTTTGAGCATGAATTCGTTTAGCTCCTCGGCCATGCGTTTTGTAAGTGTTGTGACCAGGACACGCTCTCCACGTTCGATGCGTAGCTGAATCTCCTCCATGAGATCATCAATCTGGTTGAGACTCGGACGCACTTCGATAACAGGGTCAAGCAGTCCCGTAGGACGAATCAGCTGCTCGACAATGACACCATCGCTCTTCTCAAGTTCGTAATCGGCGGGAGTAGCCGAAACGTAGACAGTCTGGGAGGTCAGGGACTCGAATTCATTGAACTTAAGAGGCCGGTTGTCAAGGGCCGCAGGCAGACGGAAACCGTACTCCACAAGATTCATTTTTCGTGAAACATCTCCCCCATACATGGCGCGTATCTGAGGTATTGTAACATGGCTTTCATCAATTATAGTAAGGAAATCCTTAGGAAAATAATCGAGTAGACAGAATGGTCGCATCCCGGGTTCTCGTCCGTCGAAATAACGTGAATAATTCTCTATTCCGCTGCAATGACCGATTTCCCGTATCATTTCGATGTCATAGGTAGTACGCTCGTATAAGCGTGAGGCCTCAATCTCCTTGGCCTCCCGACGAAAGAAATCGACCTGCTCGCCAAGGTCAATCTCCATCTTCGCTATTGCCTGCCCCACTCTTTCTCGTGAAGTCACAAAAATGTTGGCCGGAAATATCTTAAACTGGTCGTGTTTTCCAAGCGAAGTTCCTGATTCAGCATGTATGGTATGTATCGCCTCAATTTCGTCGCCCCAGAATACCACACGAAGAGTGATTTCCTCATAGGCAAGACGAATGTCTACAGTGTCGCCTTTCACGCGGAAGTTACCGCGGCCGAGTTCCAGTTCATTGCGAGAATACAATGCATCTACAAGTTTGCGCAAGAATACGTTACGTGCAATCTTTTGTCCGACACGGATATCAATTACCGAAGCATGAAAATCTTCAGGATTACCAATACCATAAAGACATGATACAGAAGAGACGACAATTACATCCTGACGTCCGGAGAGGAGCGCAGAAGTAGTAGCGAGACGCAGTTTGTCTATTTCATCGTTAATCATCAAATCCTTTTCAATATACTTGTCGGAAGAAGGTATATAGGCCTCAGGCTGATAATAATCGTAATAGCTTACAAAATATTCTACCGCATTGCTTGGGAAAAACTGTTTCATTTCTCCGTAGAGCTGGGCGGCAAGTGTCTTATTGTGGCTGAGCAAAAGCGTGGGACGGTTGACCCTGGCAATGACATTAGCCATAGTAAATGTCTTGCCGGAGCCGGTAACTCCAAGAAGGGTCTGCGCGGGCACACCATCATTGATGCCATCCACAAGCTGGCGGATTGCTTCAGGCTGATCGCCAGTTGGTGAATATTCTGACTGTAGCTGAAATTCCATATTATCTTAACCAATCATATAAGAAACCGTATAGAATCATGCCTCCATATTGAAGTATAGTGCTATTGCATTTTCCAAATCAGCCATCTTGAATTTGTTTGCAGTTGTTAAATTCTTTTCGCATGCACTATCAAAATATTGCGGCAGACAAACCATGACAGTCTCTTATCTTTGAATCTACAAAAATATGCAATTTGTCTGACATAGCAAAAGGTGAGCTTCTCTATAATAGAAGTTTCATAGATATTGCGGTATCTGAAACTCCAGACATCGAGATATCCCCATTTCGACAGCCATCATAACCATCTGGCAATCTTGTACTTGCACAAGAGTAGAATTTACTCGGATGTTTTGTTTAGCATTTTTTAACGTGATGTCAATAAAACGTTAACTCATAAATTACTACCTTTGCACACCTCGAATAACATATATACGGTCCGGTAGCTCAGCTGGATAGAGCAACAGCCTTCTAAGCTGTGGGTCTTGGGTTCGAATCCCAACCGGATCACCAAGGTATTCGGCAGAATACTGCAAAACACTGCAACTGGTTCAGTAGCAGTGTTTTTTTCTTTATGTCCAAACGGCATCTGAGTGCGCCCTGTGCGATACACGCGTGGGCAAATCGTGGGCAAACAATCCGTGGGCATTTTTGCCCACGATTGAAAATCCCGATACCTTACTCTCGCAGTATTAGAACTTTAGAGATGAATTCCCGCATTTATGGTGGGGTTCTGAACCTAAAATAGCCATCAGAAGCCTCAGATTTCGCGGGAATTGAGCGAATATTAACATTTGTTATATATTGTAGGCCGCATAGTATTGTGATATAACATATATTAACACGATTCGCTCGATTTAAGCTGAAATTAGTGTTGAATTGAGATTATTCTTTCTCAAACTCTGCCATGATTTCATAGAATTGCATCATTCCGCCGTGGGCATTTTTTGAATGGGTACTTGTTGCCCACGATTTTGCCCACGATTGATGAGTCACGGCACTGATTTTATGCCTTTTAGATTTGCATATGTGGAGAAAAATGATTATATTTATTAACCCTTTTAATCCACCTCTATGTTACACGACAGTTATTTCACACTGGCGTTCTTCGTGAGAAAGAACCGACCGTTGAGAAACGGTGAACTTCCAATCTTTGCCCGTATCACTGTAAGTGGTCAGCAATCCGAGCTCTACATCGGTAGAAGCGTTGCCCCCGAACTATGGGATCAAAAGAGAAATGTTGCAACGGGTCGCGCTAAAAAGGAACTTGAACTCAACAAGTACCTTGAGAATATCCGCACCCGTTTCAATGAAATCCACAATATGCTTCTTCGCGAGAACAAGCTTGTGAATCCGAAAGTCCTCCGTGACCACTATCTTGGCACAGTGGAGAAACCGAAGATGCTTTGCGATGTGTTTCGCGAAGTGAACAAGCAGCGCAAGGAAGAGTTTGAGCGCGGCGATATCTGCGCTGCCACCCTCGGACGATGGGAACGCTGTGTCACCTATCTGGAGGAGTTCATGGAACTCACCCAGAACACCAAGGACATCCCTATCAAGGAAGTCAGCCGAGGCTTTATTCAAGACTTCGAGCATTTCCTGAGAATGACAAAGCAAACGGCCAACAACACCACGGTTCGCTACCTGCGTTACCTGAAGAATGTGATGCAGTATGCAATGGCTCACAAATGGGTCTCTGAAGATCCCTTCGTGGGCAAACGCTTCAAGCGTACAGTAGCGGAAAGAGAATTTCTGACAGAGCCGGAACTGCAAGCGATGATGAATGTTGACCTGCATGAGTTTCCGAGATTGGAAACAGTACGCGACACATTCGTGTTCTGCTGCTTCACCGGACTCGCTTTCATCGACATCTCGTCGCTGAAACGCAGTGACATCTATGTTGATGCCGACGGCAACAAGTGGATACGCAAGCATCGGGAAAAGACAGGAGAACTCAGCACCATCCCGCTTCTGGAAATACCACAGAAGATAATGGAGAAATATGCCGACCATCCGAAAGTTGTTGCCGATGACGTGGTGATACCGGTTTTCTCCAACCAGCGCACAAACTCATATCTGAAAGAGATAGCATCGCTGGCTAAAATCAAGAAACACCTGACGTCGCATATAGCCCGACATACCTTTGCGACAATGTCGTTGGCCAATCATGTGCCAATCGTGCATCTAACATTTGAAAAGGGACCCAGGTAGAGCAATTGAAAAGGGACCCACCCCATGGGTAAGTTCAACCGGATATCGTTGATTAGAAAGAACGACATCAACGATTCCACAAAATGCTACACATGGAGGAAAAAACATCCATTATTCTGTCTCATCGCCGCGAGGGGATGAGCATCCGCGAGATAGCGCGCCGCAACGGCATGAGCCGCAAGACCGTGCGCAAGTATCTGCGCGAGTTCGATAGAGAGACAGGCCCGTCACCGACAGAGCGGGAGGTTGACGATTATCTGCTGACCAGGCCGAAGTATGACAGCAGCGGACGCGTCAGGCGTGTCGTGACCGATGATGTCCGCCGTCGCATCGATGGTTTTATCGCCCGCAACCGTGAGAACGTCGCTGCCGGATTGCACAAGCAGCAGATGCGCAAGCTCGATATGTGGCGACGTCTTCAGGACGATGGCGTGCGTATCGCCTATTCCACAGTATGTCAGTATGTCCGTGCGCTGGAGGCAGCGCCGAAGTCGCAAGAAAAGCCTGCAAAGGCATATATCCGTCAGGACTATGAGCCTGGATTCCGTTGCGAGTTCGACTGGGGCGTGCTTACCCTGTGGATCGGTGGAGTCAGGACTCGCCTTCACATGGCGGTATTCACCCTCGACCACAGCAATATGCGCAAGGCATATCTGTTTTCGCGCGAAGATACCCTGGCTCTTATGGAAGCCCACCGCAACTGCTTCCGGGAGTTGGGGGGCACCCCGCGCGTGATGGCCTATGACAACATGCGTACCGCCGTAAAGAAGTTCCTCGGGCGCGACCGCGAGCACACGGATGCGCTGCTGCGCATGGAGGTACACTACTGTTTCACACCCCATTTCTGCAACCCTCGCTCGGGATGGGAAAAAGGCAAGGTGGAACGTTCGGTGGAATATATCCGGCGTCGTGCATTCTCGTTCGAGGTCCGGTTTGACTCCCTGGATGCCGCGCAGACGCATCTGGCGGCAGTCTGCGACAGGCTCAACACAGAGGCGTCCAACATGTCGGCGGAAGAAAAACGCCTGCGCATACAGGCCGATCTGGCGGCGCTACGTCCGTTGGACCACGGTGACATCGGCTGCTTCGAGCAGCGGCTGTACCGCGTCGGAAAGTATTCAACGATAACCGTTGACGGAGTGCACTACTCTGTGCCCGACCGTCTGGTGGGCTCGCAGGTGGCGGTAAAGCTGTATTCCGAGCGCATCGTGGTGCTTTACGGACGCGACAAGGTGGCCAATCATGCCCGAAGCCGACGCTCCGGCGACTGGGTCATCGACCTGATGCATTATCTGGGTACATTCCTGCGCAAACCGGCCGCTCTGGGGCGGTCTGTGGCTCTGCAACAGGTACATCCGTCGGTGGCGGCGCTTTACCGCGAACACTTCCGCGAGTCTCCGCGAAGCTTCATAGAACTGCTTGTGTTCACCCGCGACAACAATCTGGCATACACTGACATCGTCCGTGCCGCCACAAGTCTTTCGTCCCGCGGGCTCCAGCGCCTCTCATCTGAACAGATACAGGCTCAGATGATCTCGGCGGAAGGACATATGCAGTCAACCGCCGATATCGCGGCAACGAACGTTCCCGACCCGCAACAGGCTGAAATAGAAAGTTCGGCAAGCCATACCCTTGACATGCTTTCATCATTTATGGAATATACCCGCGCATCGCAGGCAGACTGAATACCCCCCCAAAAAACAACCAATACACTGAATGACAATGACAGACATACATGAAACAGACCGTGACGGACTTCGGGAGCTCATTCGCTCATGCGCTTTCGACCTTAAACTCCCGCTTGTGCGGCGCGACATCGACCTGCTTATACAGCAGAGCGCCGACGAACAATGGAACCTATGGCGGTTTACAGCCGAACTGCTCCGGCGCGAAAAAGAGAACCGCTCTGAAAACCAGCGCCGTCACCGCATCAAAAACGCAGGGTTCCCGCAACTTCGCTATCTTAACGAAATCGACACCGACGCTCTGCCCGCCGATGCCCGGAAAGCGCTCCCGACACTCGAGACACTCGACTTCATCAAAAACGGACGCAACCTCATTCTATACGGCAATCCCGGAACAGGCAAGACTCATCTGGCGACAGCTCTCGGTATCGCCGCATGTAATGCCGGACACTCGGTGCTGTTCACATCCGTGCCAAGACTGCTCACGCAGATACGCGAATGCCGCAACGCTTTGACACTCCGGTCGCTGGAAAACAAGTTCGAGAGATACGACATGGTCATCTGTGATGAGTTCGGTTACGTCTCCTGCGACAAGGCCGGCGCAGAGATGCTCTTCAACCATCTCTCCCTCCGCACCGACAAGAAGACGACAGTCGTCACCACCAATCTCGCATTCAACCGCTGGAACGAGATTATTGACGACAAAGTACTGGTCGCCGCAATGGTAGACCGCCTGACCCACAAGGCTATACTGCTTAACATGACAGGCAAATCATACCGCATGAAAGAAACTCAGGAAATGATGACTCAACAATTATAATTATCTTTGCATCCCCATCCCGGGTGGTCCCCTTTTCAAATGCTATCCGGGTCCCTTTTCAAATGTTAGATACACCGTAAGGGTATGGTGGCATAGGTTTCGTGTTGGATCTTGCGGTGTCGCCCTCCGCCGTTGTCGGAATGGCGGTCAAGGATGTCAGGGCTGGCCCCGACATTATTGACGGCTATGCCGACATGACATATGCACCGCCGCCACTCGTCCCATCGCTTTACCTATGTTCCAAACTCAGTTTTTTGTAAAAATTACGGTTATAATCGCAAAAATTTGTACCTTCGACGGTGCTTAATCGCAATATTTTGTATGGGAATAACCGAAAATTACGTTATGGTATTATGTGAGTCGCCTTATGAATTAAGAAGCGCGAATAACTTATGAAGGTTGGAATATGATTCTCCGTCTTCTCCGATACCAATGGCATTAGAGATGGCTGTTGAAAGTTTGTTGTCGGCCAATAGTGTGGCTACCCAATTGTCGCGGGACAGGAATGACTGCTGTTTGCTGAAATTAGGCATGAATCTGTGGAGCAGGGCAATCACATCATCAGATGAAGCGAAATAGCGGTTGGTATTGAGATAGTGGAGAAGAAACCAGAACTCAATCGACGGCATACTCTCACAGATGATTACAGACGGATTACCGGCATAACGCCGACGCATGGCATCGAATTTGACCTTGTCCGCCGGATGTATGCGGGTTACATCCACATCGAATACACATACGGCAATCCCTTCATCAGCGAGTACCCGTTCCACCTGCCGTTGAATGTCATCAATGTTCTGCTCGGCAAAGTTGCGGGGCTTGCAGACGTAGTTATAACCGTTGAGGAGTTTCAGGTGTGTGAAGTAGTAGCGCTCGGTAGCACCCTCGCCGATGATTGTAATCGCCGGATTTCTGAGTTTACGCTCTTTGATTCTTCTTGCCATGATTACAATACGTTGGGAAGTGCGCCGAAACGACCGTTCATATAAGCGCGGTGAATAGATGAGAGTTTGTTGAGGCCATTGAAATCAACCAGCGAGAACAACTGCGAGTTGCCGTCCTTCCCTTTCTCGGTAAACCATACGGAGTCCTTGCCGAAAATGTCGTCGATGTCTTTAAGAATCGGGTCGTAATGTGTAGAGACAAGAAGCTGAGACTGGTTATCCGGTGTATTGACAAATTTCGAGAGGATATACTCCATCAGGTTGGGGTGCATCGAGGCTTCAATCTCGTCAATGCAAAGGAACGCCTGACGGTTGAGCTGTTCGTAGATCAGAGACTCCAGCTCAACCATTCGCTTTGTGCCCGTGCTCTGGCAAGCCTCAGGGAGAATATAATCATGCGAACCGTCGGCATTCTCAACCTTATGTCCGAACAGAGCCGCCATCTTCTGAATCCTGATATCCGAGATATTGAAGTCGGCCTCCTTTGCGAATTGCAAAAGATACTCGCGGAAATCCTCACTGTCCGCTATGTGCTTTTTCGCATCATTTGAAAGAGAGGAAAGCGAACCGCTTTGCAACGGAAGAATACGGCTGTCAATCCACCGGCGCATATTGTCAAGATATGCGACCGAGACATTCACCTTCTTCATGGTAGCCAGCAGCGACATATTGCGGAGACAGTTCATCGTCATGACGTCCACCTCCGCCTGAGAAAGTCTGACGACAGCCGGATTGAAATTCAACCTGGATATACCACCGACATCCTCGCGACAGAACACCTTTGTCGGGCGGTTGGTGAGATAGACGAAGAGCGACTCATGGCAGACCTTTTCAGGATTTACCTTGAGTTTGTACCAATAGCGCAGACCTTCAGCATAGAATTTAAGTTCAAATTCCGTGTCGAAAGACAGCGCATCGTCGCGTAACAGGAATGGCTGCACATCCGTACCGTCATCGTTGGTGGATGGAAGTGTGTTCCAGAAACCGCGCAGGAACTCAATCGCTTCAAGCAGATTTGATTTGCCGCTGGCGTTTGCGCCGAGCACCACTGCAAAGCGCAACAGCTTCACGCCGTCAGGCATCGTGACCACACTGTTGTAACGGTCGTCTGTCGACGGCTCAAAACTCAATTCCACTTCATCGCGAAACGACTTGAAATTACGTATTTTCAGCTCTTGTATCATATCCGATGCGTTTTAATGGCGCAAATATAGCGAAAATCCGTCGCATCACAAAATCAAAATCGAATTTTTAGCGGTTTTAATTCTTGTTTTAGGGCATTTTTCTCCAAATCTAAAATCAAATTACGCCATATAAGACCGCTTAATTAAAATAATCGAATCAAAAATCACGATTTTTAACATCGAAAATGGTGTCCGAACCAATAAAAACTGCTATCTTTGCGGTGTGAAAGAGGACACTCAATCACCTTCCGGGACAGAGGTTCCGGTCGCATTCACATGGCAAATCATGGAAAACCGATGAATTCATGCCGTGTGCAATTCGTGGTCAGGAATATGGACACGAAAGATAAAACGCTACAAATCAACTCAGTTGAGTGTAAAATATCCGACACCAACCGGATCACGAAAGGGTTCGGAAGAACACCGCAAAGCACTGAAATCAGTTGATTTTCAGTGCTTTTTCTTTTTGGTGAAATTGCAGGATAACGCAGAATATTACCTACAGGCGTGTACAAAACGTGTACATCGTGTTTCGTGTACAAAAATGTACACGGTTACACGGAAAGGCCCGCAACAGGCTGATGACTGTGCATTTGCAGAAATTCAACTTTGAAAATGTGGGGTTCTGCGGGCGGGAACGCGACCCTCGACCCACAATTCGGGTGCGATATGGTGAATTTTAACTTTATTTAAGATTTGACCTTATCCGATGATTTTCTCAGTCGTCCCTGCTGTGGTCTTCCCCATTCTGCCGTGTGAAATTCGTGTACAATGTTAAATTTCGCCGAAAAATCGGCCGGATGTACACGGTTACGCCACCGCCGGAGTATCATGTTCCGAAGCGCATTTGGAATCCGGGTTAAAAATGAGTATCTTTAAGTAACCATTAAACCCGTAAGTAACATGACAAACAACCCTTATTTCACCCTGACCTTCTTCACAAGGAAGCCAAGGTCGGAAGGCTACACCGACCACAAGGTGTATGTCAGAATTTCAGTGGCAGGTCAGCAGACTGACCTCGCCATAGGCCGCTCGGTCAATCCTGAGAACTGGGACCAGAAACGCAAGATCTCGAAAGGTCGCTCCCGGCGCGATCTGGAGCTGAACAAGTACCTTGATGAGATACGGGCCAGATTCTGCGAGATTCATACTAATCTCGTGCGTGAGAAGAAACTCGTAAACCCTATTGTCATGCGCGACCTGTTTCTCGGCAAAGTTGAGAAGCCTAAGATGCTATGTGAGATTTTCACTGAATCCAACGCAAAGAGAAAAGAGGAAATGGAGCGTGGCGATATGGTCAATGCCACCTATCTTCGTTGGGAGCGGTGTGTGACCTATCTCGGCGAGTTCCTGCGTCTGACTATGAATGTCGATGATATTCCGGTAAGGGATGTCACGGCAGGAATAATAGATGATTTCGAGCATTTCCTGCGTGTCAGCAAGAACTGCGCCAACAACACGGCTGTGAAGTATCTCCGCTATCTCAAGACGCGCATAAGTGGATAACTGAAGACCCGTTCATCGGCAGAAAGTTCCACCGCACTCAGGCTAAACGCCAATTTTTGACTGAGGCTGAGATTATGGAGATTCTCAAACTCGACTTCTCCATGATGCCGCGCCTGGAACTTGTCAGGGACACATTCGTGTTCTGCTGCTTCACATTTGTTGCACTAACTAATGTGTAGTTGATTATCAATAAATTATAAGCTAATAATAGAGATATAGGTAATGGCTTAGAAACCACCTGTCTTCATCATTTTGCATGATTCTCAATCATTTCAAATAGCTCAATGCGAAGATAATATTATTTTGAGAATTAACCAAATTCTGATAATCAAAATCATACAAATTCAGCGAATTACCGGCTATGGTTGCTGAAATTTATACTTCAATCCATATTCTTCCAGTTTGTTGTACAGCGTCGTACGTCCTATCCCGAGCAGTTCGGCGGCAACCTTGCGGTTCCCGTTCGCCTGCTTCAACGCGCGTAAGACACGCTCCTTGTCTTCCGCATCGCTGCGCAGGGCGAAGCTGACAGGTGAAGTCGCCCTCGTCACGGCAAGTTCCAGATGCTCTTTCGTGACAAGACCCGTCTGCGCCTGCAACACCGCACCCATGATTTTCTGCCGAAGCTCGCGGACATTGCCCGGCCACGCATGGGTCAGCAATGTCTTGCGGGCTTCTCCGTCAAAGCCGGTGACATCGCATTCCAGTTCCCGGTTCGCAATTTCACGGAAGAACTCAGCCAGCGGCATGACGTCCTCCTGACAGTCGCGCAACGGCGGGACGGTTATCTCGAAGTCATGCAGACGGTACAACAAGTCCTGCCGGAAACGCTTTTCATTGACCGCCTTCTCCAAATCCTCGTTGGTGGCGGCGATGATGCGGACATTGAAACTTCTATCCGCCTTATCACCAATGGGACGGTATCTCCGTTCCTGTATGGCGCGGAGTAGCATCTGTTGTGTTTCCGGTGCGAGGTTGCCCACCTCGTCCAAGAACAACGTGCCGCCTTCCGCCTCATGGAAATAACCTTTCTTGGCATTGTCCGCACCAGTGAATGCCCCTCTGACGTGTCCGAAGAAAGCCGACGGCGCAAGTTCTTTGGTAAGCGAACCGCAGTCCACAGCCACAAACGGTTTTCCTGCCCGCTTGCCCTTATCGTGCAGCAGGTGGGCGATATGCTCCTTGCCCGTACCGTTCTCTCCGAAGATCAGCACGCTCATGTCAGTGGGGTGCATCTAACATTTGAAAAGGGACCCAGGTAGAGCAATTGAAAAGGGACCCACCCCATGGGTAAGTTCAACCGGATATCGTTGATTAGAAAGAACGACATCAACGATTCCACAAAATGCTACACATGGAGGAAAAAACATCCATTATTCTGTCTCATCGCCGCGAGGGGATGAGCATCCGCGAGATAGCGCGCCGCAACGGCATGAGCCGCAAGACCGTGCGCAAGTATCTGCGCGAGTTCGAGAGAGAGGCCGGCCCGTCACCGACAGAGCGGGAGGTTGACGATTATCTGCTGACCAGGCCGAAGTATGACAGCAGCGGACGCGTCAGGCGTGTTGTGACCGATGATGTCCGCCGTCGCATCGATGGTTTTATCGCCCGCAACCGGGAGAACGTCGCTGCCGGATTGCACAAGCAGCAGATGCGCAAGCTCGATATGTGGCGACGTCTTCAGGACGATGGCGTGCGTATCGCCTATTCCACAGTATGTCAGTATGTCCGTGCGCTGGAGGCAGCGCCGAAGTCGCAAGAAAAGCCTGCAAAGGCATATATCCGTCAGGACTATGAGCCTGGATTCCGTTGCGAGTTCGACTGGGGCGTGCTTACCCTGTGGATCGGTGGAGTCAGGACTCGCCTTCACATGGCGGTATTCACCCTCGACCACAGCAATATGCGCAAGGCATATCTGTTTTCGCGCGAAGATACCCTGGCTCTTATGGAAGCCCACCGCAACTGCTTCCGGGAGTTGGGGGGCACCCCGCGCGTGATGGCCTATGACAACATGCGTACCGCCGTAAAGAAGTTCCTCGGGCGCGACCGCGAGCACACGGATGCGCTGCTGCGCATGGAGGTACACTACTGTTTCACACCCCATTTCTGCAACCCTCGCTCGGGATGGGAAAAAGGCAAGGTGGAACGTTCGGTGGAATATATCCGGCGTCGTGCATTCTCGTTCGAGGTCCGGTTTGACTCCCTGGATGCCGCGCAGACGCATCTGGCGGCAGTCTGCGACAGGCTCAACACAGAGGCGTCCAACATGTCGGCGGAAGAAAAACGCCTGCGCATACAGGCCGATCTGGCGGCGCTACGTCCGTTGGACCACGGTGACATCGGCTGCTTCGAGCAGCGGCTGTACCGCGTCGGAAAGTATTCAACGATAACCGTTGACGGAGTGCACTACTCTGTGCCCGACCGTCTGGTGGGCTCGCAGGTGGCGGTAAAGCTGTATTCCGAGCGCATCGTGGTGCTTTACGGACGCGACAAGGTGGCCAATCATGCCCGAAGCCGACGCTCCGGCGACTGGGTCATCGACCTGATGCATTATCTGGGTACATTCCTGCGCAAACCGGCCGCTCTGGGGCGGTCTGTGGCTCTGCAACAGGTACATCCGTCGGTGGCGGCGCTTTACCGCGAACACTTCCGCGAGTCTCCGCGAAGCTTCATAGAACTGCTTGTGTTCACCCGCGACAACAATCTGGCATACACTGACATCGTCCGTGCCGCCACAAGTCTTTCGTCCCGCGGGCTCCAGCGCCTCTCATCTGAACAGATACAGGCTCAGATGATCTCGGCGGAAGGACATATGCAGTCAACCGCCGATATCGCGGCAACGAACGTTCCCGACCCGCAACAGGCTGAAATAGAAAGTTCGGCAAGCCATACCCTTGACATGCTTTCATCATTTATGGAATATACCCGCGCATCGCAGGCAGACTGAATACCCCCCCAAAAAACAACCAATACACTGAATGACAATGACAGACATACATGAAACAGACCGTGACGGACTTCGGGAGCTCATTCGCTCATGCGCTTTCGACCTTAAACTCCCGCTTGTGCGGCGCGACATCGACCTGCTTATACAGCAGAGCGCCGACGAACAATGGAACCTATGGCGGTTTACAGCCGAACTGCTCCGGCGCGAAAAAGAGAACCGCTCTGAAAACCAGCGCCGTCACCGCATCAAAAACGCAGGGTTCCCGCAACTTCGCTATCTTAACGAAATCGACACCGACGCTCTGCCCGCCGATGCCCGGAAAGCGCTCCCGACACTCGAGACACTCGACTTCATCAAAAACGGACGCAACCTCATTCTATACGGCAATCCCGGAACAGGCAAGACTCATCTGGCGACAGCTCTCGGTATCGCCGCATGTAATGCCGGACACTCGGTGCTGTTCACATCCGTGCCAAGACTGCTCACGCAGATACGCGAGTGCCGCAACGCTTTGACACTCCGGTCGCTGGAAAACAAGTTCGAGAGATACGACATGGTCATCTGTGATGAGTTCGGATACGTCTCCTGCGACAAGGCCGGCGCAGAGATGCTCTTTAACCATCTCTCCCTCCGCACCGACAAGAAGACGACCGTCGTCACAACCAATCTCGCCTTCAACCGCTGGAACGAGATTATTGACGACAAAGTACTGGTCACCGCAATGGTAGACCGCCTGACCCACAAGGCTATACTGCTTAACATGACAGGCAAATCATACCGCATGAAAGAAACTCAGGAAATGATGACTCAACAAATATAATTATCTTTGCATCCCCATCCCGGGTGGTCCCCTTTTCAAATGCTATCCGGGTCCCTTTTCAAATGTTAGATACATGCGTAGATTGGTGCCTCACCTGTTCTGGTGGAGCGAGCCGACCTCATCATGAAGGACAGCGTGTAATAATTTGGCTGATACATAAGAGTCAATTTTAATTTGACACAAAATTAATTATCACGTGTCATGCTCTTATGGCGCAGAAAATTGAATATCAGAGAAATATCACCATTGCAGGTGTAAGAATCGGGAACAGAGTTCTGAAAATCGCCTCAAATCTACTCCTATATTTGCTTCCGCTCTTCTGAGACTCTCGAATCTCAACATTATTTAACTGTTGGTATCCAGTGACTTTAACATCAAGAATGGGGTCATGATTTTATCGAGTAAAAACGATGAAATCGAGCCATTAAATCAAGTCGTATTTCTGCTATCGCTGTATTATCAGTGAGTTACAGCGGTTCTGGTGAACAAAACTGACTTGATTTTGACTGTTCCCGAATTATACTCCGCAGACTTCAATATTTTGCCGATTTTCGATGGAAAAGTGCAAAAGAAAAATCGCTGAAATATCTGATTTTCAGCGATTTTCTTAATTTTGTAATTTTTACTTGTGGTCCCACTTGGAGCTGTAAATCTGAATTTCGTTGAATCTGCTTGAATGTCAGCTCTCATTAGCCTCGTTGTCGTACCCATTGATAGCCAGAGCGTTGCAAATATGTAATGAGGCTTATTGTTGCATCTTGCATGTCAACGCAGTGCAAGCAGGAGCAAAGGATGTGGACAAAACGTGGACAGAAATTTTGGTGCGTGGACAAATTTTAGTAAATTTGTACCTGTAATCAAAACCTCTCTCAATATGGCTACTATAACAAGGTCTCTTTCCTCTAAGGTAAACGGCAATGGCGAGTCCGAAATCATGCTCCGGCTATCGGTGTCGCGTGATTTACGCCTCAGGCTCAAAAGCGGCATATTCGTTGATCCGTCTCGATTTCGTGACGGGAAATTTATAATGCCGCGAGCCGACCGCAAGACGCTTGCAAATTTACAAACAATCAGCGATAATCTTGTCTCACTTGAGAGCAGATTGGTATCTCTATGCGTAAATACTCCCCAGAATCTTCTTTCAAAGGAATTCTTTGAGGATGCGATAATGCGCCACAATCATCCGGAACTGTTTGAGACGGCACCGGTAAGCATGAGTTTCTTCGATACCTTCAACGAATATCTTGTGACAACACAAGACGGCACCAAACTGTCGAGCCATTACCGCGTATTGGCGAGATTGCTGGAGAGATATGAGAAATACAAACGGAAATCGACGCGACAGAATTTCGCTCTCAAACTTGAAGAGTTTACGGGTGAAGTGGTGGATGCTTTCAAACAGTTCGTAATTGACGAACCGAAGATATACGAAAGATTCCCTTCCATATATAAGGATGTGTCTGAGGTTGTAAAGACCAAACGCAAGCCCCGCAAACCTGAGCAGCGGGGTCATAACGCAGTCATCGCAATCATGAAAAGACTGAGGGCGTTCTTCAACTGGTGTGTCAAGCGTGGTTACATTACCCGCACTCCCTTTGCCTCCTGCACAAGCATAGGTGCTGAAAAATATGGCACTCCATATTATATAAGCATCGAAGAACGAGATACAATCGCCGACCATGATTTCTCGGATAAACCGGCATTAGCAGTTCAACGCGACATCTTCATCTTTCAGTGTCTCATAGGATGTAGAGTCTCCGACTTGATAGAGATGACTCCGGAAAGCATTATCGACGGAGCCGTCGAATATATGCCGAACAAGACGAAAGGAGAACGGCCAGAGGTTGTTCGCGTTCCGTTGAACAAACGGGCAATGGCTTTGGTGGAGAAATACGAAGGTGTCGACAAGAAAGGTCGATTGTTCCCCTTTATCAGTACGCAAAAGTACAACGATGCAATCAAAAGCATTTTTACGGCCTGTGGAATAACGCGAATCGTTACCGTTCTCAACCCAAAAACCGGAGAAGAGGAACGTCGCCCAATAAATGAGATAGCCAGCAGCCACATGGCTCGCCGCACCTTTGTCGGCAATCTTTATAAGAAGGTAAAAGACCCCAGTCTTGTCGGTGTTTTGTCCGGACATAAGGAGGGTAGCAAAGCATTCGCCCGCTACCGTGAGATTGACGAGGACATCAAAAAGGAACTTGTCGGGCTGCTGGATTGACAATAGCCGGTAATAGGATTAATTATGCTCTCAGTATCAGAATATTTTTGTAATTTTGTAATAGGATAATTTCAAGAATGTAAAGCATGAGCAAGCTGATAAAAACCGATGCCGAATACTCCCGGTGGATACAGGAGTTGAAAGAACGATACCGCCGCAGTCAGATTAAGGCCGCTGCCCAAGTGAACTGCGAGATGCTGCGCTTCTACTGGTCGCTCGGTCGTGACATCGTGGCTCGTGATGCCGAGAATGTTTATGGCAGCAGTTTCTATCGGAATCTCAGTCAGGATTTGAAAGAGGCTATTCCAGAATCAGAGGGCTTTTCTCGGCAGAATTTGCAATATATGAAGAAGATGTATCTTCTTTATAGTGAGCTGCCTACAAATTGCCAACAACCTGTTGGCAATTCTAAAGCCGAAATGTGCCAACAGCTTGTTGGCATATCTCAATGTATCAAGGACGATATTATCTTTTCTGTTCCGTGGGGACATCATTGTACTCTGATAGATAAATATTTCGAAAAAGGAGAACGGGATACCGTGCTATTCTATGCCCACAAGGTTGTAGAAGAAGGTTGGTCGAGAAACGTGTTGAAGTCATTTATAGATACCAATCTGCATCTTCGCCAGGGCAAGGCATTGACAAGTTTTTCTCGTCTACTGCCGGCTCCCGACAGCGACCTTGCCCAGGAACTGACCAAAGATCCGTATATCTTCGACTTTACCGAAATGACGGAGCCATATAAGGAACGGGAATTGAAAAAGGCTCTGATGTCAAACATATCTCGTTTTCTGCTTGAACTTGGATCGGGTTTTGCATACGTCGGGGAAGAATACCGTCTTAAAGTCGGGCATACGGAGCAATTCATTGATTTGCTGTTTTATAATATAAAATTGCACGCTTATTGTGTTATAGAAGTCAAGACGGGTACATTCGGAGCCGGGGACATTGGACAACTCGGCACATATATGACGGCTGTCAATCATATTCTGAAAACCGAGCAGGATTATCCGACCATAGGACTTCTGATATGCAAGGATAAAGATAATGTGCTTGCTCAATATGCGCTTGAATCGTCATCGCAGCCTATCGGCGTGGCAGAGTTTCAACTTACAAAATTCATCCCCGATGAATTTAAGAGTTCCCTGCCATCAATAGAGGACATTGAATTAGAGCTGAAATAACATTGCATTTTCTACATTATCCGCATTTTTATGGTGGCTGCCGTGGAGATGCGGATTTTCTTGCCCGATTATCACAGAGTTACAAAATTTTGTAGTAACTTTGCGTATGGCAACACTCTATAAGATATTGATTCTGTGTGTTGGCTTTGCTCTCTCCAGTAACCTCTGGGCGCAAAGTCTATCGTTCTTGTTCTGCCTGAAAGGAGGCAAGCGATGAAATATTTACTTTTGATAATAATAGCATTATTGACTTTGTGTATATCGTGCAAGGGCAAAAGCAATACATCGCCATCAAATGACAATAAGCATGATTCTATTACAGAGATAAACGATAGCAAATCATTTGAATTCCTAAGGAAACTCGGCATTGAAGAAGAATCACTAATCGCGAAAGATGATTCTTTGCCGGCTCCATCTGACAGAGATTATCTTCTTACCGCAAAAGAGCAAGGGGCGTTGCTCAAAGGTGTAATCACTTCAAACTTTAACCTGTCCGATACCGCATCGGCATATCTTGTATCAGTCAGGCAAATAAATGATAATGTAGTATTATGTCAATATAAATATCTGTTCAGCGATCTCGAAGATGTGTATATTGCCACATACAATACTGACGGAGTTCTGATTGACGCAATGTATGCAGGGAACTGTTGGGATAAGTCGGATTTAATAGATAATCCGTCAGACTCAACAGAGTTAATATGCGCCGAGCATACTTTGATATATTTTATCGCAGACCATGAATTTACATACAACTATGAATACAAAGAAATAGAACATAACATCAATACTGACGAGGACACAGCCACATACTCTAAAACAGTTTCAATGTGTTGTAACATAGAGATGAACGGCAAAATAGTAATAAGTTTGCCTGAGGCTGATGCCTATGAGGAAGGTGTATTCAGACTATGGAGCGGCTCAGACAGCAAGGAGGAATGGGATCTGATTGGAAAGATACAGACTCTTACCCATTATCCTTATTCTGATGAAAGTGTACTTGATAAATGGGATAGTTTGGGTAATAGTGTTGATGGAGCTACGGCTGAATCATTCATATTCAACTTTTTTAATTATGTATTCATGCCACAGCCGGAAAAGGTTTTGAAATATATTTACGAAAATCGCGAATATAAATCTCTGTCCCTGACGATGCCTCTTGGATTCTACTACACATACACCCCGCAATCCCGCAAAAACATTGATGCAGCTATCGCCAGACTCGACAATCCGGCAATGCTGGCATATTATAGGGAAATGACTGAATTATGGTTATCAAATGACTGATGTTATGAAAAATTTGATTGGTATTACGCTCCTAACGATTATTATATCTTCTTTAATTATTGCATGCAACGGAGGAAATAAATCCGGCGACATCACAAAGCTGCAAAAGATAGGAGATTCTGAAACTGAAAATATCGCTGATGTTATCAGAGGCCGGATAATCGAAGATACCGTTATCGGGCACTGGACTATCAAAGCGACCAAAGATTCCAATGATATTGTAGTTGGGCGACATGACTGGGCAGTGAAAGATTCCTCCGTCTTTCTGACCCTATTCTATGACCGAAATATTGTGTACTCCGACAAGGAAATACGGACGAAAGATGTGGTCGGCAGCGAGGGTGAATATATCATGCAATGGGGCGGTGAAGTTTTTTGGGTATCGGATTCAGCTATCTACTTATCGTTTGGCTGCTTCCTCCCTGACACGGACGACGGCTGGAATATGCTGTATCAAATTTTACCGGATGGCAAATCCAACATCATTGTTATAGATGTATATATGGGTATTGATGGCTTTGATGTAGTGGCTGACTTTATGGCTCTGTATCTGAACGAAAGAGCAGTTGGTGCATCATCGGCCGACTTGAAAAGACTGTATGAGCAGTATTGCTCCAAGGAGCTTGCCGAAGAACTATCTGCGGCGACTTTCCCGATCGTTTCGGATAATACCGACTTTCGGCACGCCTATAAGACAATTCAAATAGAACCTCAAGACGGCTTTACGGGACTTCCGTTGGAAAAGTATTCATTCGAGGTTAAATTCAAGCCTTACCACAACGATGATAACGTGACAGACATCCTGTACATGGAAGTTGACGGGACCACAAATAAGATTATAAAAATAGATAGCGGTGAAAGAAAAGTGATATGACAAACAAAGAATTATTTTTAACCGTAGTTGATCGGCTAAAGGCTGAGCTTTTTCTCAATGGATTTAAGTTTCGCAAACGTGACTACTCTTTTATTCAACAAGAGCAAGGCTTACGGCGGCATATCGAATTGGACCATTGGACCAAAGACGGAGTGCTTATCGTCTATCCTATCTATATGGTTCGTTTTGATATCCTGTTAAAATGGTTTGAGCCATATAACGTCAAATCACGGCAGGACCGGCAGGACAATCCTTCTGTTGGATTTACCGGAAATATGCTTGGCAGACAGGATAAGTTTATGATTTCAGAAGCCAATCTGGAGCGCGATTACTCAAAACTCTGTGGCACGCTTGCCGACTGTTCCGGCATAGTCTTTCAATCATACACGTCCTTACGTGATATGTTTGACCGCGAGATTATACCCAGATTGGAGGGTAAGAGGGCGTTACCAGATGTCGGAGCAGACTGGGCGTTTAAGTATCTTACTCTAACACGCATTGTGTCACCTGAAGATTATCCGGCAGTCAAAGAATTAGTCTTGGCGCAAGTCCAAAAAATGGCTAATAGGCATGAGCCAAATGTAATCGACTACTTCTCACGTCTTGATGAGATAATCAGCGTTATGGAGCAGACTTTTCCAACAAAATAAGTGCATACAATCTTGTCACATCTATCGGAGTTGACAGTAATTCCGTTTTTAAACGACAGATTCTTAAATAATCTCAAAATGATATGTTTATACGGTCATGGTTCGGCTCGGCGATTAGACATATCGGAGCCGGGCTTCGGTATGGGTGTCTGCGGCTGTTTCATCGCGGGCAGAAAGTGTCATACAGGCAAATCCGCTATGGTTCGGAAGATTTTAATAACATAGACCATGCTGACAACAACCTTGTCAATGGATTTCTCGGCTTACTTGTTTTAGCAGTGGTTCTGATTCTAATAGCTAAATAAATCTTGATAGGGATGTAGCTGCGTGTAATAAAAATTGACATATGAGATTCACCAATTTTATCATAATCATATTAGTTCTGTCAGGTTGTTCCCATGTGAAGCCCGATAGCACATTTATGGATGGTATCCCACAATTAGGATTTACAATTAGTTATGCTTGTTTCTTAAATCAAAACAACGGAATCATAATTGGCAGGCATCAAGAATATAATGACTCTATATCAACTCAATATCGTAATTCCATTGAAATATATATGTCATCAAATAAAGGTGCCCAATGGTTGCTAAAATCAAAATTCTACTTTGATGATCTTACACATATTGGAAATACTATTAAAAGTGATTCCTACTTATTAACGCCTCTATTTTCGCAAAGTGGAGATGCCTACTTATTGCGAATAACGTATGCTCCAGAATATTCGGCAAAATTAACTTCTACTGGTCAAACAAGATTTTATCCTATTGCTTTCAAAAATAATCTGCTTTATTCGGTAGCAGATTTTAAGGATGAGCATAATCTGATAACGATGGATTCCTCATATTATGTCATAAATAGTGTTCCATCTCCTTCTCTATCCCAAAGCCTTTTGGGGAAAGATGAGATGATTGCAATAAAACGATACGTTAGAAACAATAATGTGTTTGTTCTTGATAAAAACGGACAATGGGGCATATCTACATGTCCGGTATCACCTGAATTCATTGCAGAACTTGAGGATGGGATATGTATTTCCGGAATTACTGAATCTAATGGAGTGGAAGTTTATTTTTATAATCAATCCATACATAATCCGCTACTTATATATTCGTCTAACGATTATACGTTTGTAAAAGAGCTTATAACCGACAAAGAGGATACTATTATTTTGGTTTTAGGATATACATCGGGAATATTCATGAAGTACAAGCTCGTGATTAGTAATAATTCAGGAAAAGATTGGGAAACCTTTGATATCCCTAACAGTGAATTATATGCAGCATGTTCCATTTATGGAAATAGTATCTATTTGTTTCTCACGAACAATTGCTTGATACAATACCGAATCAGCTAAAGAATGATTATAATGATTGTTTCTTACGAATGAAATCTAACAGCAAAATATATAGGTTCTTCTTTGGGCTGCGAAGTGATACACATATGCCTTTGGGGATACTGATGTCTCTTGCTGCTATATCCCATAGCTCAGAATAATAAAAATGCCACCGACAACTGTGGAACTGTCGATGGCATTGATAGTGATTATAGATTTGAGGGATAGAAGTATATGAAAGTGGTATCGGCGTTGGTTCGCTGTTCGTGGTGGCGAATCAGCGATTTCAGGCTGTCAACTTCATGAGATGTCCCATGGAGCATCTGACGCTCACGGTGCATTACTACATTCAGGTCACGGTTGAGTCCGCGCTCGTAGCGATAGAGCCATTCGACATCTTTCAGCTTGGAGTTTTCGTTGAGCATATAGAAGAAGCCGTAACCGAAGCCTCCGGCGGCGAGAACAGCGACTGCGAAAACAATATATACCCACCTGGGGATTGCCGCCCATATAGCACCGTTGACAAGATTGTATAAGCGGTGCATGACGGTATCTGCCGCAGCATCCAATTTGTCATAACGGATGGTCATCGCCTTCTCCGATGCTTTGTCCGCCGCCTCTTGTGCGATTTTTCTTATCTGTTCATTGCTGATAGCCGCTGGCGAAGGCTCGGCTGCTGACTGCTTCGGCAAGACAGTTGTATACAGTTGCGTTATTGCATTTGTCATGACCTCCGTATTCCTTTCGATAGCGTCATCGACCAGATCCGATATATTTTCGGTGGTTGCGATGTTGTCGGGAATTGACACCGTTACATTCGGCATCGGCGCGTCCGAATTTGTCGGTGTCGCCATCGCTTGAGTTTCCAGAGTCTCGATGCGGGTGTCGTGGCCAGTTACTTTCTTTTGCAGGTCGTCAATCTGCTCTCCTTGTTTTTTGACGTCATCGTAGAGTTTTGACATGTTCAGATTTTTCTTGATTTGCGTTTACGTTTGGCTTCCTCTTTCTTGATTGCGTTCTGGAACGCCTGTTCCTCCGGGTCGAAGCCGGGTCCGAGAGTGAACAGATTTCCGATTGCACCGACTGTGGCTTCCATCATGTCCCCGATAAGAGAGGTCTTTTGAGACGGAGCATATTCCACGGTTACGTTGGGTTGCTTAGTCGCATTATCTGACTGCTGATGCCCGTGCTTGCGGTTGAACTCAAAGAGATTATTGAGTCGGCGATATGTGAAAGCCGGGTCGATTTTGGAGCCGTTCAACGTAATATCGCCATCGGAAAATTTCACACCGATATGCTCGCCGGTGTTGTGGTCATCGTGAAATTTCACGTCAATTCCGGCACAGGCGAGACGGCGGCAGAATTCATCCCACGACTTACAGCCGTATATGGCAGCGGAAATCTTTGTCTTGAACACGGGCTTTTTCTGTTCGTATTTCTCCTTGAGAGGTGAATATGTAAGCCCGTATTTGTCTTTCAGAGCCTTGACAACCTTGTCGCTCCGCTTGTAATTATTTCGCTCGTTGACGGCTTTGCCATGAAGATTCACACGGTTATAGACGATGTGGAAATGCGGATGTTCGGTTTCAAGATGACGCACGATAAGGTATTGTGTGTCCTTGAATCCCATTCCGTCCAGATATTCTTTGGCGAGTTGAGCCATGAATTCATCGGTAAGCCGGGGAGCGTCGGCATTGTCAAAACTGATGGAGATATGCCCCGCCGGATTCTCCTTGCCAGGCATAAATCCGTGTATCGTCTCAAAGGATTGCACAATCTTGGCATAGTCGGAGGTGAAAACATTATCGCTTCCGATGATGCGCCATGTGTCGGGCGTGTATTCTTTCGGGTCGTGAAACTGTCGTGTCACGTACCCCACGACATCGTGAAACGTGCCGATTTTAAGGATTCTTGCAAACATAGTCGGTCTCCTTGTTGGGTCTTAATTTTTTGAGAATGTCAAACATCCAGTCTACGACAGCCGCTAATTTATTTGCCGCGCTGCGGAGTTTGAGCTGATGAAAACAGGTCATCGCCTGATTGAAATCGGAACTGAGATTGAGTATTCCTCTGGCTATTTCCTTTTCAATCTCGGTAAGGCGGCTGACGATTGTGAGCCGGAACGCTCCGTGGCGGACATACTCTGCCAGTTTTACACCGGCAGCTTTCGACCGCTTTTTGAGGTCGGCATGTTCGGCATCAGTCAGCTTGATTGTCACCACGTGGGTGCGCTTCTCGTCGGTCGGTTTAGAGGGGCGACCGCCCTTTCTTGTGGGTGATTTACTCATTGTGGTCATTATGATGGGTTATGTGAATTGGGGAGGCAAAGAGCGTTTTTCAACGCGCAGTTTAGGGAGGCGTTTTTCGGAGAAAAAGGAATCCCGAAACATATCCTTGCCTTCCCAATTCACTACGTTCATCGGGAAGCTGCCCCACGGTGTACCGGGTGCAGTGGTATCCCGAAATAATTATCTCATAGTTTGCGCCAAACTTCGATGTCCGGGGAGTAGGCTCGCAGGTGGTCGGAGAGGACAGCGTTGATGTAGCTGCCGACAGTCGTGTCGCGGTCGCCGAGGATACGGGCGATGCGTTCGAGCTTCGCCCATACGCTGTCCTCGATGTTGACCGGATGACGCTTCATCAGCTTTGACGGTGTAAGGAACGTGGCCTTGAAATCGGCATAATCCGATTTGCGCTGTTGCTTGCCGATGCGCTGTTGTTTCGGCGGCTCGGTTGTGGCGGTCACAGATGTTGCCTCGGTTGCTGTCTGCTCGTTGTCAAACAGATTGTCGGCGTTGGCAGGAGTAGTGTTGTTAACAGCGTTATCGCTGTTGATTGTGGTGGTCGCGTTGATAGCGATGGTGGAGTTGATAGAGTTATCTGATTTCATTGTAACTTCGGGGTTAGAGGTTGATACTTTGGATTTGGTCGCATCTGTCAACTTGGTTGACTTGGATGCGGTTGTTGACGGAGATTTTTTCGCAATCATTGTTTTTCAGTGTTTGAGGGTTTGTGAATAGCATCAGTATCCGGGTCATACCGTTCGACTGACACGAGAGTGAGTTGCAGGTCATCAATGAGTTTCTGCAAAATCGGATTTCGGCGTATCATAGATTGCAGCACAGCTTGGTCAGGCTCGATTTGCAGGAGATAGTCAGCTATGTCAAGTCCTGCTGTTCGCTCGTTATCAGTGGCAATTTCTTCAAGATAGTTGAAGGTGCTTGCCTCGATACCGAGATTGCGGAGCAAACTCAGTTTCTGCCGCCACTGGTCGGTTGCGCCGATGTCGGGATACAGAATAACTTGATGACCTTTGAGAACACGGAGTGCATCAGAATTGAAGCATCCGTTTTTACCGCTGGAAGCGAGCCACACATATTCGGGCAGATAGTACGATGCCACAAGTGCGGTCTTCTCGCTCTCGACGATGGCAACAGGTTTGCCTCTGTTCATCGGCAACAGGTGTTCTCCGAAGAAACACTGACGCAGATTGAAATCGGGCAGTCGGAGCAACGAGTGAACCCATGTAACATGGTTGAACGGTTCCTTCACGCGCTTGCCAGTCTCGGCATCGTAGAGCATTACCTTTCCGGTACGGACACTGCCGTTGATGTCGGTCTGCCAGAACACGCATGACCCCGGCCAGTGCTTCGATGTGCCGACGCGGTAATCCTTTATCAGTCGGAGAGCATCCTCGGCTCCGAACCTGGAGCGGAGGAACAGATAGAGATTGTTTTTCTCATAGCCGTGCAGAGTCTGTGAAACAGTCTCTGACGCGATAAAAGATGTTGGTTTTCGCTGCTCGGTCGATTTGGCTCGCCATGCTGACGGAGTGGCGAAAGCGGAGCGCAAGGGCTTCGCCTCCGGATTACGCTCAAAATAATCCTTCGGCGTCAAGTGGTAACCGCAACTCTGTTCATGGTCGCATCTTCCGACATCATCAGGAAACGAGATTTGTTTCTCGGTGTCGATGTAGCGGCTGAAACAGCGTTTTTTGTGGCAGGCAGGGCAAGTGTGCCGTGTCGCCGCTCCCTTATAGGGCTGGAGAATGAATCGGTGTGCGTTCATAGATTCTCAAAGAAATATGCTTGCATTTTCTGCGTAACCCGCATTTTGGAGATAGAAAATGCGGAAAATGCAGAAAGCGCAGGTGTCAAAGTTTGGAATAATGCCCATGCTTCTCACGTTGGAAATAATTGCCTAATGATACCGACCGTTTGAGAAAGTCCTGAAACGTGCGCCCCGGCATACCGTTCTCCTTTGCTACAGCTATCCCTTCCTCGGTCGTGAAACAGTCAGGGAGAGCGGCGATGATGGCTCTCTGTTGCTCGGTCAGCGACATTTCGCTGATGATGCCATGTACTTTTCTGGCGGTGGATTTGAAATAATCCACGAGCGATATGGCATTTTCTACGGATAAAAGGTCTATTTCTGTCCTGTCGGCTTCGCCGCAGGCCCATCTCGCCATCTGCAATATCAGGCAGAACCGAATTGCATGGAAATCGAACTTGTTGTAAACTCCTTTAAGCGCGTCACATTCCTCGCGGTTACATTCCTCGGTGTTCCGACGCTGCCATTCGTAGAGTCTTGTCTTCGCATCCGGCGCAAAGGGTAGGATGTTAGCTATGACATTTCCGTCTGTATCCGTTTCGTATGGAATAGCGACGAGCCTTTCTATTATCTCCGCCCATTCCGCTTCTATATCGAAAGTTGGCTCTTTGTCGCTCCACGGCTGTTTGTCCTGATTGTGGGGCATGACAAACAGCAAGCGGTCGATAAAACCGTTTGATGTGCGGCTTCCCTGCGCAAGTTCGTTGAGAATACCGTTCTGGATAGTCCCCACCACCGAGATGAAAGGGCGGCTGATATATACCGAATTCTTCACTCCTTTGCGGTCAGAGAATGATGGATTTGCGTTGAACAGCTTTAGCCAGTATTCTTCATCAGAACCTTTGTTGTATCGGTTGAAGTTCTTGAACCAGCCCGCGAGTTCATCATTCCACATACAGATGCCGCGCAGATTCTGCGAGTGGATAAGCAACATCGCTTCGGGTGTCGCATCTGAAATCAGGAACCGTTTGCATACAGGGGCGACGGGATGCGGCTCTGAGCGTTCCTTTATCGGTAACTCGCGCTGACGCTCGTATTCCTCACACGCCTTGACATAGGCGCGTGTCGCCACACCGTCCAGCTCTGTGAACGGTCTGATGGCAAAATTCAGCGGATGTGACTTGCAGGCTCCCGGTCTTCCGACAAGAGCCATGAAAAGTATGGCACTCTCGTCCCATTTCCCTTTGAGCCGTGCGAAATGGGTATTTCCTATACCAAGTCCTATAGCCACGAGCATAGCCCCGGCAAGATAATCCACCGGATAGCCGTAACAGTCGTGCGCTTCCATGACGATTCTCTGAATCTTAATCGGCAACGCGCCCAGAGGGAAATCCCCGCCACGGATTTTCACGCTCATATCAACGGCTTTGCCGAGAACGAGCATCGGGTCAACTGATTTCTGGTTAGATGTGTTCTTTTCCATACTTATCGAGAATAGTGTTAATGGCCGATGTCCTATAGAAGACTTTGCCGCCGACAAGGGTGGCTTCAAGATATTTACTCCTGCGCCAATTTCGGAGAGTATTGGAGCAGACTCCAAGGATTCTCATCACCTCCAAGCGGGGAATGAGAGGATCCTGATCCACGGGCTTATGTGCCGGAAGAATCTCCTCCTTGAATTTATCCACTACACGTTCTGCCGTGTGTTCGACAATTTCAAAGAGGTGTGCCAGAGGGAGCGTGATAGAAAGTCCGGTCAGCTCCTCGGGCGAGAGATTTGAAAAATCAATCATCTTTTATTCCTCGCGTCGTCTGTGTTATTTTTTTCATCGGACACCGACAACAATTAAATGCCCGACGGTCGCCGCGCGGAAAGCGAAATAATGAATGGAACTGATGGCATCGGGTGACCGGTCTTTACCCTTAGCAATATCAATTCCGACATTCGCTTTTGCGTTTTGACGGTGCGAAGTAAGCATATTTGTTTGCTTTCTCCAAATTTATAACACTGATACACAGCGTGTTAAGTTCGCTTTAATTCGTTGCGAAGTAAAACGAAGAATTTTGTGGATTTTATGCTGGATAGAAGGCTGTCGAAATAGCGTCAGAGCATGAAAAAAGAAACGGGGAGTCACTCGACGTTATGTCGGATGACTCCCGGTTATAATATTATAATATAATGTGTGCTGTCAGTATGAATACATATAGTCGGCGACATTGAGGCGTTCCCGCAACTCGTTGTAATCAACAATGTGTTCGGGTCGCTCGAAAGTAAGAATAGATTTCTGCCGATATTCCGTAGGTTCAAGATAATCTTTCAATGCACCCTGAATCCATCGGTGTCCCGGAATCTCTATATTCTTCTTGTCCTTATATCTCACAACGAGTGCGGCATGAAATTCAGTGACGGTTGTCCTCACCATAGCCCGACCTTTGTCAAGAACGAGATACAGCATCGCCAGATCGCGCCCGCTCTGACGGAGGTTTACATGTTCGTCGATAGAATCGAAAAGATACTCATCACCGTTGGGCAGCAGTTCTTCAAGCGTCCGGCGTTTCTTCTGTTTGCCGGTGATAGGTTTCTTCTCGGAGGTTTCTTTCATTGTCGCTTTCGTATCTGTCGGCAATGATTTGAATTTAGATACCACACTTGCAGTGACTGTCGGGGTCTCTCCGATTTCATCAAGTTCTTCCACAAACTTGACCCAGTCTGCCTCCGTCCTTGCCTTTATCGAAATGCTACGGTTGATAATGACCTTAATGTTTACACGCGCGAGGCGACGTAAAAGAAAATTCAATTTAGGATTGCGGATCATTTCCTCTCCATATTCTACCATACACTCGAAACTGCGGCCAAAGAAAAGCCAACATAGCATGGCCGGCACATTACTGTCGGGCAGCTGGGCAAAGAAGTGTAGGGATAATTTGGAGATAATTCCTTCCTCCTTGAGCATGGTCTCCAGATCTTCTATCCCTTCGGAGCGGTCATTCTTCAGATACAATACGAGTTCCTTTTCAAATCTTGGAATCATCATACACGCTTCTGCAAATACCACATCGAACCCCTTGCCATCGCGGTTGTGCATCAAGTCGGAGAAATCGCAATATTCCTGATAGTGGGTGCGCTGCCATTCTTTCAGCAGCTCTTTGGTAAGCCTTTTAGTGTCCTCTTTATTCATTCAGGGGGCATTAACAGTGAAACAAAATATTACATCACCATTGAAAACGCTTCCCCAAAAGAAAAGTTCAGTGAATGCGTATTGGGGGGAGAATCTGCCCGAATAAAGAAAAGACCACTATTTTTAACAAAATTTTCTTGTCCACCCCGCTCTAAAACTCAAATTCGTGGACAATTTGCGGACAAATATACAAAACAAAAAAATCTCTATTTACCTAATTTATAGATAAGTAGAGATTTTTAGAGGTGGTCCCACTTGGGCTTGAACCAAGGACTCCCTGATTATGAGTAGGTGGAAGGCGTGATTTTGAACGAAACCGTATGAAACTTTGTTAATAATATACAGATTGATTATCAGATATTTGCAAGTACAAAACAATCTTTGTAATTTTGTGCGAGACCTCTTGAAACTCGCGAGTTGTGTTCAAAATGTGTTCAAACCCCATTTGCTGAACACGCTCCCTGATTGTTTTATTGGATCTGGCAGGTCTGATAAAAACTTGAACACAACTTTGAACACATCAATATGAATAAGGCTCTCTTCAGCGACGAATCCCGGAGATTCGCAGGGGCGACGGTGTATATCATTCTCGCTCCTGATAATAGATATAAATTCGACACAGGCAAATCTGTGCCGTTGACAGTCTGCGTCACCCATCAGCGGGCGAGAAGATATTTCTCAACCGGATATAAGGTGTCATCAATGAAAGAATACGAGGCTCTGTTCTCAAAATCTAATACCGCCATCGAAACTCGAAAAGAACTTCGCAAGATGTTTGATCGGGTATGCGCCAAAGCTGATGAGCTTATCTTGCTCAATCGCTTCTCTGTAGCCGACTTGAAAAGCTATCTCGACAAGTCGGAAGGGAAAGTGACAGAAAAAACGATGAGAGCAGATGATACTTTTTCTTATTGGGCAGCTCTTGGAGCATCGAAAGAAAAAGTAAAGACCCGCGCTATGTATTCTTCCGCGCTTGACTGGTTCAAACTGTTCCGCAAGGATAAACCTATTTCTCTCAGTGCTGTCGATACCGCCATAATTACACGCTTCGCCAAATGGCTTGATGAACAGAAAGCGCGAAACGGCACAGATCAGCCGCTTTCTTTGGACACGCGAATGGTAATTCTTCGCGCCACTCGTGCTGTGTTCAATCAGGCATATAAAGACGGACACACCACTATGGTTCCCAATTTCAAAGGTCTTATTCATGCAGGCAACCGTCGCCGCTTGAATGCCTTGACTGTGGAAGAAGTATTGAGGTTGTGGGAATATTGGCTTGCTGCACCTGATAAGCAATCGAAGTATGCCCGTGCCGTTGGGCGCTCGCTACTTCTTTATTGTCTGAATGGTATGAATACTATAGATATGGCTAAACTCGTCTGGACAGAGAAGGCGGCAGTCTCGCAGAAATTTCCGCAATTTGTTTTCATCCGATCTAAGATTGACAGGGCAAACAAACCTATCGGCAAGCAGCTTGATGAAACATCAGTACCCATAATTCCGCAGTTACGGCAATTGCTTGATGTGTATGCATCACCATATAGTCCCGGTGAACTGGTTTTCCCTGATATTTTTCTTAATGCCGTCACTGATGAACAGAAAGCAATCCGTGTTCACGACTTTAACCGCCGCATCTCAAAGAACATAAAGGACGTATGCGAATCTCTCGGAATCCAAAGTGTCACTCCCCAGTATGCCCGCAACTCGTTTATCTCGGCATTGGCGCATCATGGGGTCATGACCGCTTACATAGACTATGCGGTAGGTCATGCCACATCGGAGGTGTCTGCACTCCTTGCAGGTTATATATCCAATGTAACACCCGCTATGATGCAGGCTTTCAACGAGAAAATCTTCATAGTGCCACCAATTTTATGAAGCTTCATCCAAAAAAAATGTCATGAATGTCGGTTTATCGTAGTACGTATCCCCCCAATATGCCTATTTATCGTAGTTTGACATACTAAAATTTGCGGGTTTACCGAAGTTTGATCTTTATAGCCAATACATGGCTGGTAAACGAAAAAAGAGCGGTCAAGGCCGCTCTTTTTATTGTAGACTGAATTCAATTGCAACTTCAGACAAAATCTTCAGTAACATTGAAATTTTCGTAGAAATCCTCTCTGGCTTTGAGGAGCGAATCGATGTCCGCGCACAAGAATGTGCAGTTGAAGTCATAGATTGGCTGAAGTGCTGACATTGCCATATCTTCACGGAGTCCCATCATATTCTTGTAATGATTCACCAAATGGCGGTCGGAAGTGGAGTCGGCTGCAAAGAGATATAAGAATTCACAACCAGTGAGGCTTCTTATCTTTTCAACAATGCCAACAATCACATGCCAGAACATAGTGGATCCTATTCTGTTTTTTGCTGAGAACCCGTATGTCTGCCATTTATTCCGGTAAGCTTCATTGACACAAAAGTGGGTCAATTCTATAGAAGGAAAAGATTTGGCGACCTGCTTATTGGTAGGCATTGAGTCGAATTTACCCAATAATCGTTCGATGTCTTCCTTTGCTTCCTTGAGTTTCGTCTTGATTTCTTCTATATACTCCTTTACCACAGCTTGATCGCCTCTTTGTTCAAGTTCCATAAGCTTTATTTTATGGTTCTTGAATTTTTCAAATTTCTTCAATTCCTCAAATTCTGAGTAAAGGAGCCCACACTTGATTGAAAAATAACAGAGGATTTCGCCGTCTTCATTCCTAACTGCATAGCATGCACACCTGTTCTCAGCATCGTCATCAAATGCATTTCCTACAAGATAGTCAACCAAATTCTCGTTTTTGGAGTTCTCAAAGTCACTGACTTCTCTGAGCAATGAATCGTCTTCTTTCAATCGCGTGACGCTGAATGAATTCAGAATGTCTAATTGATCTTTGGTAATTTTCATTGGGGACACATGAATCGTCTGTACTTGATGACCCTGGCATCATACTCTATATCGGAAGTCTCAATTTCCACAGGGTATGAACCGACCTCTTTATCTTTGGCCTTTTGCCAACAAGTCTCGCCGTGAGAAATATTGCTCAATGTCCAAGACCCCATCCCTGCATATCTCCTTAATGTGTCTTCAAGAACAGGAATATATTCTGAGTCTGCTGATAACGATTGAACCTGACGATCCCAGTGTGTTTTTCTGAGACAGCGCATGACTGGTCCGTATTTCCACGCTTCAAATTTGTCAAGAAACATAGGTTTCCCCAATAGGACAAAACTTTCCCTCTGGGTGAAATAAAGCAATTTATGGAGCTTCATTTCATCCATAGTACTACCTGATTCTTGCTCGTATCGCTGAAGCAGATACTTTGCTGCTGTCCTAACATCAATCATTTTGTAAGGGAGTTCTGATTTCTTAATCTGCAAAGATAAAACAAATTTCTCAGACTTTTACACCTTCGACTTAAAGGTTTAACTTTTTTTAGCATAATAACACTTCAGTATTTTAATTCCTTTCAATTAGACTTTCTGTGAACACTCCTGATATATTAGTTGTTTGAGTTACTGAGTGCTAAAATTTCATAACGTTTCAACAAGTATTGTTAAGAAAGATTGGCATTCATATTCATCAGCCCGTTAAATACCACCCCGCCAATGCCAAACTATACGACCTTACGCGATGTTGTGCCAATATTGGAAGATTTGAGGCAGCTTACGAAAGTTCCGCTGGTAGCCAAACAGGATACAATTTTATACAAGCGAATTGCCGAAGCCACCAGCAAACTATGTTCTATTGATATCGAAAACGCTATCATCGAATCTCACGCCTCTGGAGAAATCGGAAAGGTACAAGCTGACCAAACCCGAAATTACTGTGCCGAGATTGCAACAAGGCTACTTACATTCTGGAGTGTATTCCATACGTTGGACCGTGAACGTAAGAATAAATCCAAGGCAGACATGATAGACGGGTACGAAAGCAACCACTTCCTAAAAGACGTGGAGATTTTCTATATCTGTGCAGCTCATTATGAGTACGCACTAAAGGCTTGCCACAAAATCCCGGTGCCTGACGACTGGACGATAGATAAATACAAACAGGAAATCGAGCAATTCCATATGTCCGAAACCCGTGAAGGATGGCTTGAAAAGAAACGGGAGTTCCTTAAGAAATTACAGGAAAGCGTTGAATATGACGAATTTCTGTTGAAGCCATCATTCGATGTGTACCATGAGTTGCGAAGTGTCTGTCGTAGAATTTTCATCACGGTGGAGCGATACTTTCCGCCATGTGAAATTCGGTTACATCCGAAATGTAAAGAAACCTTTATCCAAAAGATGCAGGTTCCCAATGGTAGTTATCCGGCACCTGAACAACCTGTAAAACAGAATCAGACAAATACGAAATCATGCCGACAATGGGAAGAAGATCTGTTCCCTATGTTACTTGTTTCGGAGTTATACGAAGTTTGTTCTGATGTTTTCGACAGCACCGAGACTCAGTTCCATTCATCGCTCAATCTCCATGGTAAGCATGAACCTATAAAGATACGACCAAAACAGAAAATCAAGGCGTGTTATCTCATATCGAAATTATACGAGATTGTTCCGGCCAAGCATAAAGCAGCGTGGCGCGAGGATATTCTCGCTCATCTTGATATTCAGTGGAGCTACTATGAAAAGAAGTATTGTCATCCACGCGGCGATGATGCCAGTGTGTCAAGCAGAGAGTATGCTGATGAGATTGACAGAATCCTCAAAAATCATAAAAAGCGAGCATGAGAGTCCTTGCAACTTAAAGATACCACTCGCGCACCACTTTCACCACTTGAAATTCCACTTTTGAAACCTCATGATACTACCCGTTAGAGTTTGATACTCTGGCGGGTAGCTTTGCTATATACATATTCATACACCACATACACACCACTCATGGCCGGCAGTAATTTTGCAGTGTCCGGGAGTTACTCGGATGCGCCCTACAAGAGGGCGGTAAGTACAACTCTAAACAACACTGCGTATGACAAAAGACCAGTTACTCAAACTTCCTCTCTGGCAGTACACCGGAGAACAATTTTTAGAATTACTTGACTCTCATTTTGTCAAGACTCCACCCGCACCCACAAGCGTAACCTCTGACGAAAATGTTGCCACCACAGCAAAGCGTTGGCTCGTTTATGGAATCAAAGGACTATGCGACCTTCTCCAGTGCAGCAAGGCTACTGCACACCGTATCAAGAACAGTGGCGTAATCAAAGATGCCATTACACAATCAGGCAGAAAAATCGTCATAGACGCCCAGAAAGCACTCGACCTTATGCAGGCTTATAAGGAAGGAGGTGAAAAGTGAGCGAAGTAAAGCAAGACATCCTCCGACTCTGGGAGGAGAAGCAGTTGAGAATCACTGATGAGATTCAGACTGCGCCGGAGGTGCTGTATGCCAATGGCAGCGTTATCGGCACACTTGGTAACTTCTCGGCATCCACCGGAAAGGCGAAAAGCAAAAAGACCTTTAATGTAGCTGCCATTGTCGGTGCTTCGCTCGTCAACGGCAAGGTGCTGGGCTATACCGTCGAGTTTCCTGACGACAAGCGCACAATCCTCTATTTCGACACCGAGCAAAGTCCGTATCACTGTCAGAAGGTCATGGAGCGCGCTCTGCGACTGGCAAAACTGCCGACCGACACCCATCCGGAGAATCTGAAATTCGCGGCCCTGCGTCAGCTTACACCCTCGTTGCGCCTTGAGGTTATCGAACAGGCCATCATCAATACTCCCGGCGTTGGTCTGGTAATCATCGATGGTGTGCGCGACCTGATGTATGACATCAACTGCGCCAAGGAGTCCACCGACCTTATTGGCAAGCTGATGGAATGGACTGACAAATTCCAGATACATATACACACCGTCCTGCATCTCAACAAGAGCGATGACAATGCCCGTGGCCATGTAGGTACCGAGCTGAACAACAAGGCTGAAACCGTCCTTCAGGTGAGCCGCAGTAAAACAGATGATACCGTGTCTGAGGTCTGCGCCGCCATGATACGCGCCGCCGAGTTCGACCCGTTTGCATTCCGTATCAATGACTACGGTCTGCCGGAGATAGCCAGCGGATATGTGTTCACCGAACCGGGCAAGAAAGCCAAAGATCCGTATCCCTACAAGGAGTTGACCGAGGAACAGCACCGCGAAGCGTTGGCGGTAGTTTTCGTCAACGGCCCGATAAAAGGTTGTCGCAATTTCGAGGCGGCATTGAAAGCCGGATATGCCGCCTGCGGACACTCGTATTCCAACAATAAGGTCAAGGGCTTAAAGACCTTTCTTGACAACAAAGGCATGATTCGCTATGAGAACCGCGAGTATATCTACAATCCGGATTTCTACTATTGAGAAACACAATTCTGGTTTGGTTTAGCAAAGGGCATATATAATAGGACCTGAACCACGAACCAGCTCACCCAAACATTTTAGAACTCATGATAAAAGAGATTAAATCAATCCCTTTAGCCACCTTCTTGTCTCAACTCGGACATGAACCGACGGCAAGAAAAGGAACGAGGCTATGGTATAAGTCGCCATTGCGACAGGAACATACGCCGTCGTTTAAGGTGGAAACCACGCTCAATTGCTGGTATGATTTCGGACTTGGCAGAGGCGGCAACATCATTGACCTTGCAACCGAGATATATCGGTCAACCGACCTGCGCTATCTCATGCGTTGCATCGCTGACAGTTGTCCGGTGCCATCGGTGCAGACAGTCGCTTCCTCTTATCCCCAGCGACACTCTGCGCCGAGCATGGAGCGATTTGAGGTCGTGCCACTGGAACACCGCGCACTTGTCGCATACCTCCAAGAGCGTGGCATTCCGGCACACATCGCCAAAGCGAAATGCAAGGAGGCTCACTACAACGTTAACGGCAGATTTTATTTTGCCGTGGCATTCGAGAATGTCAGCGGTGGCCGGGAACTGCGCAACCGATATTTCAAAGGTTGCCGGGGTCGCAAGGACATCTCATATCTGCCGTGGGCGAGAGATGGCCCGTCAAAAGAGTGTGCCGTGTTCGAGGGGTTTATTGATTATCTCTCCGCACTCACACTCGGCATAATCAGCGGAGCCGACGCAATCATACTCAACTCGGTTGTCAATACCAACAAGGCTGTGCCATATCTCAAAGGCTACACCACCATCAACTACTATCTTGACAACGACACTGCCGGACGAACAGCACTCACCGAGCTGACAGCCATATATGGCTCTGCGGTGATTGACCGCTCCATACTATACTCCGAGTTCAACGACTTGAATGAGTATCTCACAAATCAAAGTTTCACCAAAAACACACTATCCAATGAAAACAAATAAATCCACCGCATCCAAGTCAACCGAGTTGACCGATGCACCCGAATCCAAAGTATCAACCATCAAATCACAAATTATTATGCAACCGGATAATTCAATCAACTCAACCATCCCTGTCAATCCTGTTAACAGCGACAACGCTGTTAACAGCACCAATCCTACCAATACAGACAATCTGTTCGACAACGAGCAGACGGCAACCGATACTACCGAGCAGCCCAAGCAACAGCGCGTGGGCAAGCAGCAGCGCAAATTGGATTACGCCGAGTTCAAGGCTACCTATCTCACACCTGCAAAACTGATGAAGCGTCATCAGGTCAACATAGAGGACAGCGTATGGGCGAAGCTCGAACGCATCGCCCGCATCCTCGGTGACCGTGACACCACCGTCGGCAGCTACATCAATGCTGTCCTTTTGGAGCATCTCAATCTCTATGCCGACGACATCGAAATATGGCGTAAACTCTGAGATAATAATGTCGGGGGACCACTGCACCCGGTACACCGTGGGGCAGCTTCCCGATGAACGTAGTGAATTGGGAAGGCAAGGATATGTTTCGGGATTTCTTTTTCTCCGAAAACGACTCCCAAAACTGCGCAGCATAAGCCGCTCTTTGCCTCCCAATTCAAATAAACCACAACAATGTCTACTATGAGTAAACCTACTGTCAGGAAGGGTGGTCGTCCCTCTAAACCGACCGATGAGAAGCGCACCCATGTGGTTACAATCAAACTGAACGATGCCGAATACTCCGACCTTCTGGAGCGGTCAAAAGCCGCCGGAGTAAAGATGGCGGAGTATGTCAGACACGGCGCGTTCCGGCTCACGATTGTCAGTCGCCTGAGCGGGATTGAACAGGAAATTGCCAGAGGAATACTAAATCTCAGTTCCGATTTCAATCAGGCAATGACCTGTTTTCATCAGCTCAAACTTCGCAGCGCGGCCAATAAATTAGCCGCTGTCGTCGATAAGATGTTTGACATTCTCAAAAAATTAAGACCCAATAAAGAGACTGATTATGTTTGCAAGAATACTTAAAAGCGGCACATTTCACGATGTCGTGGGGTATGTGACGCGCCAATTCCACGACCCGAAAGAGTACACAGCCGACACATGGCGCATCATCGGAAGCGAAAATATTTTCGTCTCCGACTATGCGAAAATGGTACAATCGTTTGAAGCTATACATGGATTTATGCCCGGAAAGGAGAATCCGGCAGGACATATTTCCATCAGTTTTGACAACGCCGATGCGCCTCGCCTGACCGATGAATTCATGGCTCAGCTCGCCAAAGAGTACATGGACGGCATGGGAATCAAGAACACCCAGTATCTTGTCGTGCGCCATCTGGAAACCGGACATCCGCATTTTCATATCGTCTATAATCGTGTGGATATGTTAGGCAAGGCAGTCGACGAGCGCAACAATTTCAGGCGCAGCGACCGTGTTGTAAAGGCTATCAAGGACAAATACGGACTCACATACTCGCCGCTGAAAAAGAAATACGAGGACAAAATTCCGGTATTTAAGGAGCGGATCAGTCAGGCGATTTATGGCTGTAAGTCGTGGGATGAGTTCTCGCGCCGCCTTGCCTGTGCAGGACTTGAGGTAAAATTCCATGATGACCACAACACCGGCATACGCATCGGCGTGAAATTTACAGACGGTGATATAACAGTCAACGGGTCTAAAATCGACCGTGCTTTCACATATCGCCGCCTGAACAACCTCTTTGAGTTTAACCGCAAGCATGGGCAACAACAGTCTGATTACGCTCCGACGCGCCCCAAGGTAACCGTCGAATATACCCCGACGCAAAAGTCCTCACTTGTGGAAGATGTGATTGAAGCCACCGTCGGGGCAATCGGAAATCTGTTCACTCTCGGCCCCGGCTTCGACCCTGAGGAACAGGCGTTTCAAAACGCCATCAAGAAAGAAGAAGCCAAACGTAAACGCAAATCAAGAAGAATCTGAATATGTCAAAGCTATATGATGACGTCAAGAAACAAGGAGAGCAGATTGACGACCTGCAAAAGACAGTTACCAACCACGGCACACGCATCGAGACCCTCGAAACAAAAGCGAAGGCAACGCCGCCGACACAAGCAGTCAATCAAGGACCTATAACGGTGAAATTGCCCGACAACATAGCGACCAATGAAAGCGTCGGCAAACTGATTGATGAGAAACTATCAGAAACCTCAACCAACGGCACACTCAAAAAAGTTATGGAGCAACTGCCGGGTAGCCTGTCGAAAGGAGTTGCGGATGTACTGTCCGACAATCTGGGAGACAAGGTCAAGGACGCTCTTTATGAAGGATTCCGCAGGGAGTTTGCGGATGAGCGAAGAAAGCTCTATGACGTGGTGAACGACATGCGCTACAAAGCCCAGTCGATAATCTGGGGGCAATGGTGGCGTGCTACCCCACATTGGGTCTATGCCATCTTTGTGGTTCTGCTTCTCGCCGCCGGAGGTTTCGGTTATGGATTCTTCTATCAGCTCAACGAAAACTCAAAGCTAAAAGATGTGGAATGGCTCTACCGATACGAAAGGCTTTGGTGGGAAGGCAAGGAACAGGAAGATATGCTCCGCCGAGAAAAAATCTTTGCTGTCGGCACACAACATGAGCAGGATTCAATAAAGAACCGCACCCGCCAGCTCGAAAAATCCCGACACATAGAAGAAACCTTCCTCTATTTCAACCCCACGGAGAAATAGCATTACTCTAATCGTAAGACAGGCAACCCCAACATTTCTGCCGAGGTTGCCTGTCTTTGTCTATTGTATGATTAAGCTGATATTATTTGAACTTGTATAGAAAGAGCGTATCCGCACGTGCAGCATCTGATCGTTGCAGCCCTTTAATTTGGGCATCAGACATTCCTGTTTGACGATATGGTTCATATCCTCGTGTTGTAACAATAACTTTTTTCTCTAAGCTACAAGAGCAAAAAGCCATCAATGTTATTAGTAGTAATAAAATTCTCATAAATCAGTAGTTTAACGCTATTTTCCTGTGCCAAAACGCGATGTGTCAATGTTTGTTTCTTTGGGTTTGAAGCCGTTGAACCGCCAGATGAATGTCAGTTTGAGATTGTGAGACATGTCGCGCACTTTCATCCGGTAATCCTGACCGGCATGGTTGATAGTCATGGTCGGCGACCATTTATTGAAAATGTCATCGGCTTTCAAATCAAGTTCACAGCATCGATTCTTTCCGAACTGCCATTTTACGCCGGCATCGACTTTCCATATACTCGATAAGTCGGCTATACCCTGCAATGATGGCGAGATGTAGCTGAAATCAACGGTCAGTGATACCGGGCAGTTCTGACTGAACTTAAAAGAATTGCTAAATTCACCATAGAATATCCACTTGCTGTTGTCAAAGCCGATGTCATGAAAATGGTCGGCTTTCTCCCGCTGATTGAAAACATTGGCTGTGGCCGTGGCATTCCAGATATATCCTACACCAAAAGGCGCATAAAGATTAAGCCCGACAACGCGCTTATAGTTCATGTTGATGGTCTGATAGATGAGATTCATGGCATCCGGCGATTGGTAAGGAAGCTGCACCGTGGTCTTGTCGCCATATTGGAAATAGAAGGTCGCTACTTATTTTTTGCCTGAGGATATAGTTGAACTGGGCATCATATTGAATATAGGGTTGCAACTGGAGATTACCGACAATTGTCGAGTAGTCGTTAATGTGGCTCGTGCCGCCATGTAGTTCCCAATATGAGGGATATATGCGTTGGGTGTTGAAGTTCAGTTGAAATATGCTTTTGGGTGTTTTGTAGTAAGTCGCCCCGAACTGAGGAATGAAATTCCAGTTGTGCTGATATTTAGTGTAATAATACTCACCCTTTGCCGAAAGATTGAACGACAGTCCCCAGTCGAAAGACCGTTCTGTGCCGACGTAAAAACTCGCCACATCTTCGTTGAGAATATCATCGAAATCGGGATTGTCGGACATTGCGTAGTGTTGTGAACTGTGATCTTTTGAGTGTTGATATTCCGCGCCATAGTTCAGTTGCCACTGTCCAAGCTGATGCTGTTGGTCAATATATGCATGCCAACGGTTAATATCCTGACGGTTTTCAGAGCCAAGAAGGTAGTCTGTGTCCTTAAATAATGACTGTGAGCGGTTTTCGGAATAGCGGGTGTAGTCACCTCCTATTGTCATGCCGAATGGCGCCGTGTAGCGCAGGGCGATATTATGATAGCCGACAGGCGACAGCATGTTGTAGGCATTTGTATAGTTGCCCAAAGTGCCTGATGAGAGACTCCATCTCTTTGAATCGGAGATTATCTGACCGTTGTAAGTGAGTTTGAGCGTTTTCCAAGAAGCGGATGCAAATATGGTATTGCTCCAGTTCTGACCGATTCGGCTCATGTCATCCTCAATCATAGTTCGCTTACCATCATTAAGATGATTCGACCATGTTTCCTCGCGGCTCCAAGACTTGGTGAGCGACAGCCCATAATTCAAATCAAAAGTCAAGTCCTTTATAGCGTATGCGGCTGCAAGTACACCGCCATACGAACCATAATGAGCCTGATTGTATCCGGTTCTGACTTGTCCCTGCAAGCCGTCGAGAGGCGTCGGCGTTTTCAGAACCACGTTGATTACCGCGCCATTTACATGATACTTTGCCGGAGCGGAATACATAATCTCCACGTTTTTCAGTCTGTCAACCGAAGTGTTGTAGAGAAGTTGATAAAGATTCTGGAGCGGCATATTGGTAAGCTCACCATTGAGAATAATGGTGACATTGGAAGCTCCCGCGAGCCAGATCATACCGTTATTGTTTGTGACGCCGGGCATATAGCCAAGGGCTTCAAGAATATTGTTAACCGGTTTGTCCTTGACTATTCCGGGGAGGTCGACTACCATAATTCCGTCCTTACCTTTGACTTGAGGTTTCTCTCCCTTTACAACAACTTCATCGAGCTGTCTGGTAGAAATTGTATCAGTTGCTTCCGTCTGAGCCACAGCCGATATGAACGTAATGAATGAAGCGAATAATATGCCTTTCCTCATAGCTGTTTAGTTTTTGTTTGATGCAAAATTACAGGCATATGGCCTTTGGCAGATAATCCTCAACCTTATTTAGTCTGAAATGCTCCCTTATTTAGTCTTAAATTGAAGTGTTCCTAAACAATTGTGTGACGGATTATTAGTAACTTCGCATTATGAAACGCTTTAAGACTATCTCGACTACGTTTATTGTTGTCATTGCAGTTATTTTCAGCTGTAATGTCTATTATCTCATATCCCTTTACAATTCGATCAGGACAGATGTCGAACGCGATGTAATGACTGCTTTGGCTGATGCTGATATTGACGACCTAATGTATCGGGCAGGGAGGGCGCAGGCATTGGCATCAAATGTACAAATGCAGGAAGACATTGAAGAATATAATGCCCCCAGAAAAGCAGAAGCATCAACATATAAAGATGAAAACGGTCAACTCATATCAGTCCGGACTGAAGCCGACGGAACTGTTATTGAAGAGCGCGCGATGTTATCTGAAAACTCGTCCTATTCCAATCAGATGGTTGATGCTATGAGCCGGCAATTTCACGCTATAATGGATAGATACATCCCTTACGATATGGAGGTTATGGATAGCGTCTTATATAAGAGACTTTCCAATAGGTTCATATATCCGGATTTCCTATGTGTGGAAGTTGTCAACAGTAACGATTCCGTGATTTGCGGCAATCCCAAATTCAACGGAGAATCAGGATTGGATTCATTCAGCTTCAATATCAATCCTGACGAGGGAATATATTACAAGGCATATATGACACCACTGACCCGCCATATCCTATCGCAGATGTTTGGAATCATTATTACGGTATTTCTTCTGATGGTTGCATTCTCTCTGGCGTTTTGGTATCTGTTCCGCACAGTCTCGCGACTGCGCACCATTGAGGAGATGAAAGATGATTTTGTCAGCAATATGACCCATGAATTGAAAACGCCTATTGCCATAGCATATTCAGCCAATGACGCTCTGCTCAATTATGACACAACCAACGACCCCGACAAAAAGACAAAGTATCTGACGATTGCAAACAAGCAACTGAAACGACTTGGCGAACTTGTGGAAAATATCCTTGCAATGAGTATGGAACGTCGAAAGGCTATGAAACTCAGACCGGAAGATATACCGCTGCGTGAGTTTATAGAAGAAATCGCCGCAGCCCAGCGCATGAGAGGCGATAAGGATATAACCATCAATGTTAATATTCCCGAAAATACCACCATTGAGGCAGACATGGCGCACTTGGCAAATGTACTGAACAATCTGATTGACAATGCTATCAAATACTCCAGAGATAGCGTTGAGATAACGATAACCGGCGACAGCCATGACCTTTCGGTAAGAGATAACGGCATCGGCATTCCGTCAAAATCCATTCCCTACCTGTTCAATAAGTTCTACCGCGTTCCGCATGGCAACCGTCAGGATGTCCGTGGCTATGGCATAGGACTATATTATGTAAAGAGTATTCTCGACAAAATGGGCTGGGATATTGAGGCCAAGAGTACAGAAGGTGAAGGTTCGGTGTTCACTATTAAATTCAGCAAAGATGAGCAATAAGATACTGTTTGTAGAAGATGAGGAAGACCTGACGCTGATTGTCGCCGACACTCTGCGCGGGCAAGGCTATGAAGTTGTCACTGCTGTTGATGGCGTAGTCGGACTTGAGAAATTCAAAACCGAAGCTGCCGATATAGTCGTGGCTGATGTCATGATGCCCAAAATGGATGGGTTCACTATGGCGAAGGAGATAAGGAAATTGTCGCCGACAGTGCCATTGCTTTTTCTCACCGCAAAAAGCACAATAGATGATGTTGAGCAAGGTTTTGAAATCGGAGCCAACGACTATCTTAAAAAGCCCTTTGAACTCCGCGAACTGATAGTGCGGATTAAGGCACTATTAAGACGATATGGTAACAATCGCACCGAGGATATCCGGTTTGCAATTGGAGCCTATACTTTTAACGTAACAACCCAGACATTGTCATTTGGCGACAAAGAGACAGAGCTGTCTCACTTTGAAGCCAAGATTCTTGAACGTCTGGCAACCAATATTGGCAAGACTGTCGATGCCTCAGAATTGATGATTGCCGTGTGGCAGCGCGATGAACAAAGCAACCGCAACTCCCTGCATGGCTACATCCACAAACTCCGCCGAGCCCTCCGTCACGATCCATCAATTTCTATCATCAATCAACGTGGGTTCGGCTATATGCTCACCATTAAATGAACCGGACTATGAAAGCTTACATCCTTACATTTGTTATCTGCCTGGCGGCACCGCTGGCGGGTTTCGCACAGCGGGAAGTGCCGGACACAATCAGTCTGCGCTGCGACTCATTGGCTAAATCCATCAATATCGGCGGTTTAGTCAAAAGCGACAATCTGACCTCATACATCGGTCCGACATTTCAATATGCCCCTGAGAACACCCCGCTCGTCGATAATAGTGCTTCAGTTCCTTTAAAACTGAATATCCCCGATTTTACCTTTGCTCCGGGACAAGCTTCAATCTTCCGGTGGACAAATGGGGAATTCATAGCCTCGGGCGGTACTACGGTATATCCGGGACTGATGCAGATTGACAGTGGTGCTCTCCGTGTATTTCATCGATTTGGTAACTTTGACATATATGTTGGAGGGAAAGTTAACAAGTATGGATTTTTCAGAGGCATACACACTCAATACGGAGTGGATGGAAGCATCACATATAATTTATCTCCGACAACCTCATTCACAGCATTTGGCACATACTATTTCGGCAGACCGCCTATGATTGGCGGCGGACTGCCAATGCCACCAGCGATGGTTGGCTACTACGATACGTCTAAATTCGGAGGGTACGTCAACCAATCGTTAGGCGAGCGATTTGGGGTTCTTGTCGGTGGCCAGACCGTCCAACAGGTGTACACCCGGGAATACCGTCCCGAACCAATAGTTACTCCCTACGTCAAAGTAGGCACCGGAAAGAAAAAAGTAGCAATCGGCCTCCCTGTTGGTCAAATTCTACACGGCATACTCACAAGATAGCTATCTGCAACGAGAGTGCAGTTCAGCATTATCTTTTCACAAGTAGATATTCGCTGTTCTTGGTTTGGTTCGGGCTTTATATATGCCCGGATAAACCTAAACCTATATATGGAGACTGGGCAAAAGAAAATGGCTCTCCTTAAATTTTCTTTTTCCTCAGTCATGATTTTGAACACAGGGGCATGAACACAGGTGTATGCCATAGGGACCTGAAATGAGTTGGTGCGGAGTTGTGTTCAGATTTGTGTTCAAGGGAAAAGAAAAAGCAGCTACGAGTTGTTTCGTAACTGCTTGATTTTCAGGAGGTGGTCCCACTTGGGCTTGAACCAAGGACTCCCTGATTATGAGTTATATCCAATAGTGTTTTTCAGCGTTTTTAATCGTGCTACAAAATTAGTAAAAACTTTTGAATTAGATAGTTGTATATGTCGATTGTTTTTGTTAATTTTGCATTGTTTCAGATTGAAAGTTCCGAATAAGTTCCGCAAAGTTCCGTGACTGATGTCTGTAACAATACTAAGTTCCAACTAATTAGATAAAGCAATGTCAAACGAAAGTTCCGTAAATTCGGCTAAACGCTTGCCAGTCGCTATGAAAGCAGACTTCGGCGGCGTGTTCCTATCTCTGATAGCCGATGTTCGTCACGCCAAATTTGAGCGTGGTGAAGATGTTCCCCTTGCTGTGCGCGTGTCATACGACAAAGATAAGAAGTATTTCCGTACTGGAATGAAGATGTCCTCATCAAAGGAATATCTATCATTTGTAAGTGCGCGTGATTCCCGACCCGACCGAAAAGAACAACTCGACTACTTCAATATGATTCTCGATGTAGTCAAGTCTATCATCTTATCAAGCAAAGGTCGATTCACGCTTGAACGCCTGCAAGAAGAAGTAGCCAAGGGATTCAAGCCAGTAGTCAATGATACATTCACCTACTGGGAGAATTTATCGGCAGGAAAGGAAAAGGTCAAGACCCGTCAGATGTACGACATGGCACTGAAAAGATTCCGTGAGTTCCGCAATGGCTCAACTATCCAGTTACCCGATGTCACTACTGACTTAATCGGCAAGTTCGACAAGTGGCTCATGAAGCAAAAATCGGGAGTCGTACGCAAGGGCGAGAAGCCGAATAAGCCGTTGTCGCTTGATACTCGCATGATGATACTTCGTGCGCTTCGTGCCGTGCTGAATCAAGCAAAGAAAGATGGCTTGATTGATGCAGTTCCAGAGTTCAAGGACTTCATGCACACTGGGAATCGTCGACGCACAAACGCTATATCAGTCGAAGATGTCCTCAAACTATGGGACTACTGGACTTCTCTTGATAGCCGTGGCAAGCAGTCCGCCAAAGGTCGTGCCGTTGGTCGATGGCTTATGCTATATTCCCTCAACGGCCTTAACGCTATCGATATGGCCAAGTTGGTATGGCAGGGCAATAGTTCCGCTGATGAGGATTATCCTCAACTTAGCTTTATTCGCTCAAAGATAGACCGGGCAAACAAGCCAGTAGGCAAGCAGCTCGATGTGACTATCATTCCGATAATACCTCAACTTCGGCAGTTGCTCAATGAATATGCCAGTCCATTCAAGGCAGGTGCGCCAGTGTTCCCCGATATATTCGGCAATGCCGTCACCGATGAAGCAAAGGTGATTCGCGTTCACGACTTCAATAGACGCATATCAAAGAATATCGCAGAAGTGTGTGACTCGCTCGATATTCAGCGCATAACACCGCAATATGCCCGCAATAGTTTCATTTCCGCGTTGGCTCATCATGGCGTGATGACTTCTTATATCGACTATGCCGTGGGGCATACAACATCGGAAGTGTCCGCGCTTCTTGCAGGCTATATCAATAATCTATCTGATGAAGCTATGCAAGCCTACAATGAGAAAATCTTCATCATTCCGCCGATTCCTCAAAACTGATAGCACCTCGACCAACTATGAAAAGAGAATTAGAATACAAATTTTTCAAAGAGTTCCAATATGACGGGGCGGCAATAATGACGCTCGACATGATGCACTTTGAATATTGTGGCATCGGCAATGGTACGGCAGGAAGAAAAGATTATCCCGATGGCGTTCTTGCTGAAATTCGAGAACGTACGGAAACGTTCAATACGTGGCCGTGGGGCGGTGTTGGTAATTGCAGTCCTCTGATGGATGAGATAGCTGATAATCTCGCCTCTCTCGCCGATGATGGCCGACAAATGTATGCCGAAGAAATGATATGTAAGATGCAGACGTGGGTATGGCTCTACTCTCTATCAAAAGAAAAATTGGATGCGGTCAGCAATACTATACAACTTCACTCTATTGAGGACTTCTTTCATACATGGAGAAGTGCGTTCCGAACATTCGCTGAAAAACTTGCGGTAATACTCGCAAAACTTGGGATAAATATCTTAGACATTCAGAACCGAAGCGGCATTACTATAATCGAGCGTCTTGATGTAAATGATTTATGGATGGACTTCAGAACTCCCCGATTAGCGGAATATCATCTATCAAGACTAAATGAGCCAAGCAATAATGGGGACAAGGGTAAAATAGGCAGGCCGAAGTCTGATGAGGAATCTTTTGTCACTCTTTTAGTGGGTGATAAAAAGGAATGCGAGAAAACTCTGCACACACTTCATCAAATAGTAGATGGCAATAAAGGTAAAATCGTCGGATGCGCGATGTTGGCTTGCTTCAAAGCAGGAAAACTTATCAATCTTCCTTCTTATAAGCAAGTAGTTGGATTATTCGGCAAGGGAATTGGGAATAAGCAAGGATTCAGCACTTACACCGATATAGGATATTACAAGGATAATTCCAAGCGAGAAGTGTTTCTCGAAAATATGATAAAAAGATTCATTACCCAACAAAAATGATAGACTTTAATAGATAATAATAGACTAATATTTTGTCTATTGTGGTGCGTTTCAGAGTGTTGTAACTTCGCGTCAGAATCAAAAAAATGATATGAAAAGAATAACAACACCTGAAAAGAATCCCAATCTCGCTGAATTGGCATTGTCAATGGCGATGAGTGGCAAGTCATGGGATGAGTTCACCGATTCAGTTGCCGATAAGGTTGCAAGCAAGCTGATGGGGATTATTCCTGACAAGAAAGAAGTCGAGCCGTGTACAACTGGAGAAAAACCCCTGCGCGGTGTACGCGCTTTATGCCGTCACTATGGGATGAGTACCGCAACGCTCAACAAAATGATGAAAGCGGATAAGATTCCGTTCCGTCAAGTTGGTAATCGCTATCTCTTCTATCCGTCAGAAGTGGATGCGGCTCTGAAAGGAGGTGCGGCAGTATGAATAAAACAAATACCCCCACTCCCGAAGAAGCAGGGGCAGCAACGTCAAGCGTTACTAAGTTCCAGTGCAAAGATAGCGAAAATCAGCGACATGAGCAAAGCAGTGAGCTTAATTCCTTGATGGCTCTCGTCAGCAATCCGACTGAACCCGAAATCGACAAGTCCTCTATCGGGATTCTATGTATCAAGGACGCAAACGAATGGTGCGAAGAAGCGGCTCAACGACCCGACCCCAAGCAGTTGTGGATGTCGCTATGGTATGAGGGCGAATGTGCGTGTCTATTTGCTGACTCCAATCTTGGCAAGTCGATTTATGCCGTTCAGATAGCCAATGAGATAGCCAAGAATGAGCCAGTTTTATACTGCGACTTCGAGCTTTCCGACAAGGCTTTTCAACTTCGCTATTCCGATGATGCGACTGGAACACTTTACAAATTCCCCGCAAACTTCAAGCGTGCCGAGATAGACCCCGAAGCTATGGGGGAAAGTGTAATGGGAGCAGACTATGAAGATATAGTCGTTCAAGACATTGAAAGCGCGGCAATCGCTCATTCCGTCAAGGTTATCATCATCGACAATCTCAGTTGGATATGCAACGCAAGCGAGAAAGGAGATGCGGCAGGGCGTCTAATGGTGAATTTGGTGCGACTCAAAAAGAAACATGGATGGTCGTTGCTGATTATCGCTCACACCCCTAAAAGACCTCTGACTTCGCCAATCGACCAAAACACACTTGCAGGGAGTAAGAAGTTGATTAACTTCTTTGATAGTGCTTTCGCTATCGGCAGGAGTGCCAAAGATGAAGCACTACGATATATCAAGCAGATAAAATGTCGTTACGGCTCATTTGAGTATGGCGCGGATAATGTCATTGTCGCTGACATATCAAAGGAGTATGGCTTCTTGAAGTTTAATCATATCGGCTACGCCAAGGAACGCGAACATCTGAAAGAAGTATCAGATAAAGATGAATCCGAAATTGATAGTCGAGTGATGGAGTTGCACCGTCAAGGCAAAAAGCAACGTGAGATAAGTCGAGAAATCGGGGTCAGTCTTGGCAAGGTCAACAAAATCATTAAATCTCATAACAAATGATAACCGATGTTCGCAATGTTCATTTTGTTCACGTGTTCAAGGCGTGAACAGATGAACAGCGTGAACAAAAAGAATTAAAATTATGGGAAGATATAATCAAGACATACAACTTGCCAAACGTGGGAAAGCGGTTTGCTCATACTGCGGCAAAAAGTCCTTTGTGAACTACATTTATTCTGATGGCGCTCCAGTCGCTGATGGCGTGTGCGGCAAGTGCGACCGAGCGGATAATTGTGGCGTTCATTATCCCCCAAGAGAATACTTCAAAGACAATCCTACATTCAAGCCTGCAAGATTCAGTCAGTTCAGACCTCAACGGAAGCGACCAGTCATAACACCCCCAAGTTATATTGATTCCTCGCTTATGCTTGATACTATGCGCGGATATGAAATGAATTCGTTTGCAAAGTTTCTGCACTCTACATTTGATGAGGTAGCAGGTGCGGATATAGTTCAAGCCAACATCGAGCGTTATGCCGTTGGCACCTCGTCAAGATATGGCGGTTCGGCTATCTTTTGGCAGGTGGACCAGTTCGGCAGAATCCGAAGCGGGCAGATAATAGGATATGATGCAACTTCGGGCAAGCGTAATCACAAGCAACAAAACTGGGTTCATTCCGTGATGCAGGAGAATTATCCCGATTATAAACTTGAACAATGCTACTTCGGCAGTCACCTCATCAATTCCGCTGATAAAGTCGTTGCAGAGATTCATCAAGAATGGGATGCTATTCCAAATATGCAGAAATGTGAAGTCGAGCCTATCATATATCTTTTTGAATCGCCCAAAGCGGCAGTCATTATGTCTATCGCTCTGATGTGGGGCGGATGTCGAATGACGGAAGTCCCGATGGCAACTTGCTCATGCGGCAACCTAAATCCAAGTTTGGATTCTCGTAAAAATCCATATAACAAGATTCAAGTCTTGAAGAATCGAAAAGTCGTGCTATTCCCCGACAACGGCAAGTTCGAGGACTGGAAAGCCAAGGGCGAGCAGCTCAAAGGATTCTGCAAGGAAGTGTGGATAAGTACGGCTATGGAGCGGAATCTTCACCCTCATGCTATCGACTGCGAGATTGAAGATGGTGATGGCTTCGACGACGTGATTCTGCGCTACGTTCAAGCAGGGAAGCCGATATGGGATTTAATCATAACTTGCTATGGTTATCACGGCCAGTGGCAAATCGTATAACTCAAAACTATCAAAGATATGTGGACTTATAAGACAATGCGCTACGACAATCGGCTTGATATTCAGTTCCGCTTCAACTTCGTTACTGGAATCATTGAAATGCGGGTCGATGACAACGTGGCAGAAGCAAACGGATACTATAACCTTGAACACCTTAAATCGGAAATCGCCAAGACTTCACCAAAACTGGAGATTCCCGAATGGATAAGGATTGACAATTGCGGTTCGCCTGCACTTGCAGCCTTGAACCTCAACTGAAAAAAACGGCTCACAATATCGGCAAGGTAACTTTTAAGGCTATCAAGTAAATGTTCCTTTCCAAAATGTACGTGATATCGCTAAAAAAGTAAACTCTTGTCGATATTGTGGTTAACAATCGAGTTAATTTAATCAATGTGAATGTCGGGTAATAATCAGCATTTTTGGTTATTATTATCAAGTGCGAGATTTTCAGCTTCTCGGATTCCGTTCCCGATACTCACTATTTCATCATAAAATTAAAACTATATGGGAAGAAAATCTAAGCAGGAAATATATTTTGAATCTCATAAAATGACAATCTACGAGTGCTTGAACAGCTATTCGGATAGTCATAAATATTTTGAGGAGGATAAGATGTTTGTCGCTTTGATGTTAAGCGGATTTTCTGCGGCTATGGCTTACAGACTAAGCTACAAAACATCTGCGACAATGCAAAGTAGCGCGGTGCTTGCCAGTAGGCGTGTCCGTGAGCCTCAGATACAAAAACTATTAGACCGAGTGATTGACTGCGCGGATGGCGGACTACTCTATATCAGCAGAAAAGGCTTCAAGGGGAAAAGGCGTTGGGAAGCATGGCGGGGAAAGCAGGTCAAAAACATTGATACCTCGCCAATCTGAAAAAAATAAAATAAAAATTTCGGGGGATGCTGACATACTAAAACCTGCGGCTTCAAAGGGGGGGGCGGGGTATGCTCTGAAAACCTCAACAAAAAATTTTTCAAGGTCACACTCGCCACAAAAATGTGGGCAGCTACTTTTACCCCCTGCACCCCTTATCAAGATGAGCCGTTGCCAGTCGTGGTGATGGCTCTTTTGCTATTGATGGCAATACTGCGTCCAAGACTGGATTCAGAAGCAGAGTTATGCGGATTATGCCGCAAAACCTCGACCAGTCCTAATGTGGATTCGATGGCAGGATTATCAACCAACGCAAATCTGCGCTCGTTGAAGTTCCCAAGAAGATGGCGAAAAGCAGGAATCGAAAATCAAAGTTCCGAATAAGTTCCGACCTATAAAAAGAAAAGCACCTACAAATGAATGTAGGTGCTTGATTTTCAATTTGTGGTCCCACTTGGGCTTGAACCAAGGACTCCCTGATTATGAGTCAGGTGCTCTAACCAACTGAGCTATAGGACCGAAACCATTATAAAAACGGTCAATAAGGCGGAGCGACCGAGATTCGAACTCGGGATACGCTTTTGGCGTATACACGCTTTCCAGGCGTGCCTCTTCAGCCACTCGAGCATCGCTCCATAGTATGCTTTCGCATTGTGAAAGCTCTCTTGCTTTCTGAATTGGACGACACCTTTCCAGCGCCCCTCTCAAATCGAATGCAAAGTTAACGGATTTTACGCTATCTGCAATGCATATTGCGTTAATAAAAGTTAACACGCCCGATGTTTTTTAATTCTCTCCTATAAACCAAAGAGATACAATCACACAGTCATTTCTTACAGGAACCACCTCCACTGCATCCAGACGAACGTCTGCCACACACTTCGGATTTTGCCGATGAACATTTATCGGCAAGTTCGCACCCACAACACTCCTTTTTCTCGGAGACTCGCTTAACATAGCGCATAATTGCATTTATTGCAAATATGACAGCCGCAATAACAATCAGCGCCACCCATACCCATTGCAGCAGGTAGGCGTCGGTCATCAATGCCATAATCAATCAAGATATTTTCTTATAATACTAAATTCCTGTTCAAAATTTGGAGTAAACACTCCGGTTCCTATCGCACATTCAATCTCGGCAAGCGGCCAAAAACGGCCTTCGCTTATCTCAACAGGATCCGGCACAATCGTCGTTTCCTCCCCGATTATAACAATAAACGGATTGATTAGTTCACGCTCACGGTCCGAACAGAATACATACGGAGGCAGAGCCGTCATCTCAAATCCGGTCAGACCAAGTTCCTCGCGGGCCTCTCTGCGGAGTGCCTCCTCCGTACTTTCGCCAAAGTCCACATGTCCGCCTACAGCCGTATCCCATTTCCCCGGCTGTATATCCTTAGTCATTGCCCTTTTCTGCAGATAAAGCGTATGTCCCGCCCCGATTACATGAAGATGCACCACAGGATGCAGCAGCATGGAACCACCGTGACATTCTCTGCGCGTAGCCTTTCCAACAACCCTTCCGTCAGGCTCAACAATCGGAAATATCTCATCGTTCATAACATAATTATTATAAGAGCATGTTTCATAACAGGCAATATATGCCACGCGCTATGCGACAGCTACTTCGCCTGCTTCTTTGAAAAATTCTTCTTCACCATGTCACGCAACCTGCCCGGAGTTGCATCCTGTGGATATTGCGCGAAATCAAGACGCAGCGTACACCCCTCTCTGAAACGGCTGCACCCATAGGCCGTGCGTCCTTTGAGCAGATGCCCCTCGCCGCATAACGGGCATGCAATCTCTTCGATACTTTTAATACGGGGAGCACGCGGCTTAGGAGGCTTGGGCGTCTCAACGCCATCAGCACCCTCGGCACTGCCACTGCTCTTGCCTCCCGGAGGAGGAGCCGAACCGGTGTCAATGCGCCGCATGGAGTTGTCGCTCAACACATTGTGTACAATCTGCACCATTAGTTCCTTAAGCTCGGCAATAAACTCAGCCGCCGAAAACTCTCCGCGCTCGATACGTCGCAACTTATTCTCCCACAGACCGGTAAGTTTGGCACTCTTGAGCAGTTCCTCATTTATGGTAGCTATTAGTTCGATTCCGGCAGGAAGAGCCGTGATACTTTTCCCCTTGCGGGCGATATAATGCCGCTTGAACAGAGTCTCGATAATGGCTGCCCGGGTCGACGGACGCCCAATGCCGTTCTCCTTCATAGCCTCACGCAAGTCCTCGTCGTCAACCGTCTTTCCGGCCGACTCCATGGCGCGCAGAAGCGTACCTTCGGTATACAGTTTCGGTGGCTGAGTCTGCTTTTTTGTGGCCGAGGGAGTATGCGGTCCCGACTCTCCGACAACAAACGGAGGCAGGATTCCATCAGCCGACTCACCGCTTGAAGCATCGCCCTGCTCCTGCGTCTTCTTGTCCTTGTCGGCAAAAAGCGCACGCCAGCCCGGACTCTCTATCACCTTTCCCGTAGCCTTGAAAGCCACATCTGCGGCATCGGCCATCACGGTTGTCTGCCGGAACTGACAGTCGGGATAAAATGCGGCAATGAAACGCATCGCGACAAGATGATACAAATCACGCTCACGCCCTACAAGAGCCGACGGCGACTGACCGGTAGGGATAATGGCATGGTGGTCCGTAACCTTTGAATTGTCAAATACCTTTTTCGATTTGGGCAGCTTCGCGGCAAGCACAGGCTCCGTCCAACGGGCATATGGAGTCATACGGCGCATGATATCAGGCACCTTCGGATATATATCGTCACTCAGATAAGTGGTGTCGACACGCGGATACGTAGTCACCTTCTTCTCATAAAGCGACTGAATGGTCTTGAGAGTATCGTCGGCCGTCCACCCCCACTTGCGGTTACACTCCACCTGGAGCGAAGTAAGATCAAACAATCGCGGAGGCGCCTCGCGTCCCTTTTTGTCGGCAACGTCGCGTATCACCAGCGGCACGGCAGAGATACGCCCTACCACAGCCTGAGCCTCGTCCTCCGTCTTGAACCGTCCATCGACTGCACTGAATGTTGCGTCGCGATACACCGTCTTGAGCTCCCAGTAATCCTGAGGAGTGAAATTATCAATCTCATTCTGCCGCTGCACTATAAGCGCCAGCGTCGGGGTCTGCACACGCCCTATAGACAGTACATTGCCGGGCGACGAGTATTTGAGCGAATAAAGACGCGTGCCGTTCATGCCGAGAATCCAGTCGCCTATGGCACGCGACAGGCCGGCATGATACAGACGGTCATAATCCCGCTGGGGCTTCAAATCCCGGAATCCCTCCCGTATCGACTCATCGGTAAGCGAACTGATCCACAGACGCCTCACCGGACACCTGGTCTCGGCGAGCTGCATCACCCAGCGCTGTATCAGTTCACCCTCCTGGCCGGCATCACCACAGTTGATTACCTCGTCGGCCTCCGCGATAAGCGAGCGTATGACGTTGAACTGACGTTCGATGCCGGCATCGGGTATCAGTTTTATGCCAAACCGCTGAGGCAGCATCGGCAACGCACCGAGCGACCACCGCTTCCACAGGTCGGTATAATCGGCAGGCTCCTTAAGCGTACAGAGATGTCCGAATGTCCACGTAACCCTATAGCCGGCGCCCTCGTAATATCCGTCACGCTTCACATCAGCCCCCAGTATGGCGGCGATATCCTTGGCTACCGACGGTTTCTCGGTAATACACACTTTCATGGCCGGTCAATGCGCATCGTGTCGACTCCTCGCGGGGTATTTATCGTAATCACTCCATCCCTTACCGGAGCCATTGCTTCAAAGTCGATTTCTACAGCAATCACACCATCCTCCTCCCACTGAAACCAGCGACTGAAGTCAACGCCGTCGATATCGACAGCCTCATGCGCGTTGCTGCCCGCAGTCAGCGTCATAGCATCGATGCGCTGCGACGTATGGGGCGTGCCTATAAGTTTGCCGTACACACGGGTAAGGTCCTGACGATAGTCGATGCTGTCGACCACCAGAGTTATATGCTGCGATGCAGTGGTTCTGTACCGGCGTTCCACATGGGCCTGAGCCACGAGCACGGCCACAAACAGCGCCACCACACATCCTATAAATATGCCTACACGGCGTTTACCGGAATTGCTCATTTTACATCCTCTTGCCGTTTTACTTCAAGTGATTTAGCCTCGTTCCAAAGAGCGTCCATCTCATCAAGCGACATGTCGCGCAGCGAACGTCCCTTCTCCGTAGCCCCCTTCTCGACATAGCCGAAGCGGGATATAAACTTTTGGTTGGTACGTTCAAGAGCGTTTTCCGGATTGATGCCATACTTGCGGGCGGCGTTGATTATGCTGAACAGCACATCGCCAAGCTCCGATTCCATCCGCTCGCGGTCTCCGGCCAAGGCCTCGGCCTCAAACTCCGCCACCTCTTCCTTCACCTTGTCCCACACATCGGCATTATCATGCCAGTCAAACCCCACATTGGCGGCTTTCTCCTGTATGCGGTAAGCCTTTATAAGCGCAGGCAGCGACGAAGGCACGCCGGCAAGCACCGTCCGGTTGCCACCCTTCTCCTTCAGCTTTATCTCCTCCCAGCGCTGCTCCACAGCATGCGAGTCGGCCGCCTTGGCCTCACCGAACACATGGGGATGACGGAAAATCAGCTTGTTGTTGAGCGACGTGGCCACATCTCCGATGTCAAACACCCCCTTCTCCTCCCCTATCTTGGCATAGAAAAGTATATGGAGAAGGACATCGCCAAGCTCCTTGCAGATATTGGCGTTGTCCTCATTGAGCAGAGCCTCGCATAGCTCATATGTTTCTTCAATTGTATTCGGGCGCAGCGACTGATTGGTCTGCTTGCGGTCCCACGGACACTCGACACGCAGACGTTCGAGAGTGTCTATAACCCGGCCGATAGCCTCGATTTTTTCCTGACGTGAGTGACTCATCTTTTGCAAGAGATTTCAATGACAGTGAGAATCAGATACTTTCCGGCATACCGGCAATTACACCTTGTCCGGCTGCCACGACAGCCATCCGGCCATCGCAACAGCAAAGTTAATCATAATTGCCGACATTCCCAACTGCCATCTCAACATCGCGTCACACAGCCCGCACTCCCGCAGCCACTCCGACGCCCCGGCACGAGGCAGGCCCACAGGGCCTACCTCGCCAGCTCCTTCCTCACGCTGCCGTCGGAATACCTTACGACCACCACTCCACGGTATTCACCATCGACAGGTCGCCCATTGATATCATAACGGCCGGTCTCTACGGCCTGTATGTCCGACGACACATTGTCAATACCGCTCGCCTCAAGATCCGACAGCGTATATATCTGCGTAAAGTTCTTCCAGCCGGGAGCCGATCTATATGCATCCACCGAGCCGTCGGGCACATACAGCGGTATACGAGAAGAAAACTCCGGGTGACAAAGTATCGGCTCGGTCCGCAAAGGCTCGTCCGTCAGTTCGCCGGTATCTTCATCACGCTTGTATTCCATGACAATTGCCGGAGGCTCAGGATTTTTAGACACCAGACGTTCAAGGCACACTTCTGCCTGATAAGACACATCCTTAGTATACTCTCGGACAAAACGGCCGGAACTTATGTAATAAGGCGGAAATAAACAAACAGTAGCACCCTCATAATCAAGAGTCTTTAGCACTTCCAATGCAGGGCCGAAAGCTAATTCACCTACCTCCTTCACCGACTCGGGAACAACTATCTCTTTGGCCGACATGGCATACATAGCCTTTACTCCGATATGAGTCAACGATTTGGCCTGCGACATGTCCACATCAAAATCTCCGCAGCAAAACGCCATATCTCCTATATATTCCACTTTTTCAGTCACAATGAGCGGAGTCTCAATATCAACCACCCCCACACAGGCCGAGTCGGCGATATGCTTCAGACTCAACGGTAATACCACCGACTCAAATCCCCAAAAAAGCCTATATTTGACATTCTTTATTTCTTCGTACCTTTTTTCCTTGCTAGAGTTATCATAAAAAGAATTACCATAAGATTTATCCACACTCAAAACATTTGAGTAATCGGAATCATAATAAAATCTATACCAATATTCCATTTCCTCATATGGTCTCGGCTCTATTCTGTACAGCGACAGTACATCAAAATTTTTTTTCTCAAGCATTAACGTAGGCGTATGCATATGACACGGACCATCACTTACCAATGGTATTGATTCCCATGGCTTCTCATTCTCATCAAATGGAACGATACTTATAGTTGACGGTATCTCAAGCACCGGTACCGAATGTGATAGTCCCAAAAAATTGTAGGGAGTCGCATTCCAAGTGTCATAATAAAGGTTCTGTATTTTTACCTGAAGCCCTCCAGACTCTTCCCACATAGCACATGTATATGGATAGTAGTAAGGCTCATGCGTACCCTTCCAATAAGCCATCTTGCGTCCTTCACTTCTCCATTGATAAGCATCGCAGACACCTATACCGGATATGATACATATAACTAACAGTAATCTTCTCATACTCATAATATATTAAATTAATTGATTGCCACACGACACGTGGGCATCATTGCGCAATATGATTTCGGTATTATCCGGAAGCTCGATATTGTCATTAAGCGTTTCATCGCTCTGAAACAAATACCGATTGCTACCAACATAATTAATTGACATTGATATAGGGCGCATGACATCCATAAGCAATCATTTTAAATATTATTAGCAATAATCGCAAATATAGCGGTAATTTTATATAAAATCAGCACTATTGCCAAAAGCATTTAATATTTAACCTTAATTAACCCACCGGACAGCAAAAGCGCCCGATGCCTTGTGGCAACGGACGCTTTTTGCAGATTATCAGTCGATTTGGCGGCTAACTGTAATTTACGCGCCGCCGGAGACTGAATGTATGGTTATATATCACGTCTGCGACACTATTTCTTGTCGCCGGCGAGAATCACTTCGATAGGCATGCGTGTATACCATATGTCGTAGCTGTAGTGGCCGTTGGCGCTCTCTTCAGTGAGGATGCCGATACTGCCGTCGGGCAGAATTGTCATCGACGAGTAAGCCGACGGAATGGTTACCACGGTCTTCTTCACAGGCCATGTCTTGCCGCCATCCTTGCTCACATAGATAGCCACATTGTTGCGGCCGTTGGGGTCGCCGGGAAGCGACTGCAGCAGCAGGTCGTGGCCGTCGCGGTTGTAGCGGATGATGTCGCCGTTGCATCGCGGATCGGGCAGACCCTCCATAGGCACAGGGTCGCTCCAGGTCTCGCCGCGGTCGTGAGAATACGAGAACTTGCGGAGCGAGCCGAAACGGTTCCGTATGCTCATTATCAGCGACCCGTCGGCAAGCTGCACTATCTTCGACTCGTCACCGTCGGCAGTGGCCGGATTCTTCGACACCATCCATGTCTTGCCGCAGTCGTCGGAATAGATAGCATACACCTTGAAGCACGGATTCTCCTTCTCGCGCACTACAAGCGGAAACATTATGCGCCCGTTGTCGAGCTGAGTGGCACGTCCCGACGAGGCAAAGGCGCTTGTGCATTTTATCGGCTGCTTGCCCGAAGGGTCGGTGGTAAGTATCTGAGGATTGATGTCGAGTATTGGCCCCCAGGTCAGTCCGTTGTCCTTACTGCGGGCAACGCTGATATGCGCCGGACTCTCCTGCCACAGGCCGTTGCCATGGCTGAATATCGCAAGGATATCGCCCGATTTCTGATCCACCACAAGAGCGGGGTCACCACATCCGCCTATCTCATCGTGAGCGGCCACTGTGACATATTCGCTCCATGTGCGGCCGCCGTCGGTACTGCGGCGCGACACCACATCGATTTTGGCCGGAAGGTCGCCGTTGTGCTCTATACGCTTGTCTGCCACTGTGACGAGCGAACCGTCTTTTGCGGTGACTATCGCCGGGATACGGTAGAATTTCGAACCATAGTCGCCGGGGCGGTATACAAGCGCGCGCTCTACCCCGTCGGCCCACTCCGCGGTATGCACCTGTTGGGCGGAAATTCCCATACTGCCGAACATCAACATCGAAAACGCCGAAACACGGATTGCATACTTCATGGATGATTTAATCATGTCGTTTAAGGTATTACAGTTAGTATAATTTTCATAATTTCCACAAAGATAATACATTTTAATCAATTATACCTAATAAATCAGAGCATAATGGCTGTCTGGAGGCGGATATCAGCCGACGACGACCCGACAAACACATCATACAGACCCGCCGGAACAGTCACAAAACCGCCCGTCGTTTCATCACAGTAGCGCAACGACGATTTTGGCACCGCTATCGCCACGCGCTCCCTTTTTCCGCGGGCCACACTCACGCGCCTGAATCCCTTGAGTTCCTTTAACGGAGCTATCGCACAGCCATACTCCGGCAAGCGCATGTATACCTGCGCCACCTCATCGCCGTCATAACGCCCGGTATTGCTGAGGTCGAATGACACAAGCACTATATTACGGTTCACCTTGTAGAGCTCACGCAGAAACTCGCGCTGGTCGTCGGGCAGAGATATATCATAGCGGTCCTGCCCTTCACGCTCAATCGACTTGTTGATACCCATCACCGCGACAACCACATCGCTCTTACGAGCCACATCACCGGCCTCGCCAAACATATCAAGACGCGTCGACGCCGGAGCGCTCGGCACCCTCCACTGAAGGCGTGCTATGGCATAGTCGCGGTTGTCCCAATACTCGGCACGCAGATTATAGTCACGTCCCGCCTCCAGATACACCGACGCAGAGTCGGTACGCACGGCATGTCCTCCCCACGAATCCACGAGCAGCTTGTCGTCGATATACAGTCGTGCACCGTCATCGCTGGTAAATGTCATCACATACTCGCCGCTTACCGGCGGACGGAGTTTTCCGGTCCAGCGCACCGACACCGGATTGCCCGGCAGAAACGGGTCAGGTGCCTGATTGGCAGGCTCATAGTTGACCCACTTTTCATGGCGCACCCTTGGCGTGCCCTCAAGATTCATATTGGAGAAATACTCGGCCTTGACACCCTCCGGAAACGAACGCTCGTCAATAATCTCCAGGCCATCCTTGGCTGATTTCCACGGAGCATGCAGCACCCTCACGTCTTTGCCGGCCCGGTCACGTATACCCTGAAGCACCGACACAGGCGCCACGACAGGCATGCCGCTGTAATCGCCGAACTCGGCTTTGTCGGCATTGATTCCCACCACGCCAATCGTCTTTATCCTCTTTGAATCGAGTGGCAATGTAGACCCCGAGTTCTTCAACAGCACTATCGACTGGCGTGCCGCCTCAAGCGCGATACGCTGATGCTCGGCCGAGCCTATCACCGACGCCGGTATCCGGGCATACGGATTGTCCTTCCCGGAGTCGAATATGCCGAGACGCATGCGGGCTCTGAGCACACGGGTAGCCGCAGTGTCAATATCGGCGTCTGTCACCATCCCCAGCCTATAGGCGCGGAGCAACGGCTCGTCGTATACCTCGTCACCACACTCAAGATCAAGCCCGGCCTTCAGACAGAGCGCGCCGGCAGTCTCCAGAGTCTTGCAGTATTTATGCGCATTGCGCACGGCAGCGACTCCGCCACAGTCGCTCACTACATAACCGTCAAATCCCCAGTCATCGCGCAACACCTTGGTCAGCAGCCACGGATTGGCCGCGCATGGCACATCGAACACGGCATTATACGCGGCCATGACTGAGGCCGCCTTCCCCTCGGTCACACACTGCTCGAACGCCGGAAGATAATACTCCCTGAGTTGCTTCTCCGTGAGTTGCGGGAGGCACGAAAAACGGTTATGCTCCTCGTTGTTGGCCGCGAAATGCTTTGGAGTGGACACAATCTTCAGATAACGGGGATTATCGCCTTGCAATCCCCTGACAAACGCCGCCCCCATAGCTCCGCTCAGCACCGGGTCCTCACCGTAAGTCTCGGGAGTGCGCCCCCAGCGGGGATCGCGAGCCATATTTACTGTGGGCGACCAGAATGTAAGCAGGTCGGTAAATTGCTCGGTCTGCTTCCTCCCCTGGTCGAGCTCGTTCCAGCGTGCGCGCGCCTCGTCCGATATCGCAGTCGCCACGCTATATATTAAATCGGTATTCCATGTAGCCGCCAGCCCTACGGCCTGCGGGAAAACCGTAAAACGTCCGGGGCGTACCACACCGTGGAGCGCCTCGTTGCCATGATAATATTTATCAATACCAAGTCGGGGTATCGCCGGAGAGGTAGCTCTCAGCAATCCCACTTTTTCTTCCGTTGTAAGCCGTCCGATAAGGTCAGCCACCCTTGCGTCAACAGGTGCGCTCTCATCCTGATAAAGAGCCTGAGCGCCTGCCGCAACAGAGACAGCCAGCACTGCAGTGCCGACCGCCAGTCGAATCAGTCCGTTCATAATCGTTTCGAATAAAAATGTATTTCACTATTAAACAAGGCAATACCCGTATTATCGGATACCATAGGCAGATATTTGACATACCCAATTACAAAGATATAACTTTTTTATGGAAATTTTTTACGAAAATTTTTCGCCAACAGTTTTGCAAATACAAAAATAATCCATACATTTGCAATGTATTTTTACACAAGGAATTTACAACACACCATTTATCATCTAAAATTAATCTGATAATTATGACACACCACCGATTCCCACCCCCACATCCTTAGCTACAGGCAATCATGTGCGCCTCATTATTGGCATATTTCAATATGATATCACCATCAAAAGAATCGCAATAAGCTCCCCAAAAAGCCATTGCCGGCCCGAGGCATATACACACGAAAATCTTTTGGAAAATTTTCTCTTCTCACATTATTAAGTACGCGCATTTTTTACTAAATTTGCGCTCTGAATCCGACTATAAAAAAGAATTAACGCATGTCCGACATCAAAAACATCAAGACTGCACTCATCTCGGTCTATCATAAAGACGGCCTTGACGAGATACTCTCCCTACTCCACAACGACGGTGTGAAATTTCTCTCAACCGGTGGCACACAGACATTTATCGAAAGTCTCGGCTATCCCTGCGATGCAGTGGAAGACCTCACCGGCTATCCCTCGATACTCGGTGGCCGCGTAAAGACGCTTCACCCCAAGGTGTTTGGCGGCATACTCAACCGCCGCGAACACGAAGGCGACAAGGCCCAGATAGCACAGTACGAGATTCCTGAAATCGACCTGGTAATTGTCGACCTCTATCCGTTTGTCGACACAGTCGCTTCCGGCGCATCCAACGCCGATATCATCGAAAAAATCGACATAGGCGGCATATCGCTCATACGCGCAGCCGCTAAAAACTACAACGACGTGATAATCGTGGCCTCGAAAGGCCAGTACTCCCCCCTCGCCGAAATGCTCCGCCGCAACGGCGCCAAGTCGTCGCTCGACGAGCGCCGTTGGTTTGCCAAAGAGGCATTCGCCGTAAGCTCGGCCTACGACAGCTCGATATTCAACTATTTCGACCTCGACGGAGGCCCCTCAGCTCTGCGTGTGGCCATCGACGGAGCCAAGACAATGCGCTACGGCGAGAATCCCCATCAGAAAGGATTCTTCTTCGGCGATTTCGAAAAAATGTTCACCCAGCTCCATGGCAAGGAGATTTCCTACAACAACCTCCTCGACATCGACGCGGCCGTTACCCTCATCAGTGAATTCGCCGACCCGACTTTCGCCGTACTCAAGCATAACAACGCATGCGGTGTAGCCACCCGCGCCACCATACTCGACGCCTGGAAAGACGCCCTCGCCGGCGACCCCGTAAGCGCATTCGGAGGAGTGCTCGTGACCAACGGCACCATCGATGAAGCCACAGCCGAAGAAATCAACAAAATTTTCTTCGAGGTAGTCATTGCACCCGCATACACCGACGATGCCCTCAAGGTGCTCCAGCAGAAAAAGAACCGCATCATTCTCGTGCAGAACGAGCCACTTTCGACAAAGATGTCGTTCCGCTCATGCCTCAACGGAGCCCTCGGTCAGGAACGCGACCTCAAGATAGAGACCCCCGACGAACTCAAATGCGTAACCAACCGCGCCCTCATCGGGGAACAGATAACCGACCTCCTCTTCGCCAACAAGATTGTCAAGAACTCTAAGAGCAACGCAATTGTTCTTGCTAAGAACGGACAGCTCTACGCATCCGGTGTAGGACAGACCTCGCGTGTCGATGCCCTGCGCCAGGCCATTGCCAAAGCCCAGAGCTTCGGCTTCGACCTGAAGGGTGCCGTGATGGCTTCCGACGCTTTCTTCCCCTTCCCCGACTGCGTGAAAATCGCCCATGAAGCCGGCATAGAGGCAGTGGTACACCCCGGAGGCTCAATCCGCGACCAGGAGTCGGTTGACTTCTGCAATGCCCACGACATGGCTATGGCAGTGACCGGGTTCCGCCACTTCAAACACTAACAACACATCTCTGTGCATGCTCACGTCCTGCCACGGACGGAGCATGCATATAAAATAAGAAAATCAAAAATGGGTCTATTCTCATTCACAAAAGAAATAGCCATCGACCTCGGCACCGCCAACACCATCATCATTCACAATGACAAGATTGTGATTGACGAGCCGTCGATTGTGGCCCTCGACACCAAGACAGGAAAGCTGCTTGCCGTAGGCACAGAGGCCCAGCAGATGCAGGGCAAGGAGCCTGAAGGCATACGCACCGTACGCCCTCTGCGCAAAGGCGTTATCGCCGACTTCAACGCCGCCGAGCTGATGATCAGAGGTCTCGTAAAAAAGGTAAGCACCAAAAGCAACTGGTTCAGCCCGTCGCTCCGCATGGTTGTCGGCATCCCGTCAGGCTCCACTGAAGTCGAAATCCGTGCTGTGCGCGACTCATCGGAGCATGCCGACGGCCGCGACGTATATATGATATACGAGCCAATGGCTGCGGCCCTTGGTATCGGCCTTGACGTGCGTGCCCCGGAAGGCAACATGATTGTGGACATAGGCGGCGGTACATCTGAAATCGCCGTGATATCGCTCGGCGGAATCGTCAGCAACAAATCCATACAGATTGCCGGCGATGACTTTACCGACGACATCAAAGAGCACATGCGCCGCGCCCACAACATCCGTGTAGGCGAACGCACAGCCGAACTCATCAAGATTAATGTAGGCTCAGCTCTTACCGAGCTCGAAAATCCACCGGAAGACTACATCGTGCATGGCCCCAACCAGATGACAGCCCTCCCTATGGAGGTGCCTGTGAGCTATCAGGAGATTTCCCACTGTATCGAGAAGTCGATTTCAAAAATCGAGGCCGCCGTGCTCAGCGCTCTCGAGCAGACACCATCGGAGCTATATGCCGACATCGTGCGCAACGGCATCTGGCTTGCCGGCGGCGGCGCCCTGTTGCGCGGACTCGACAAGCGCCTTTACGACAAAATCGGAATCCAGTTCCACATCGCCGAGGATCCGCTGCTGGCTGTTGCCCGCGGCACAGGCGTGGCGCTGAAGAATATCGACAAATTCAAGTTCCTGATACGCTGACGCCACATTACGGCAAGCCCTGAAAAGGCGCCGGTATCAGCAGTCAATATTTTCAGGATTATGACTCCGCAAGCCGCCACAGCCGGCTCATGGAGAGCATAATCCTGAAAAAACATTTATTAATCCATCCCCGCTTCACCCCCTGACAGGTATCGATGAGCACCCTATGGGACTTTTTGCTTAAATATAGCCGATGGTTTCTATTCACGTTTTACGTAGTGGTATCTTGCATACTGCTGTTTGATACAAACCCTTATCAGCACTACGTGTGGATGACCTCGGCAGGACGTGTCACCTCGGCTATATATGGTGTCGCGGCCAATGTCACATCGTATTTCCATCTCCACGACATAAACGAGGACTTGCAGAGACGCACCGCCGACCTTGAGCTCGAGGTAATCGGACTGCGCAACCAACTCCGGGCCATGAACGAGAAAGTGTATGCCGACTCGCTCGCCCACGACTCGGTAATGCAGCCGTTCGACTTCATAATCGCTCACGTGATAAGCAACAGCGTATCGCGCACCCACAATTATATCACCATCGAGAAAGGGCGTCTCGACTCGGTAAGACCAGAAATGGGAGTTGTAGACCAGAACGGTGTGGTTGGTATAGTGAATGTAGTAGGTGACCATTCAGCCCGTGTCATCTCCCTGCTCAACCCCAAGATGCGCCTGAGCTGCAAGGTAAAAGGCCGCGATTATTTCGGCTCGCTCGTGTGGGACGGACGCAATCCGGGCGAGGCTGTCCTTGAAGAGATGCCGCGACACGAACGGTTTCGCAAAGGCGACACCATAGTCACGTCGGGATACTCGGCCGTATTCCCCGAAGGTATACCCGTAGGCACAATCATCAGCCACGAAAAGGAGCACGACGACAACTTCTACGCGCTACGCATCAAGCTGCTGACCGACTTCTCCACCCTTTCAACCGTAAGAGTCATCGCCAACGACATGCGCCAAGAACTTGACTCTCTTACCGCAGGAGAGGAAAATGACAGCCGTACCAATCCATGATATGCCACGGCATATTCTCGTATGTCGAAAAAAATACTCTTTAATCCCGAATAACCCACCCACGAGAGTACACCTGCCGCCAAAATGACAAAGACAGCCATACAGTTTACAATCCTATATATAGTGCTCGCGCTCGCCCAGGCTATCGTATTCAACAATGTATGCCTTTTCGGAGCGGCTGTTCCCTTTGTATTCATATATGTGATAATCCGACTGCCGATGACGCTTGCCGTAAACTGGGTACTGACAATCGGTTTTACCCTCGGCCTGGTCGTCGACATATTTTCGGACACACAGGGTATGAACTCGCTCGCGTGCACACTGCTCGCAATGGCACGGCGTCCGATACTGCATCTCTATTTCCCGCGAGAGGACGAGCTCACCATGCCGGAGCCGTCAATACGCTCGCTTGGCCCTGAGATATACGGACGATATCTCTTTACAATGGTGCTCTTCTACTGCACGGCCATATTCCTTATCGAAGCGTTCTCCCTGTTCGACCCTCTCAGGATAATGCTGCGTGTCATATGCAGTACATTCCTCACCTTTCTGCTGCTGCTTGGTCTCGACAGTGTGATATCGCGCGGCAGCTGACTCTCCGCCACCTATGAGAAAAGACTATCAACTTGAAAAAAGAAAATATGTAATCGGGGGATTCATCCTCGTGATTGTGTGCATATACATCATACGTCTGTTAGGCCTTCAGGTAATGGATTCGCGCTACAAGGAGGTTGCCGACAGCAACGCATTCATGCGCAAGACCCTATACCCATCGCGCGGCATGATACGCGACCGCAACGACAAGCTGGTTGTGTACAACCAGCCTGCCTACGACGTAATGATGATTCCCAAAAACGTACAGGCATTCGACACCCTCGACTTCTGCCGTACGTTGGGCATCACCCGCGAGCAGTTTGACCGCAGGCTCGCCGACATGAAGGACCGTCGCCTCAATCCCGGATACTCGGCCTATACACCACAGCGCTTCATCACACACATATCCGCCCAGGACTACGGACGTCTGCAGGAGAAACTCTACCGCTTCCCCGGATTCTTCATACAGCAGCGCATACTGCGGCAATACGACCGCCCCGCCGGCGGCAATATCCTCGGCAACATACGCGAGGTGTCACAGAAAGAAATCGACAACGACGAATATTACGCACCCGGCGATTATTGCGGCGACCTTGGCGTAGAGAAAAGCTACGAAGAGTACCTGCGCGGACAAAAAGGTGTCGAGATTCTTATCCGCGACGCATATGGCCGCATAAAGGGTAAATACGAGAACGGCATACATGACATAGCTCCCGTGTCGGGCCGCGACCTGAAACTTTCAATCGACATCGACCTCCAGGAGTACGGAGAGAAGCTGATGGCCAACAAAATCGGTGCCATCGTGGCCATTGAGCCGGCCACCGGAGAGATTCTCGCAATGGTCAGCAGTCCGACATACGACCCTCGTCTGCTCGTGGGACGCGACCGAGGCAAGCACTACAACGAACTGGTTGCCGACCTCTATAAGCCGCTTTTCGACCGCGCTCTGAAGGGTGCATATCCTCCCGGCTCCACATTCAAGCCCTCGCAAGGCCTCATCCTGCGTCAAGAGAACATAATCACGCTCAGTACGGCCTATCCATGTTACCACGGATTTATCAGCGGAGGCCTTAAGGTAGGATGCCACGGACACGCATCGCCGATTACACTGAAACCCGCGCTACAGACCTCATGCAACGCATTTTTCTGCTGGGGCCTGAAAAGCATGCTTGACAACAACCGCTCGAAATATGGCTCGACCGCCGAGGCGTTCGAGGTGTGGAAACGCCATCTCGTATCGCTCGGCTATGGCTACCGCCTTGGAGTCGACCTACCGGGCGAAGGACGCGGATTCATACCCAACGCACAGTTCTACAACAAAATCTACGGAGAGGGGCGATGGAGCGCCAACACAATAATATCCATTGCAATCGGCCAGGGTGAGATACTTGCCACCCCGCTCCAGATAGCCAACCTCTGTGCCACGATAGCCAACCGCGGATGGTTTGTCACCCCACATATCGTAAAAGAGATACAGGACACCATACTCCCGAAAGAGATAACCGAGAAGCGCGTCCCCACCATCGACCGACAGCATTTCGTTGATGTAGCCGAAGGTATGCGCATGGCCGTGCTCGGAGGCACCTGCCGCCTTGCCAACCTCAAGGATGTGGCCGTGGCCGGCAAGACCGGTACGGCTCAGAACCCCCACGGCAAGGACCATTCGGCATTCATAGGCTTTGCCCCCTACGACGACCCGAAGATTGCAATCTGTGTTTACGTAGAGAATGCCGGGTTCGGCGCCACATATGGTGTGCCTATCGGCTCGTTGATGATGGAGAAATATCTCAACGACTCCATCGCCCCCGAGCGCAAATATATTGAACAACGCATGTTTGAATCAAACACAATCATAAGCAGTGGAGTCAAGAAACACTAACGCATCATCGCTGCTGCGCGGCCTCGACTGGCCGACAGTGATAATATACGTGCTGCTCGTGCTGTGCGGCGTGGTAAGCATCTATGCCGCGAGCTACGACTTCGACAATGCATCCATGTTCTCGTTCGACGAGTTCTCCGGCAAGCAGCTGCGATGGGTCGGCCTGGCCTTCCTGGCCGGGGCCATGATAATGCTTATCGACTTCAGAGTATACGAGGCATACGCCTACCCAATCTACGGTGTGGTGATATTACTTTTGATTGTCACTATATTCATTGCGCCCGACATCAAGGGGTCAAGGTCGTGGCTCGTGCTGGGGCCAATGAGTCTGCAACCGGCCGAGTTCGGCAAATTTGCCACAGCGCTTGCTCTCGCCAAGCTATTCTCATCCTATAATTTCAGTCTCAACGCAAGCGCCTCCAACTACCTGAAAGCCCTGCTGATTATCTTCCTCCCGATATTCCTCATCCTCGCACAGAAAGAGACCGGCTCGGCACTCGCCTATCTGGCTCTGTTTTTTGTGCTCTACCGCGAGGGTATGAGCGGGCTTGTGCTTACAGCCGCACTCGCCACCGTAGTGTTTTTCGTGACGACGATAAAGTATACAGAGACACTTGTGCTCGGTATCCCTTCGGGAGAGGTAGCTGTATTTGTCATGATTGAGGCCGGCCTTGTGGCCATGCTCGCCATATACTGCAAATTGCAGACAGTGGCGCGCAACGTGCTTGTATGGTTTACCGCTACCGGCATTCTGGCATGGCTGCTCGCTGTCTGCGGTGTGGTGATTCCCGGTCTGGTATTCTTTCTGACAGTAATCGGCGCAGCCATAGGCTACATTCTGTTTCAGGCTCTGCGCATACCTCAGCGCGAGATTTTCGTCACCGCCGGTGCGGCAGTACTTTCCATATGTTTTCTGTTTTCGGTCAACAAGGTGTTCAACGACGTGCTTCAGCCCCACCAGCAGCAACGCATCAAGGTGTCGCTCGGCATCGAGGAAGACCTGCGCGGAGCCGGCTACAACGTAAACCAGTCGAAAATAGCCATCGGCTCGGGAGGCACCTTCGGCAAGGGATTTCTCAACGGCACACAGACTAAACTGAAATATGTGCCCGAGCAGCATACCGACTTCATATTCTGCACAATCGGCGAGGAGGAGGGATTTTTGGGATCAGCGGTAGTGCTTCTGCTGTTTCTGGCACTCATACTCCGCATCATCTCGATAGCCGAGCGTCAGCCCACCACATTTGGCCGCGTCTACGCCTATTGTGTGGCCTCCTACCTGATATTCCATATCGCCATCAACATAGGCATGGTCATCGGGCTCTGTCCCGTTATCGGCATCCCGTTGCCATTTTTCAGTTACGGCGGTTCCTCGCTGTGGGGCTTCACCTTCCTGCTGTTCATACTTCTACGCATCGACGCCTCGCGCCGCGAACACCTTATCTATTGACCGTCAACGTCGCTTATTTCAAGATTGCCGAGTCGGCTGTGCCTGAGCCTGAAATCTCGTTTTTGCGCTGTACCTTTTTGCCATATCCGATAGTGTAGGATACGGAAATAGTATATCGCGCATGATGCTGAGTGCCGAATGTAGTGCGGTCAAAACTGTAATATTCGCTTGTGAGGGTTTCTCTGAGGTCTTCCCATGATGTATGAGCAAAATTGTACGCTGACGCACTTATATTCCAGCCATTCTTCCCCCATCCGATTTCAATCTGATATTTTGAAGGAGATTTACTGATAACACCACTGTGAGTCTCCTGATATTTTCCGGGAGTCATATACCATCCGAAAATGTAGAAGCTGTCCAGGTAGTAATTGAGCTGAGCCGTACATGTAAGTTGATTGTCATGCCAAGCATACTCGCCTGTGGTCTTGCGAATCCAGAATTGAGGGCGTAGTTTGCCTACCAGTTTACCTCCGAAAAATTTGCCTGTGGCACTGACCCCGATATATTCGCTGAAATAGTTGCCTCCATTAAAATATTGACGTAGCATAGTGCCGTCGGGACCTGTGGGAGAATAAAGCGTGACACACCGGTCCTTAATCATCCCTAAATAAGCATCAGCCGACAGCTGCCACCGATTGTCTGGCAACCATGTGTATGAAAGCAGTGCGTTTGTGTATTTGTAGTCATTCAGCTCCGGTGTTCCGCGATACCACATAAGTTCATCCTGCTGAAGCATGTTGGGACTCTTTTGTGATGAGCCCGGAAACATTGAACCATAATTGGCAGTGAGATAAAGTTGATGCTTGTCGTTGGGCGACCATGTGGCATTAATATTGGTCTGGGGGAAATTATTGTCGGCATTTACTCCTGAGATTCTGTTTGTCTCCCATATCCACGCCAAACCGGCTCCGACATTCCATTTTTCGTTAAAAACATGCTGATAATTCTGTCCAAGAAAATATATACCGACATCATATTTTTGCTTCGACGGGGAATTGCCATAATAATTAATGATGTTCCAGTCGTGCTGCACTCCGAAATTCGTAAAGAAGCGATTGGCTTTGCCGGGATTCCAGTTCAAATGAAGATATACACTCAATTTGTGAATCTCCTCCTTTGCATTATTTATAATCGAAAGGTCATCATGAGCGGTATAGTCGGAGTTAAGGTCATTATGGCCGTAGGTATAACTGGCATCAACATTCAGCCCCGTCTGCTTTGAGAGCATGAAGAAATATTCCCCGCTGTATTTTAAGGCCCAATCTTTTGACGAGGTTTTTGTGAATGACTCTGTGGAGGGGAACAAAGCGTCGGAGTATGTCAGAGTATTACCGACATCATTCCGTGGCACATTTGTCAGGCTATAGGCTATGCGATTTGATATCTGTATATTCTCGGTGTCATACAATGCTCTGAAACTTATATCATTGCTATTGTTGCGATAACGCCCCAATCTCATTTCAGATACTCTGCTCACATCCTTTGGTCCCATTCCATACAAGTCGGCAAACCTAAAATTCTCAACCGAATTCTGCCCCGTATGCCGATTCGTCAGATATATTTCATCGGCAAATAAGTCGAATGTCATTTTCTTGTATGCAATTTTTGAATATACAGAGCCTTCAGTGCGGTTTACTCCAAACCATTTGTTGGCGTTGAGCTTCGTATAACCACCCCATTCGTATTTCTGCATAACGAAATTAATGACATATTTAGCGCCTTGGAAACGTGCATCAGCCGGATGAGTGTAATACTCGACCTTCTTCACATCCTGCGTTCTCATGCCCTTCAAGTCCTCAGAAGTAGCAGGGATAAAGTCAATGAATACAGACACATCTTGTCCGTGTGCGGTCTGTATCGTCTGACTGACCGGGTCTACGCTAATCTGAGGAATAGACATTTGCGAAAGAAGCGATACAGCGTTTTGAGCCGCGTTTTTCTGACGTACCATAGGTATATAGGTCGACACCTCTGCATTTATGCGCTGATTGGATGCCTCGATTACGACTTCGTCAAGTTGTTGCGCCCTGATAGAATCAGAAGTCTCTGTCTGTGCCCCGGCTGTTGTGGCAACAATGCCGCAAATCATTGTGAGCATAATTCCTTTACGCATCTGAAAATATGATTATTAAACCCCGAAGTAAAGTTATACTATTACCTTACACAAGAGTTTATAGTTCAGCCACTGACTCTGCGGCTGTTGTATCTGATAAAGAAATACGTGAGCCAACTATGCCACGTCATGAGTCGGAGGTCGTAGGAAAACCTTTATCCAAAGATGTGGGAATAGCAGCCCACGCTATACGCGTGAGAACCACTATGCCTACTCTCGGATAAGTCTTGAATTTCCTACGTTCCCGACTACGAAATAAGCATAACGCTTCTTGATTTTCAAAAATGTCGCGGATCGGCTATGCCAATCCGATGGCAAAGATAGTTTTTTTAAGTAAGTCGTAAAAATTATTTTACGACTTACTTACGCTTAATCAGGGAGAGTGCTTTGTCAAGAGCCATGGAGGCCGGTACCGCTATATCGGGCATTGCTCCATGAATAATCTTCATCGGCATTAAGATACCAGAAGCGCTTGAATGAAATGCCACACTCGAGGTCTGACACAGACAGATGATACCAGAGTTTATCACCGTAGCACACACTCATCCCTCCGGTCTCTTCGCCGATAATCGTACCGATATTGCATTCGGCAAACGTCCATGCAAAAGATGCGGCAGCCGAGAAAGTCTTTCCGGATGTCAAAAGGTATACGTTGCCGGCGTAATGACCATCCTCCGGGGCAATCGGCTTGATGAAATCCGACTCCGGCACTTTCAAAGGGGTTCACGGCTCGGCGAGTGACCGACACAATGGACTAGTCGCCCGCCGCGCTTATCATGCACACCTCGGCCGACTCCCATTCGTCAAGCCTCAAGGTCAAGGTATCTATCGGCGAGACAAACAAATGGTATTAAAGGATGTAGTCATTGCAATCCGAGATAGTCGCGCAGTATATTGGCGCTGACATCGCCGGGAGTATTGATGGCAAGAATCACCGGACGGTCGGACGGAGAGAAAAACTCAGGCAGCACAGCGACGAGCTCAGCTTCGGATGATGCCTCAAGATAGGCAAATCCATATGCATCGACCAACTGCCGCAATGGGAACGGCCGGTCGGCAACAAGGAAGCGGTCGAGTATCGGCATCGAGCGTGTAGCGTCGATAAAACGGAATATGCCGCCTCCGCCATTGCACAGCACCGCCATACGGAATGTGGGCGGTATACACGGTGCAGCCAGAGCGCCGATGTCATACTGTGCGCTCATGTCGCCTGTCAGCAACATCGTAAGCCGATTGGGAAACGCCGAAGCAGCGCCTATGGCCGTAGAGGTTGAGCCATCGATACCGCTTACTCCGCGGTTGCTGTCGGCACGCGAGCACTGCAGTGCCGGAAACAGCTGGGCATATCGCACCGATGTACCGTTGGAAAGCTGCAAGGCCGTACCCTCCGGGACGGCATCCATAAGAGTGGACACGGCGCGTAAATCGCTCCATGGCGCAGATTGGAGAAAGTAGGAGTGAATCTTCCTTGCAGAACAGTCGAGCGCCATCCATGCCTCATAATATCCCGACTGACAGCACGCAATACAATCCTCATCTATAACCGACAGCAGTCCGCTGAAAAATGGCGCGGCTTCCATATCGATACGCTGTGTAAGCGACTGGAAACAATCGATAGTCGTGTCGGAAAGGCCCACATGCCAATGTTCGTCGGGATGTACACGCCGCAGATACTGCTTGATAAATCGCGACACTATGGCACCACCGACAGTTATCACCAGGTCGGGACGCATATGGTCGAGCTCGTCCTCCGACATAATGCTTAGCACAGAGTCGATGGCATTGATAAACCGCGGAGAGGAGAGGTTGGATATCGTCTCGGTCATCACCGCTACATTGCCACGTAGCGACAGGCGTTCAAGGGCATCACGCAGAGCCACGTCAGGATTGTGGAATCCGGCAATGACGAGCACCCGCGGCGACGTCGACACAATCGTGGCAAGAGATGCAGCATCGGCATGAGACAGACGCTGGTCGGGCTGTATAATCCCTACGGTGCGCGCAGTCCAGCGTGTGTCATTCCATCCCGCCATACCCCCCAGAGGCGCGTCAAGCTGCACATTTATATGCACCGGAGCCTGTCGGCCCGAAGTGGCGGATATAAGCGCATCGTTGACCATGCGGTTGGCATACCATTGCCGGGTAGGAGCCGAGCAGTCAGCGGGAATATTATAATTTCCCTTTACATAGTTGGCAAGAGCCTCATATTGGCGCAGAGTCTGACTGTCATCCTGGTCAATCCACTCTACCGGGCGGTCGGCCGACACCACAATCAGAGGCACCTTGCGGTAATATGCCTCGGCTACCGCCGGAGCATAATTCAGCAAAGCCGTGCCCGATGTGCAGACAAGCACTACAGGACGCCCTGTCACGGATGCCTTCCCGAGGGCGATAAAAGCAGCACTGCGCTCGTCGATGACAACAGTACAGCGTATTGAGCCGGATGCGCTCAGTGCCATCATCAGCGGAGCATTACGTGAGCCGGGCGACACAACAGCCTCCTCGACACAATGCTTCTCAAGCAGCGATACCAATATGCGGCATGCCTCCTTGTCGGTAGTAACGGTAGTATTCGTTTCCAAAGCTAAAAGGATGGTTAAATTAACTACAAAGTTACAAAAAAGGGGAACAGTGAGTGCGATGTCACATTAAAATAGTATATTTGTCTCTGCCGCCGGTTTTGGCGACAGCAGAAACCAACAATTCAAGTACAAAAGATATGAAACGAATCGATATTGCAGTCCCCGTCACCGCCCTGCGCGACGACGAACTTACAGAGACCGACCGTGTGCTCGTGATGAAAGCGCGCGAAGCCACCTATCGGGCCTATGCACCCTACAGCAAATTTCATGTAGGCGCGGCCATACTGCTTGACAACGGCGAAATCGTCACAGGCTCCAACCAGGAGAATGCAGCCACACCGTCAAGCCTGTGTGCGGAACGCACAGCGGCATATTACGCACACTCCACCTATCCCGACGCAAAGTTCAAGACTATAGCCATCGCCGCCCGCGACACGACGGGGAGCGAATTGGCTGATCCTATTTCGCCATGTGGCGCATGCCGCCAGGCGCTGCTTGAGTTTGAGACACTTGCCGGCCACAACGTGCGTGTAGTGCTTGCGGGTAGCCGCCAGTGCTATGTGCTGGATTCTGTCCACTCTCTGCTCCCGCTCAGTTTCACCCACTTCGAATAGGCACAAAATCTCATATAGCATTCAAGAGGGGGTATCAAGCGACGCTTGATACCCCCTCTTGAATATGACTTTTACACTTATTATTAAACAAGCTTTTAGTCATCATCGTGATGGTGATGGTGATGATGATGATGATTGTAATGCTTCTTCATCTCTTTCTTGTATGCTTTGTAAGCCTTCTTGCGGGCTTTGTGCATATCCTCCATGTAGTCATCGTAATCATCATCATAATCATATCCGACATACATCAATGCCGGAGATGCATAATAATTGTGATGACGCATCTCCTTGCGATAGGCTTTGGCGGCTTTCTTGATGGCCTTGTGGTAATACCTCGGAGCCGGAGTCAGCATCACAGCCGGATGATACGGCTCAACCACGCGAGGCAGTGTAAGCACAACAGGCATGCGCGGAGCGGGATAGAAATTAGACAGATGGAAATTGACACCGTCTGTGCCGGCATCGAAAGAGAAGAATTGCGCTGACGCGCCTGCGGCGCCCAGCCCAATCAATGTAGCGGTAAGTATAACCTGTCGTAACATAACTCTTGGCTAAATTAATGTGTCGTATTGATTTATAAACACCGCGCATAGTCCAATTGTTGAGCCGACCGTTTCGACAGTATGACACATAGCACGTCAGGCGTTGCGCGGACTATCCGCAGCAACGCCTGACGTTATAAGTAAGTCGTAAAAATTATTAAACAAGTTCTTACTTATATCATGACTCCGACAGACTATCAGATATGTATTACAAAAGTCTCAAGCCAAATCATCACCATACCGGCGATATATCCGAGAAAAGCCATCCATGTGATACGCTTCATATACCACATAAACGGAATTTTCTCGATACCCATGGCCACAACACCTGCGGCCGATCCGATAATAAGCATCGAACCTCCCACACCGGCGCAGAAAGTAAGCAAGTGCCAGAACAGGCCATCCTCTACAAACGCCATCATATACGATGGGTCGGCCGAGGCCTGAATCATCGCTTCCGAAGCCACCGGATACATATTCATGCATGCGGCCACAAGCGGCACATTGTCGACAATCGACGACAACACACCGATAATGCCGTTGATGATGTAGGGCTGGTGTATGGCCTCATTGAGCCATGTGGCCAGTGCGGTAAGAATCTTTGCCTCCTGCAGGGCGGCTACAGCCATAAGGATTCCGAGGAAAAACAGGATTGTAGGCATATCTATCGACTTCAGAGCGCCTGAGATACGGCCCTCAATCTTGCCGTCGAGGTTGTAGTGGCGCACCACAAGTTCGGTTATAAGCCACAGCACACTTAGCGAAATCAGTATTCCCATATATGGAGGGAGACCGGTGAGCGCTTTGAACATAGGCACAAAGAGCAGACCTCCTACGCCACACACGAGGATAAGTATCGAGAGGTTGTGGTGCTCTTTGGAGATTTCATATCCTATGCGCTGGTCCTGCGCGTTAAGAGCCTCGACCGGCGCAGGCTGTATCTGGCGCGAAGCGAGGAACACGGGGATTACCACCGACACGATGCAGGGCACGAGAAGGTTTACGATAAGGTCGACGGAACTTACATAATTTTTCATCCACAGCATGATTGTCGTTATGTCACCGATAGGCGACCATGCACCTCCACTGTTTGCGGCTATCACGATGACACAGGCAAACAGCCAGCGTTCCTTCTGGTCGCGCAGCATGCGACGCAACATCATCACCATGATGATGGTCGTCGTCATGTTGTCAAGGATACTCGACATGAAGAAAGCGACAAAAGCGAGCACCCACATAAGTCCGCGCTTATTTTCGGCACGTATGTGCTTTACTATTATATGGAAGCCTCCATAACGGTCGATAAGCTCAACAATCGTCATGGCTCCGATAAGAAACACGACAATCTCACAGGTGTCGCCAAGCGCCACGACAAGATCGTGGGATGTAGCCGGGTCATGAGTGACGAGTGCATAGATAGCCCACAGAACTCCGCACATAAGGAGCGCGAATGTGGCCTTATTGATGTGAATCACATGCTCGAAAGCAATAAGCAGATAGCCTATCACAAAGACTACTAACATAAGTGTTACCATACCGGAATACTGAAATTTAAGGATCTGAATATTGTCTGCGGATAAGCGCCATACCCGCAACCGGCCGACATAATAGGGGGTAAAAAGGGGAAATGGGCAAATCGAGTGCAAAAGTAGCGATAAAATTCATTAATTTTGCAAAAAAATTTCGCAGAAGAAACAGATGTCAAGAAAACGCAAGGAGCTCCCGGTACTGGAGCATATAGAGATAGCCGATGTCGCCGCCGAAGGGAATGCCCTCGCACGTGTAGACGGACTGGTCGTGTTTGTGCCGTTTGCCGCACCAGGCGACATTGCCGACATAAAGTTGCTGAAAAAGCGCAAAAGCTATGCCGACGGCCGCATCGAGCGCCTGATTACTCCCGGAGAGATACGTGTGGCGCCCCGTTGCGACCATTTCACAATATGCGGCGGATGCCGCTGGCAGCATCTCCCCTACTCTTTTCAGCTGCAATGCAAGCAGCGCCAGGTAGAGGATGCCGTACAGCGCATCGCCAAAGTGGATGCGCCGGAAATCAACCCTATTCTGGGTTCGTCGGATATATGGGAGTACCGCAACAAAATGGAGTATACATTCTCCAACAAAAAATGGCTTACACGTGAGCAGCTTGAATCAGGCGAGGAATTCACCGACCGCGACGGAGCCGGATTCCACATCCCCGGCGCATTCGACAAGGTGCTCGACATAGAGTGTTGCCACCTTCAGGACAATCTGGGCAACCGTCTGCGCAACTTCATCCGCGATTACGGCCGCTCACACGGATACACATTCTACGACCTGCGCCAGCAGCAGGGCTTGCTGCGCAACCTGATGGTACGTATCGCATCGACAGGCGAGGTGATGGCTCTGATGCAGTTTGGCGAAGATGACCGCGAGAAAATCGAGTCACTGCTCAACGCCGTAGCGACCGAATTTCCGGAAATCACATCGCTGCTTTATGTTATCAACACCAAAGTCAACGATACTATCGGCGACCAGACTGTAGTGACATTCGAAGGCCGCGACTATATCGAGGAAGAGATGGAGGGACTCCGATTCCGCATCGGCCCGAAATCATTCTACCAGACCAACTCGCGCCAGGCATATGAACTCTACAAGGTGGCCAGAAAGTTTGCCGGACTGTCGGGCAATGAACTCGTCTACGACCTCTATACCGGCACGGGCACCATAGCCAACTTCGTGGCAGAAAACTCCCGCAAGGTAATAGGCATAGAATATGTAGCCGAAGCCATTGAGGACGCTAAAATCAACTCGGCAGCCAACGGCATCGAAAATACCGAATTCTTTGCCGGCGACATGAAAGATGTGCTCACCGACGGATTTATCGAAATCCACGGACGCCCGGAAGTGATGATTGTAGACCCTCCTCGCGCCGGCATGCACGAAGATGTGGTAGGAGTGATACTCAATGCCGAACCTGAGCGCATAGTATACGTAAGCTGCAATCCCGCCACACAGGCACGCGACCTCGCTATGCTCGACGCCAAGTACCGCATAGAGGAGATACAGCCGGTAGACATGTTCCCGCATACAGCCCATGTGGAGAATGTGGTAAAACTGGTGAAACGGGGCTGACCACTCGACCATTGACTACACACTGCGCCCCGGCCCGGGAAAGTTCCCGTGCCGGGGCGCAGTGTGTAGTGGCAGCACTTCAGACAAGACGCCCGTCGACAACACGCAGATTGTCGGCAGAGGCCATCACCGAATTATAGTACCGGGTATTGCCTGTGACCTCCTTCCCTACAAAGTCGGGGATAGCCACCTCCTCGTTTTCATCCGACAACTCTACCTCAGCCACTACAAGCCCCTCATAGTGACCATGGAATTCGTCGACTTCCCACATATGCCCTTCGTGGGGCACACGGTAGCGCTCCTTGTCGATAACAGCTCCCGCCGCACAGCGCTCAAGCATGCGCATGGCATCGTCGACAGGAATCTCATACTCCCATTCGTCGCGCACAGAGCCGATATTTGCACCCTTGACAGTAAGGTAAGCATTGTCGCCACACAACCGGACCCTTATCGTGGCCCTTATCTCAGTCGAGAGATACCCCTGCATAATACGAGTACTGCCGACTGCCATGTGCCGGTAATCGTGGTTCTTTACCAAAAATTTGCGCTCTATTTCTACAGCCATAATCGATGCTTTTATTAGCAAATATAGTCCATTTTTAGATATGCGAGGCTACATTGTTGTATTTTTTTATTAAATTTGTGAATTGATTAGGCAGGTATGATTCTCTTACCGCATTTTTAACTATCAGACAGAATGGCATCCACCAACTCAGAACAAGAATACACTCCACAACTTCCCGACGAGGCTCCCGAAGCCAACGAACCGCAACTGCCATCAAACTACACCGGCGACGACATCAAGACACTCGACTGGCGCGAGCATATACGCCTGCGTCCCGGCATGTATATCGGAAGCCTGGGCGACGGCTCGCAGAGCGACGATGGCGTGTACGTGCTGCTGAAGGAAGTGCTCGACAACGCCATCGACGAGTATATGATGGGGTTCGGAAAGCATATCGAAGTGACTGTTACCGACACGACCATCACTGTAAGGGACTTCGGACGCGGCATACCGCTGGACAAAATCGTAGATGTCAGCTCAAAGATGAATACCGGAGCGAAATATGACTCAAAGGCGTTTAAAAAGTCGGTGGGTCTGAATGGAGTCGGCATCAAGGCGGTAAATGCGCTCTCGACGGATTTTTACATACAGAGCTGGCGCGACGGCATGACCCATGCCGTCGACTACAAGCGTGCGGAAATCATAAGCGACAGCCGGGTGGAGGCCTCCGACCAGCCCAACGGCACACTTGTGCGCTTCACTCCCGACGCCACCATATTCCGCGATTACCGCTATCACGAGGAGTATATCGTGCGTCTGATTAAAAACTATACTTTCCTCAACACCGGACTGTCTATATTTCTCAACGGCAAACGCTACTATTCGCGCAACGGTCTGCTCGACCTGCTGAAAGAAAATATGACGCAGGACCCGCTTTATCCGATAATACACCTGCGCAGCGACGATATCGAATGTGTTCTCACCCACACAAAGCAGTTTGGCGAAGAATATTATTCATTTGTCAACGGCCAGCACACCACGCAGGGCGGCTCCCACCTCACAGCTTTCCGCGAGGCACTGTCCAGAACTATCAAGGAACATTTCGGCAAAAACTTCGAGTATTCCGACATAAGGGGAGGCATCGTGGCCGCCATATCGGTAAAGATTGAAGAGCCGGTGTTTGACTCGCAGGCAAAAATCAAGCTCACGTCGCGCGACATGGGCCCCAACGGACCGAGCGTAGCAAAATTCATCGGTGATTTTGTAAAAAAGGAACTCGACAATTATCTGCATATCAATCTTGACACTGCCGACATACTCCTTAAGAAGATACAGCAGAACGAAAAGGAACGCAAGGCAATGGCCGGTGTCACAAAGGCTGTGCGCGAGAAAGCAAAGAAAATAGCCCTGCACAACAAGAAGCTGCTCGACTGCCGTGTGCATCTCAGCGATACCAAGGGGGATGAAGAGCGCAAAAACGCCTCGTCGATATTCATAACCGAGGGTGACTCAGCCGCCGGCTCAATCACCAAGATACGCGATGTCGACACCCAGGCTGTATTCTCACTGCGAGGCAAGCCTCTCAACACCTACGGCATGCCTCTTGTCGACGTGTATAAGAACGACGAATTCGCCCTGCTGCGTGCGGCCCTCAACATAGAGGACAGCATCGACGACCTGCGCTACAACAACGTGATTATAGCCACCGACGCCGATGTCGACGGAATGCACATACGCCTGCTTCTGCTCACATACTTCCTCCAGTTTTTCCCCGAGCTGATAAAGAAAGGGCATGTATACGTGTTGCAGACCCCGCTTTTCAGAGTAAGAAACAAGAATGTAAACCGCCGGCGTGGCGCAGCCAAAGGGAAAAAAAGTTCAGTCGCCGACGAAACATATTACTGTTACAGCGAGGAGGAGCGTGTAGCTGCGATAGCCAGGCTCGGCAACAATGCCGAGATAACCCGATTCAAAGGTCTCGGAGAGATTTCTCCCGAAGAGTTCCGCGGATTTATCGGGCCCGAAATGCGGCTCGACCTCGTGACACTGCGCAAGGAAGATGCCGTAGGCGAACTGCTTGAGTTCTATATGGGCAAAAACACTTCCGAGCGACAAAATTTCATCATTGACAACCTTGTAGTAGAAGATGACTCCCAAATATCATGAGCGCATAGCTCTATATCCGGGCACATTCGACCCATTCACAATAGGCCACCTGTCGATAATCAACAGAGGCCTTGAATTATTCGACCGAATAATAGTGGCCGTAGGTATCAACGACTCAAAACGATGCTACCGCCCGACATCCGAACGTGTGGAACACATAAAAGGCGTGATGGCCGATGAGCCTCGTGTAGAGGTGACAAGCTACGACGGACTTACCGTTGACGTAGCTGCCCGCCACGGAGCCCAATTCATACTTCGCGGGGTGCGTACGGTAGCCGACTATGAGTATGAGCGCAACCTCGCTTATGCCAACCGCCGCATCTCGGGAATCGAGACAGTACTGTTGTATACCCTACCCGAACTGCAGTATGTAAGCTCGACCATGGTACGCGACCTCGACCGCTGCGGCTACGACATAAGCCAGTTTGTACCAAAAGCTCCCGACTGCGAACACTCCGATACAGATATACATTAATATATAAGTATACGGTTCGTGAGCATCATTGAGAGAATGTCCACAGACATAATCCCCAATCCTTCACGAACCGCCATACATTAACTTACTATCGTAATTTTCCTGATGAGACACTTTTTGTTAAGCATATTCTCTGCGGCAATGCTGGCAACAACATTCATACCCTCGGCCGCACAGATGACACCTCTGCCGGCCAACCGAAAACTCCAGATTGCGGAAGATCTCATATCGCACTATTATGTGGAGCCTGTCGACAGAGACACAATCGTAGACGAGGCCATACGGGCAATGCTCAAGACCCTCGACCCTCATTCTATATATTCCACCCCCGAAGAGACCAAGGAACTCAACGAACCGCTCAACGGCAACTTCTCCGGAGTTGGCATCTCGTTCAATATGGCATCGGACACGCTGTATGTGATATCGACCATATCCGGAGGGCCTTCGGAACGTGTAGGCATACTGCCGGGCGACAGGATAATCGAGGTCGACGACACGATTATCGCCGGTGTAAAAATGAAGAATTCCGACGTCATGCGCCGCCTGCGCGGGCCCAAGGGCTCTCGCGTCGACGTCAAGGTAATGCGTCAGAATGTGCCCGGGCTTATTGATTTTTCCATCACCCGCGCCGATATACCCATATACAGTGTCGACGCAAGCTATATGGCCGACCCCACAACAGGCTATATACGTATATCGCGCTTTGCCGAACAGACTCCCAAGGAATTTTCGGAAGCTCTTGAAAAGTTGAAAAAAGAGGGGATGAAAAATCTCATCATTGACCTTCAGGGAAATGGCGGAGGATATCTGAACGCCGCCCAGGAAATTGCAGCGCATTTCCTCGACAAAGGCGATATGATAGTATACACCGAAGGGCCAAAGACACCCAACCATACATACCGCGCGCCTCGCGACGGTGACTTCCACGACGGACGTGTGGTAGTGCTTGTCGACCAATATTCGGCCTCGGCCAGCGAGATTCTGTCAGGAGCCATCCAGGACCATGACCGTGGTGTAATCACCGGGCGACGTACTTTCGGAAAAGGATTGGTACAGCGGCCGTTTCCGTTTCCTGACGGATCAATGATACGTCTCACTGTTGCAAAATATTACACCCCGTCGGGGCGCTGCATACAGAAGCCCTATGTAAAGGGCGACATCGACGACTATGCACTCGACATCAAAAAGCGCTTTGACTCGGGCGAACTGATGCATCCCGACAGTCTGCGCAAGGTGATGCCCGACAGTCTGCGTTTTACCACACTTAAGAAACAACGCACGGTGTATGGCGGAGGAGGCATAATGCCCGATGTAGCCGTGCCACTCGACACGGCATGGTTCACTCCATACTACCGCGACCTGATGGCCAAAGGCATGATTGTAAAATATACAATCGGATATATCGACAGCCACCGCGCCTCGCTGCTTCGCGACTATCCTACGGTCGATGACTTTGCCAACCGGTTCGACGTAACCCCCGGAATGCTCGATTCTCTCACAAAGAGTGCCGAGGACGAAGGTGTGAAAATGAACCGGGAAGAATATGAAAAGAGCCGCGAATATATATCGATGGTAGTAAAAGCGATGCTTGCACGCGACCTCTACGACGCAGGCTCGTACTACCGCATTGCCAACATGCACAACCCGACATTTACCGAAGGGCTGCGACTTATCAACTCGCCCGAAGAGTACCGACGTCTGCTCGGAGGCGAATGAACCATTTACGATTATGAAAGAAGATATAATCTCCAATCCGGTATCGGAGCGCACCGTGCTCGTAGGACTTATCACTCCTCAGCAGCCGGAAGCCAAAGCCAACGAATATCTCGACGAACTCGCGTTCCTCGCCGATACAGCCGGTGCTGTCACCGAGAAACGTTTTCTCCAGAGAGTCGACTATCCCAACCCACGTACATTCGTAGGGAAAGGCAAACTTGAAGAAATACAGCAGTATGTCGAGGAAAACGGCATAGGACTCGTAATATTCGACGATGACCTTACGACCAAGCAGGTGGCCAATCTTGAACGCGAACTGAAGGTTAAGATTCTCGACCGTACAAGCCTTATTCTCGACATATTTGCAAAGCGCGCGCAGACAGCCAATGCGAAGACCCAGGTCGAACTGGCCCAGTACCAGTATCTGCTCCCGCGCCTTACCAGAATGTGGACCCACCTGGAGCGTCAGCGTGGCGGTATAGGCATGCGCGGTCCCGGCGAGACGCAGATTGAAACCGACCGCCGTATCATCCTCGACAAAATATCGCGCCTCAAGGCCGAACTCGTCAGAATCGACTCGCAGAAGTCAATACAGCGTAAAAATCGCGGCAAACTTACCCGAGTGGCCCTCGTAGGATATACCAACGTAGGCAAGTCCACCCTCATGAATCTGCTGAGCAAAAGCGATGTGTTCGCCGAGAACAAACTGTTCGCCACACTTGACACCACCGTGCGCAAGGTGATTATCGACAATCTGCCGTTTCTGCTTACCGACACGGTAGGATTCATACGCAAGCTCCCTACCCATCTGGTCAACTCATTCAAGTCGACACTCGACGAGGTGCGCGACGCCGACATACTTGTACATGTGGTGGATATAAGCCACCCGCAGTTTGAGGAACAGATAGAGGTTGTCAACCGCACGTTGGCCGATATCTGCGGTAAAGACAACGACAAGAAGATGATTGTCGTATTCAACAAAGTCGATGCATTCTCATATACACCCAAAGATGAGGATGACCTGACACCGCGCACAAAAGCCAATGTGTCGCTCGACGAACTTAAGGCTTCGTGGATGGCCAAACTATCAGACAACTGCGTGTTTATCTCGGCCAAAGAACAGACCAATATCGACGAACTGCGAAAGAAACTTTACGAAATGGCACGCGAGGTACACATGCAGCGGTTCCCGTACAACGACTTTTTATACCAGACCTATGAGGATCTGGAATCAGACGATACCGCCCCGACATCTGACAAGGAATAATCTGCTTTATCACAATACAGAGCGTAATATAAACAAATCACACAGTATTCTATCCAGACAGCAATGGCTAATTTTCGAGAACTTACTATTGATGAAATCACACAGTTGCGGCAAAACGGATGCCACAGCAACGAATGGGTACGCGTGAAGGTGGCTGACCCTTTTCAGCCATGCCACTACCACGACTGCGTATTCATAGGCGACATACGCCTTGGCATAACCGAAGGCTCATTGCGCGGGCTTGGCGGCCTCGACTTCCCGACCGGCATATACAGCGCTACGCTGCGCGACTGCGAGATAGGTGACAATGTGCGCATAAGCCACATACGTGAATGCATCGTAAACTACCGCATAGGCTCAAACACATGCATCTCTAACGTGGGCTCCATTATATGCAACGGACGCACGGCTTTCGGCAACGGCGTGAAAGTAAACGTTATGGAGGAGACCGGAAGCAGGGTAAACCTCATATACGACAAGCTATCGGCACAGATATCTTTCCTACAGACTATCTACGCCGAAAACACACAGCTCATCGAAGCTCTCCACAACATGATACGACGATATGCGGAAGAGCATTCGTCGGATACCGGAGAAATAGGCTCATATGTCACTATCACCGACACAACAAGAATACAGAACGTGCGCATTCTTGACCGTGCCACGATAAGCGGAGCATCGGCTCTTATCAACGGCACCGTAGGATTCCGGGCCACGGTAGGCTGCAATGTAATCGCTGAGAATTTCATAATCTCGTCGGAGGCGGTGGTAGAAAATTCAGTGCTGGTGCATAATGCTTTTGTAGGCCAGGCGAGCCAGATACGCAATGGCTTCACGGCCCACGATTCGGTATTCTTCGCCAACTGCCATATGGAATGCGGCGAGTCGTGCAGTATATTCGCCGGCCCACATTGCGTATCACACCACAAATCGACCCTGCTCATTGCCGGATACTACGCCTTCTTCAATGCCGGCTCCAACTCCAACCAGAGCAACCATTTATACCGTACGGGGCCTATACACAACGGCATACTCGAACATGGCTGCAAGACGGGCAGTAACAGCTACATAATATGGCCGGCTCATTTCGGCGACTTCACACTCGTGTTGGGCAAACACAGCCGCCATCCAGACACCTCTGCCCTCCCCTTCTCCTATGCAATCGGCCAGCCTAACGGCGAGAGCCTGATATATCCCGGCGCCAACGTAAAGACAGCCGGTACCATACGCGACATCCTGAAATGGCGTATCCGCGACAAGCGAAGTCACGACATTCCCAAGCTCGATTATGTCAACACTGTATCGCTAAGCCCACTTACAGCGATTGTATTATATAGGGCGCTGAGTGTGCTCGAACAGATTGAAGCAGACGAAAACTACGACTATCCGCGCCGTCATAACTTCAGACTCAAACGCGAGTACATACGCAAGGGACGTGAATACTATGCTCTCGCCATCGATTATTTCATGGGCGAGACAATAGTGAAGAAATTGCTCCACACACCACTTAATCCTGACAAGACTCTTTGGGAACAGCTACAGGAAGAGCCGGTAAATGTAGCGGGCGACTGGGCCGATATTGTATCGCTAATCGTTCCGGAAAGTAAAATCAAGGATATATTCAGCTCAATCATCGACGGCACAATAACGTCGGTAGAGCAACTGTCAGAACGACTCAACTACGAGGGCTCGCAATACGACCATTATGCGTGGACATTCGTATGCCACAATTTCAATAAATGCTACTCGGTAAATATCGAGGACATCACTCCCGAGATATTAGTGTCGGTGATTGACCGATGGACCGAATCAGTGCGTTCGCTCGACCAGATGAGACGCGATGACGCCATGCGCGATTTCACCCAGCAGATTGGATACGACACCGATTTCGACAGTCCTGGAGAATGGCTCGATGACAGCATGATCAACAAAGAATTCAACCCGGAGAGCAATCCTCAGATAATGTCGATGCACAATCATTATGTGCAGGCTCTTCTTGACGCCCACCAGGTGACTACCGAACTTAAGCGCACATTCAACATCAACGACAACAAATAAGACCAAACAACCATTTCTACAATATAGATATGAAGCATATATCAACCGCTACAGGCTGCGCACTGTTGTTTATCGCGGCAGCATGCAGCAACAACCAATGGCATGTAAAAGGCACTCTCGAAGGTGGTGCAGGCAAAGAGATACTTGTTCAGGCATCGGACAACGGACGCTGGTATACACTCGATACTATAACAACCGGGAAAAATGGCAAATTCGAATATTCCCATACTGCCATGGGACGTCCCGACGTGTACCGACTGAATCTTGACGGACGAAATATATATTTCCCGATAGACAGCATCGAGACTGTGACAGTAGCTACGACCGACAGCCTGTTTGACGCTTCCTACACCATCGAAGGAAGCGCCGCCGCCGAAGCCATGATGGAAGCCGACAGAAAACTAATGGATGCGGTAAGAGCCAAGGGAGCCGAATCGGCACTGACCGACTCAGAACTCAAGAGAGAACTCGCCCAGACAATCCTGGCGGATCCGTCGGGTATTGTAGCATATTATATAATCTCAAAACAAATCAACGGCAGATATCTTTTCAATCCCGCCGACAGAATGGACAACCGGGTAATCGGTGCCGTGGCAAATGCATATAGCGAGAAACGGCCCGACGACCCACGCACATCATATCTCAAGCAACTGTATTTGGCCAACCGTGTGGCCATGAATCCCGACTTAACCATGCCGACAGACACAATCCAGGCCACTGAACTCGCGTATTTCGATATCAGCCTCACTAATGAGAAGGGCGACACCATCTCGCTGTCAGATGCTGTAAACCGCAATAAAGCAGTGATACTGAGCTTTACCGCCTATACCGCCGAAGGCTCCACCGCTTATAATGCTCTTCTGGCCGAGGCATACCGCCGCTATCACAACCAGGGTCTTGAGATATATCAGGTGGCATTTGACGACGATGAATTCCAATGGAAGAAATCGGCAAAAAACCTTCCATGGATTACCGTCTACCATCCCTCGACACAGGGTGCCCAGACTCTCATGAACTACAATGTGCAGGGGCTTCCGACCACATTCGTCCTCGCCAACGGACAGATTACCGACCGCGTAACAGATCCCTCCGCTATCTCCACTACCGTAGGACGCCATTTCTAACAACCGATTGTCAGCAATAAGCGATGACACTTGACATACTCATTGCTACATATGGCAATCAAGGCATAATCCGAGTAAGCCAAATGACCTTACCCCCGATACCGGGGGTAAGGTACATTGTTTCATGGCAAATACCAAGGGGCGAAGTTCCCGGGCAAATCCCCGACTCTCTGAAAAGGAAAGACATTGATATATATTCCCACTTTTCAACGGGTGTATCCCGAAACAGGAATTTCGCATTATCAAAAGCAACGGCTGACTATTGCCTGATTTCAGATGATGACCTGATATACACAGAAGAAAGCATCAGGCATTTATTTGATATCTTCAAGGATAATCCATCGGTCGATATCTTTGCTTTTAAAGCGGAATGCCAAATGGAACGCAATATGCCATCGTATTCATTTGACCTACGACACCCTCCGCGCTTCTATTGGCCGTTGGAATTCGAAATTGCATTTAATCTTGAAAGTATCCGACGCCATAAAGTCAGATTCAACGAACTATTCGGGCGGAATGCTCCAATATTGCAATCCGGAGAAATCGCCGTATTTCTCCATCAGGCTTTTAAACGGAATATGACCGGACGATATTTCCCGTTGAGTCTGTGTAGCCACCCTAATCCTACAACAATGGAGCATATGGCACTCAATGAAGGTGTCATCATGGCTCACGGCGCATCAATAGCCTTGATTCATCCTGTCACATGGTTTCCCCGCATTATTGTCAACGCATACCGGCGGAGCCGACATCTTGACACATCGTTTCCCCAGATGTTAAAGTTGATGCTGAAAGGATGCATATACCGTTACAGACATATATCATCCGACGGCTCGGAACGGCGTTAACAAATATTGGGGAACGGAGGCTTAGACAATCCCTTAGCCCAAAAGTCAAGGAAGCGACGCGACACCACATCGAGATGATTGTGCGTGGCGACGAAATCGCGTGATGCACGCGACTGTGCAGGAATACGTTCAGGGTGCAGCACTATATCCTCGAAAGTGCGGAACAATGCCTCGTCGTCAGGAACAGCATTTATTATGGGACGATTGTCATGTTCGTCTATAAAATCGTAAAATTCAGGTTCTGCACCGGTTACCGCTACTATGCCCTGCGCCATAGCGAGCATGGCGTTTGTAGCGGGTGTGTAGCTGTACAGCTGGTCGAGAATTACGTGTGACGAGCGCATCATTCCGACATAATCCTTATATGGCACACTTTCCACGTAGGTAAGTTCACATTTGTCGGGATAACGCTCCACGACTTTTTTTACAGCCGCGAGCATACGGTCGGTGCCCTTTTCAACCATTCGGTCGCGATGTACACCAAGGAATATCCTTACCTTTCCCGGTATCGAATCTATCTCGGGACGCAGTGACAATGAATCGACATCAATAGGAATGCCGGCATATGCGACTTTCTCTGCCGGGAAATGGCGCAACATCTCCTCATTGTATTCCCACAGAGCGGAAACGGCACCGTCAAAACGAGAGAATACATAATCATTATAATGCCTCATCTCGGGAGTGTTCCACGACGTCATCAGGTCGGGACTACTGACTGCGAGAGGTCCCGGGCCGGAGCCGATACGCCACTCGTTGTAACGCATACCCCCTCTGTCAAGACAATAGTCTATCCAGTACGGCTCCGCGCCATATGCCGAATTCAATACCAGACGGTTGTTTCTGCGGATGAAATCGAAAATCCATTTCAGACGCTGCGGGCGCTGTGTGACAAAAAAAGGAGTCCCTATCTGCACTACATCATATCCGGAAAGACGTCCCGACATCATAAGCCACTTAATCCTGGCAGCCAATATGGCCCCACCGACCTTTCCCGGTATGTGCCGGTCAAGATCGATATCGCGGTGTGTGCCCATCCACGTGCTCCCGTTGGATGCGACAACTACATCATGTCCAAGATTTTCAAGTCCTTTGGCCAGACAATTGTGGTAATTGCTTGCGTCGCCCAATAACAGTATTCTCATATAATAAAGAACAGCTGTTTTTCGTTTTTATTGTAAGTTATGGAATCTTTGCTTACTGTAGTCATACCTGTATTCAACCGTGAAGATATTGTCGGAGCGACATTGGAATCGCTTGAACGACAAGGATTGAAATGTCCGGTTGTACTGGTCGACAACAACAGTACCGACGGCACATCAAAAGTATTGGAGCACTGGGCCCGAAAACAAGACAAAGCCGGTTGGTGCATAACGGTCGTAAAGGAAACAACCGCCGGCGCAGCTGCCGCACGCAACCGCGGATTGCAGGAAGCAAACACTCCGTGGGTGATGTTTTTCGATTCTGACGACCTGATGCTCGACGGACATCTCAAGCGTGTACACGAGGCAATCGTAAGATATCCTGACAATGATATCATCGGCTGGGATGTTGCAGTACGATGCCTCGACGGAAGCAGTACCATACGCGATTTCGCAGACAAGGATATAATGTTCCGCAATATATTCAACGCCATTTTCTCAACACAGCGCTATGCCGTACGCACCGATTTCTTCCGTAAAGCCGGGGCCTGGAATGCAAAAGTATTGGGCTGGGACGATTATGAAACAGGCATGCGTCTTGCCGCTGAGAATCCCCGGGTTTTAAAGATTCACGGACAACCGACAGTGCTTGTTGTAGAACAGAGAAAATCCATCACCGGCACCGACTATTCATCCGGAGCACAAAAATGGGAATATGCGCTCGACTGCTGCGAGGAGACATTGCAAAAATATAATCTCCGGAAGGAACTACGGTGGCTTGAACTACGCCGCATGATTCTCGCATCGCTTTATGCCCGCGAAAAAAGTCCCGAGGCCGACAGGCTTTACAACGAGGTAATGAAGAGAGCGCACAGCCATTGGCGCAGACTGTTGTTGAAAACAGCATATGCCTATACCCGCCGCGGTGGCAGAGGCATACACATATTGCTACGGCCATTTATATGACACGGGCCATCGCATCACCACTCGTAGGCTATTGTAAAGCCAAGGGCATTGAGACTCATGCCACGACCTCCCCATGTATAATTGTTTGCCGAAGTAATAAGCTGGTATGTGATGCCGAGGTCGACTGCCTGCTTTGAATTAGATGAATTGACGGGAATGCGCAATCCGACCGACGGACGCAGATAGAACTGACCGTCGTTGGACAGATATCCGTTGCCGAACTCCAGATAATTGTTGCCGAGCAGAAATGTAGCGCCAAGCCTCAGATCAATAAAAGCCGACAACTCGTTTGACGCGCCACCGAATGTAAAACGGAAATCGGTAAACAACGGCAACATGGCACCGGTCTTATTGGCGCCGTGCTCCCAGTATCCCGGCACATCGGCTCTTGAGAGTGAACCATCGTAATTTGAAAAAGCGACATCGACACCCAGGCCGACGCCCATATAGAACCATGATGTGTACTGGAATCCCTGAGATGTGGACACACTCAGTATGTTGGCCCTGTTATGGCCGAGTCCTGCCATTGCTGTCGCATCAACAAACCCCTTATATTGCCACGAGCCGGAAAGAGCCGGACGCAAAAGCTGGGGCAACTGGTTGGCCAGCTCATAGTATTGAGCAGATGCTCCAAATGCGGCAGAAAGTGCAAATATTGCCAATGGCAAACGCTTTTTCATAATGACCATACTACAAATTAAAAAATATATGGAAGTCATCTCTGTATATCAGCAACAACTTCCATATTATAACACTTTTAATGCGCAAATAGTTACATCCGCATCATCTTGTCTCTGCAACCGTCGGGCGGCACATCAGATATGCTCGGCAATCCATTGCCCTACCTCATACGTGCGGTATCCCGGCTTCGAAAGGTCGGGAGTCGTAAATCCGGCTTCAAGCGAAGCCTGCACGGCATCACGTATAGCCTTGCCTTCATCCGGAAGATTAAAGTATTCAAAGAGCATGGCCACCGACAGAATCTGAGCAATCGGGTTGGCGATATTACGGCCTTTTGCCTCGGGCCACGAACCATGGATAGGCTCAAACACCGGAGTCGACTCTCCGGTCGATGCCGACGGGAGCAATCCCATTGAGCCGGATATCACAGAACCCTCGTCGGTAAGGATATCGCCGAACGTATTTTCAGTAACCATCACATCGAAAAAGCAAGGGTCCTGAATCATACGCATGGCCGCATTGTCGACATACATGAAATCAGTGGTGACATCGGGATACTCTGCCGCTATCTCTTTTGCAACCTTGCGCCACAGGCGGGAGGAAGCCAATACGTTAGCCTTGTCAACCACAGTAAGATGACGACGGCGGCGGCGTGCATACTCATAGCCGACACGCAATATCCTCCCTACCTCACTGCGTGTATAAAAATTGGTATCCCAGGCCTCATTGTCACCTTCATGCTTTTTGCCGAAATACATGCCGCCGGTAAGCTCTCGGATACACACAAAATCGGCGCCACGAATTATATCGGCACGCAACGGTGATTTATCGAGCAGCATCGGGAAAGTCGTCACAGGCCTGATATTGGCAAACAGACCGAGTTTCTTGCGCATTGCGAGCAATCCCTGCTCGGGCCGCACTTTCGCGTCAGGGTCATTGTCGTATTTAGGATCGCCTACGGCAGAGAACAGTACAGCATCGCTGTCGCGACACAGTTCATATGTCTGATGGGGGAACGGATCCCCGACCTTATCGATGGCATCAGCACCGACGATACCGTAGGAGAATTCGACAGTATGTCCGAAACGCTCACACACTTTTTTCATGACGAGCACACCCTGTGCGGAGATTTCAGGGCCTATGCCGTCGCCCGGCAATACCGCTATTTTAAAATTCATCAGTATAAGTTATAGTCTGTTTAGTAATGTTTTGCCTTACGCTCGTAGGCCTCGGTGTCATCCTTGCGTGAGAGCAGATAGGATATGTCATCCAGACCATTGAGCAGACAATGTTTTTTATATGGATTGATGTCGAAGTGCTCCATGTGTCCGGTCGACAGATTTGTTATGGTCTGATCGGGAAGATTCACACATATCTGCGAGCCCGGGGCGGCAAACACTGTATCAAAAAGTTCTTTCAGGAACTCATCAGAGACCACCACCGGAAGCACAAAGTTGTTGAGCTCATTATTCTTATGTATATCGGCAAAGAAGCTCGACACTACTACGCGGAACCCATAGTCATGTATGGCCCACGCGGCATGTTCGCGAGAGGAACCGCTGCCGAAATTCTTTCCGGCAATAAGTATCGAACCGGAATATCGCGGGTCATTGAGCACAAAACTGTCAATCTTGTTTCCTTCCTTGTCGAATCGCCAGTCGCGGAACAGATTGTCACCGAACCCCTCTCTTGAGGTAGCCTTAAGAAATCGGGCAGGGATAATCTGGTCGGTATCCACATTCTCGACAGGCAGAGGCACTGCCGTGGATGTTATTATTGTAATCTTTTCGTCCATTTCTGTATTAAAGCGTACGGGGGTCTGTGATATATCCGGTGAGGGCGGCAGCGGCGGCTACAGGCACGCCGGCAAGGACCGTTCGGGAACCGGGGCCCTGACGTCCTTCAAAGTTGCGATTGGAGGTAGACACACAAAGCCTGCCGGGAGCTACCTTATCGTCATTCATCGCAAGACATGCCGAGCATCCCGGCTCACGCAGTTCAAATCCGGCCTCGGCAAAAATGCGGTCAAGTCCGGCACTGCGAATCTGTCCCAGCACCCTGCGGCTTCCCGGCACAAGCCATACTATCACTCCGGGAGCTTTCTTACGCCCTTTGACCATTTCCGCAAAAAGCCTGAAATCCTCAAAGCGGCCATTGGTACAACTGCCTACAAACACGTAATCCACCCGCGTACCGGTAATCTTCTCTCCCTCTTCAAATCCCATATACCGGAGCGCACGTGTATATCCTGCACGTTCAGCATCATTCTCCCCGGGATTCCGTGGCACAACCTCAGAAATACCGATACCCATCCCAGGATTAGTGCCGAACGTGACGCGCGGCTCGATATCGGCAGCATCAAATCTCACCTCGGCATCGAAAACGGCATCATAATCCGTAGGGAGAGTGCGCCAATATGCCACAGCCTCATCCCACTTGTCATCCTTGGGAGCAAAGTCGCGTCCCTTGAGATAGGCAAATGTTGTTTCATCCGGGGCTACCATGCCGCCGCGCGCGCCCATCTCAATCGACAGATTGCATAGCGTCATTCTCTCCTCCATCGACATATCGCGGACAACCTCTCCGGCATACTCAACGAAATATCCCGTGGCGCCGGATGTCGTCATCCGTGATATTATATAAAGCGCCACATCCTTGGCGGTGACACCGGGACGCAAATGCCCGTCAACGGTGATACGCATCGACTTTGGCTTAGGCTGGAGTATGCACTGCGAGGCAAGCACCATCTCCACCTCCGAGGTACCTATCCCGAAGGCCACCGCGCCAAAAGCGCCATGAGTGGAAGTATGGCTGTCGCCGCACACTATCGTGTAGCCCGGGAGTGTCAAGCCATTTTCGGGCCCGATGACGTGGATTATACCGTTGCGCTCATGCCCTATCCCGAAGATATCCAGACCGAACTCAGCCGCATTGCGGTTGAGTGTCTCCACCTGATTGCGCGACACCGGATCGGCAATCGGCTTATCCTGGTTTTTTGTCGGAATATTGTGGTCGGGAGAACAGACAGTGCGTCCGGGGCGGAACACCCTGAGGCCGCGGCGGCGCAGACCGTCAAAGGCCTGCGGACTTGTCACCTCATGGCAATAATGCCTGTCGATATACAACTGTGTTGGTCCACCCTCTATGACATTTACGGCGTGGGCATCCCAGATTTTATCAAAAAGAGTTTTCGGCATAGATATAAAGTATCAGGTCAATGTACAAATTTATTGATAGCATCGATAAACGCCTCGGCGGATGCGGCGATAATATCGGTGTTGGCCGAGAATCCATAGTAACTGTTGCCGTCGTATTCAACCGTCATATGCACCTTTCCGATATCATTCGAGCCCTTGTTGATTGCCTGTATGAGGAATTCCTTAACAAGCATCTTGCGATGGATAATCTGCTTGATGGCAGTAATGGCTGCGTCGACAGGGCCGTTGCCTGAGGCACATGCCTCAAATTTCTCGCCTGCGATATCAAGTCCGATAGATGCTACCGACTTCACCCCGACTCCGGAAGTAACCTGAAGGAAATCGAGCTTCAGGCGACGGTTGGCCTTGTGGTGCTCGCCTGCAAGCATCAGCACATCGTCGTCGTTGATTTCCTTCTTGCGGTCGGCCAAACGGAGGAAAGCCTCATAAGCCTTGTCGAGTGCCTCTTTGCTCAGTTCCACACCAAGCACATGCAGACGATGTTTCAACGCCGCGCGCCCCGAGCGGGCGGTGAGCACAATAGAATTCTCGTCGACACCTACATCTTTCGGGTCGATAATCTCGTAGCTCTCACGATTTTTCAGCACGCCATCCTGATGTATGCCCGAGCTGTGGGCAAAAGCATTGCGTCCAACAATAGCCTTGTTGGGCTGCACGGGCATATTCATCAGCGACGACACCATACGGCTTACGCCACATATCTTAGTGGCGTTGATGTTTGTGTCGATACCGAGTTCCTTATGCGAGCGGAATGCCATCACAACCTCCTCAAGCGACGTGTTGCCGGCACGCTCACCAATACCATTGATAGTGACTTCGGCCTGACGCGCCCCGCCCATCACACCTGAAATGGTGTTGGCAGTAGCCATACCAAGATCATTATGGCAGTGGGTGGCTATTGTGACACGATGTATGCCGTCGACATGCTCCATGAGATATTTTATCTTGTCGCGGAACTCCCAGGGCATACAATATCCTGTAGTATCCGGGATATTGACGACAGTCGCGCCGGCCTTTATCACAGCCTCAACGACTCTAGCAAGATATTCATTGTCGGTACGGCCCGCATCCTCGGCATAAAACTGCACATCCTCAACAAAGCTCTTGGCATACTTTACAGCCGCAACCGCGCGCTCGATAATCTCTTCGCGATTGGAGTTGAACTTATATTTTATATGAGGGTCGGAAGTGCCGATACCGGTATGTATGCGTTTATGCTTGGCATATTGCAGCGACTCGGCGGCGACACGGATGTCATTTTCCACAGCGCGCGTCAATGCACATATGGTAGGCCATGTGACGGCCTTTGATATTTCAACAACCGAATTAAAATCGCCGGGACTCGATACGGGGAAGCCGGCTTCTATGACGTCGACACCCAACTCCTCAAGCGCCTTGGCCACCTCGATTTTCTCAACAGTATTGAGCTGGCATCCCGGCACCTGTTCGCCATCGCGAAGAGTAGTGTCAAATATAAAAAGTCTGTCACTCATAGGGAAAACTATTTTAATACTTTTTCAAATTCCAATATTCCGCAAAAATAACGGAAATTGGCGAAACAATCAAGCAAAAGCCGGATTATTTCGCCAATTCCCCGTTATTGTGAACAATTCGGCAGAATCACCTGCGCGAATGTGTCGATTTGATTATTTTATCCAACGCCACAAGTCGGCAAAAGTAGATTTGTGTCCATACATGAGAATACCACGACGATATATACGCGCCGACAGCCATGTAAAGAACGCAGCAGTGCCATAGAGCACCACAATCGAGGCAAGCATCTCCCAAGCCGGCACATCGTAGGGGAGGCGCACCATCATCACAATAGGAGATGTGAACGGAATAATCGAGCATACCACACCAAGCGTGCCGTCAGGATTCTGGATACAAGTCTGGCCTATCATAAGGGAGAACACTATCACCATCATCAGGGGGGTCATAAACTGATTGGCATCGCTCTGCTGGTCAACCGCCGAGCCGAATGCGGCAAAAAGCGACGCATAAAGCATATATCCGCCAATAAAGTATATGACGAACATGCCAAGCAGTTGCAGCCACTTCACCCCAAGAATAGCATGAATCATATCGCCAAGCTCGCTGTCGGCCGCCATATCGGCGGCTGCTCCGACAGCACCGGCATCAAACGACGAGGCATCCATGGAACCGGCAATGCCCAGCCCCCCGAGCACCATCAGCCCTATACCTATAAGCACAGCCCATATAGCGACCTGTGTAAGGCCCACAAGGGCAACACCGAGAATCTTGCCGAGCATCAGCTCCACCGGCTTGCATGAACTTACGATTACCTCTACGATACGGTTGACCTTGTCCTCGACCACCGAACTCATAATCATAGCTCCGTAAGTAAGCACAAACATATATGTAAGGAATGCAAGTGCCAGACCGATGACCGACATGAGCTCGTCGGAGGTAACTGAAGTGTCACCGTCATCGCTCCATGTATTTGTGCGGACAGCCACCTGCACCTGACTGTCCTTTATGATACGGTCAAGTTCAGGTATGCCATAGGATGCGACCCTTGTATCCGACACGGCCTTGCTGAGCTGGTCTTCGATTACCTCACGGAGAGAGGAACGTGTAGGCGACGAGCTGAACACGTTGACCTGCAACGTGGAATCGAGAGTAGCCGGTATGACCACGATAGCATAATATGGAGGCCGGTCATAGTCGTCCGACTCTTCATCGTTCGCAAACTTCTGACGCATATTCCCTACATTATAGTCGGAAGGCATCTCGAAGATATACTCACTTGTGTTTTCCAGACATGCGCCGTAGCGCCCGCTCTGGTCAATAACGGCCACATGGTCGCCTTCAGCTTCATTAAGTACCATCATCAGTCCCATGGCAAACCCTATGGAGACAATCAGAAACGGCACGAGGAGAGTGGTCAGTATAAAAGATTTCTTGGCAACTATAGAAAGATACTCGCGCCTCAGCACAAGCCATAATCGTGTCTTATTCATTTCCGGTCACAGTTTCGATGAAAATTTCGTTCATTGTAGGGAAAATTTCCTCAAATCCGAGAATAGTATATGTAGGATTAAGGAAGTCAATAACGGTACGCATTGCCACCCCCGGAGCAAGCCGCAGAATTATCTGAGAGCCGCCCATGATATCCGGCTCGATACTGTCAATCCTGAAAAACTCGGGATTTGGAGCTATGACAGGCTCGGCGACCCTTACCTTGAAAAGGTGTTTTTTATGCCGCTGCCTTACATCGGCTACATTGCCCTGCAACACCACCCTTGAATGGTTGATGAGCGATATGCTGTCGCACACTTCCTCGACCGACGACATATTATGAGTGGAAAACAGGATTGTGGCTCCGTTGTGGTTAAGCTCGAGTATCTCCTGTTTGAGTTGCTCGGCATTCACTGGGTCGAAACCGGAGAAGGGCTCGTCGAAAATCATAAGCGGCGGACGGTGTACAACCGTGCCGATGAACTGTACTTTCTGAGCCATACCTTTTGAAAGGGCTTCAATCTTCTTATTGGCCCATTCGACAAGATTCATACGGCGCAGCCACTTTTCGGCCTCAATCCTTGCATCGCGCGAAGTCATCCCCTTCAACCGACCGAGATACACGATATGATCGATGACCTTCATCTTTTTATATAGGCCGCGTTCTTCGGGAAGATAACCGACACGCATCACATCGTCAGGATGCAAAGGTTTCCCATTGAGAAGCACCGTACCGCTGTCGGGAGTGATAATCTGATTTATTATACGTATGAGTGTGGTCTTGCCCGCACCGTTAGGGCCGAGCAGACCGTAAATAGTGCCTTCGGGTATCGACAGGTCAACACCGTCAAGAGCAGTATGCCCGTCGTAGCGCTTTACGACACCGGAGGCTTCGATAAGATTGTCCATCTACGTAATTATTCCAATAATATTCAATAAAAGTATAATCTCAGGATTTAGAGAGCACCAGACATGTCCAGTCGTCAATTGAAGCTCGCGACTTGTATTCAAGTCCATATCTGCCGGCATCTGCCAGTATCACATCGGCATCTGCCGAATAAAAACCGCTGAGCACAATCTCTCCACCGGCTACTACCGCATCGGCATATCGTCCGAGATCATTAAGGATAATGTTGCGGTTGATATTGGCCAGCAGGATGTCAGCCGGAGCCAAAGGTGCAAGCGACGATGCATCGCCAAGAATCACGTCAATCTCCGGATGACCGTTGAGGGCTACATTTTCCACGGCATTGACATGGGCAAACTCGTCAATCTCAATAGCATGAACCTGCGTCGCGCCACGCATGGCCGCAAGGATGGCGAGAATGCCTGTGCCTGTGCCGACGTCGGTCACCGACTTGCCTTTGAGCTCGGAAGCAAGGAGATGGCGTATAATCAATGTAGTGGTCTGATGGTGGCCAGTGCCGAATGCCATCTTCGGGTCAATCACTATATCATATTCGGCCTCAGGGATATCGGTATGAAATGAGCTGTGGATGACACAACGTCCATCGATATTTATAGGGTGAAAATAATTTTTTTCCCACTCGGCATTCCAGTCGCGCCCTTCTACCTTGCTCCAGCGCGTATCTGCGGTAATCCCTTCGAAAGGCATGTCGTCAATTACTCCCCGGAGAACCCCGGCATTGAATTCCGGCTCGCGCACATAGGCAGTGAGACCACCGTCATCAGGCACAAAACTCTCATACCCATGCTCGGCAAGCAACGCGGCAAGTACATCGGTGGCAGCCTCATCACAGGGGGTGAGGTCGACACGCAACTCAATATAGTCGTTCATAAATATTTTAGAGTTTTAAGTAACTGTTTATATTGACCGGTCGGATTATTTCGATATTTGTCGGCAAAATTTCACTCTCTTCATCAGTCGCGTAGCTCGCCACACTCCTTCTTCAGCGAAAAAATTTCTAAAATTTCACTCGAATAAACATCAAAAAAATTTCGACCAGTTACTTATTTATCTGCATTTGACCACAAAATTAACTATTTTCCATCTATTATACCGGCAAGCCACATCGTTTTTTTATAACACACGTGAACTATTTTTATGAAGAGGCGTTAAGATAGTATAAAAACTCAATTACGAACTTAAACACCACACAATAACTATGGATAAGAAAAGTATCAAAGGCACCGAGACCGAAAAGAACCTTCTGAAGTCATTTGCCGGAGAATCCCAGGCCCGCGGCCGATATACAATATTTGCCGAAGTGGCACAGAAAGAAGGCTACGAACAGATTGCCGCCATCTTTCTTGAAACAGCTTCACAGGAATATGCCCATGCCAAGAAATTTTTCAGCTATCTGGAAGAAGGGATGCTCGAAATCACAGCCTCTTATCCTGCAGGACCGGTAGGCACTACCGCACAGAATCTACAGGAAGCCGCCGCCGGCGAGCATGAGGAATGGGCCGACATGTATCTTGCGTTCGCCAAGACAGCCCAGGAAGAAGGCTTCCCCCAGATTGCCGCCAATTTCAAACTTGTAGCACAGGTAGAACAGGGTCATGAAGAGCGCTATCTGCGTCTGCTCGACCGTTTGGCCACCGACACAATGTTCGGAGACGCTGAAGAGGTACTGTGGCAATGCCGCTATTGCGGATACATCCACCGCGGCAAGAATGCGCCCAAGAAGTGTCCCGTATGTGAAAAGCCTCAAGGCTACTTCGAGCGTAAAGCCGACAATTTCTAAAGACAACAACCGTGGGCCTCGCCCACGCCAAAGATATTGATGTTCTGTCTATAGTCCCTTCGGGGGACTATCAAGGAAAGTTAAAGTATGAAATTTAGCCATTTACTGTATTAATCTGTTTTGTTGGAATATATGATCATCAACGGGGGATGCCGGGAGGCATTCCCCGTTGATGTTTATGTCAGCCTTATTAACCGGCTTCAATCCTTCTGATTTCTGCGAGAGTATTACGTCGGGCGCAAGCCAGTCCCGGCGACATACCCTGAAATGAGAGCATCTTAAGATATTCCTTCAGTTCGGCGATAAGCTCGGGATAGTGTCGGGCCATACGGAATGCGACATAGATACTGAATGCTCTTATGGAATATGGCTCACACTCCGAATTTATTTTAGACAAGCAGAAGTCGAGTAAGTCGGCTCGCATTGTGCCGGCATCAAAATCCTGAGTTTTCAGAATCTGCAACAACATCCTTTTCTTTGCCACATCCGTAGCGGCGAGTAACATGTCAATAATCATGTCCTGTCGGGAACGCAGCCACTCCGATTCAGATTCACACAGATGTGTCATAACCCATAGCGCATTCACAGACGTAAGCCGGTCGGCAGAACACACCGCTGACCACAAAGTCGCCATGTGGTCGGCATCACCGGAGGCCCAATGCGCCATGCTCTTTATGTCAGGCAGGTTTATCTTGCGCGACAACATTCCGTCGATATCCATAAGCAACCGATTCAAATCATTTTATCAGTTCATATATCTCGACACGGTCGGCACTTGTCGGGAATAGAATTATAGCTCTGCGCGTCCCAATCTTATAGAGGACTCCGGCAACTGAATTCTCAGCGCCATATAAAGTCTGCGGCTCGTCGTTCACGCTCCATCCGCCAAGAAAGGCCAAAGACTCCGGGCCATTCTGATATACAAATCCTGATTTACGCTGACTGCCGGTGGTCTTCTCAAAAAACACTTTTCCATCAACATTGCGGAAGCGGCATCTAAAATAAGGATATGAAAATATGCCGTCGCGTGCATCAATCTGTATCGAGCGCACACGCCATGAGCCGACCATGTCGGCGGGGGTAACAGGATAGGTCTTTTCATTCAACAGCTTCTCTACCCCGCTTTTTTCATCATAGCCATAAGAATCAGGAGTCACAGTGGCGAGCGCATCAGATACCCACTCTCTGCAGTTGACCATTCGGCCATAATCGACAGGAAGTAGCACGCTCTTCAATCCGGAATCAATGGATTCAGGGAAGAAAGACTCAGCCACATCTTCCGGGACGGCACATGAGCCAGTCAGTGCGGGTTCTTGTGGAAAAGCCACGATTGACGAGGTCATCATGGTCATTGCAGCGAGTAATATAGTGGTCTTCATTTTAATTATCGTTTAAATAATGTCTGAAATATAATATCGGAAATATCGGCTATCATACGCTCGGTCTCTTCCATACCGCAAGCAGAGTCGGCAATGAAAACCGCAACAGCATATCCGCGGCCATCAGGGAGAAACACGTATCCCGCATCGTTCACGCCTATTATACGCCCCTGGGAATTGACATCGCCTGTGCCGGTCTTGTGTCCGATGACAGCATTTGTAGGCATCAACGGGGCCGGCAGTCTCCTGTTGCCGGTAGTGCAAGTCATCATTATCCTGCCTATTGCCTCATGCAACGGAGAGTCGTGGCGCATCTCCTGACGGTAAAATCTGTCGAACAGCCCGGCCATAGCTATGGGTGTGGAGCGATTCTGATAGCACAAATAAATATCCCGGTGCATCTCATCCTCGGTGGAGGCTATGACAATATCGTCAAAATCCATGGCTTTCATAAGACTGTCGGCCACATGTGTGCCACCTATCAGGCGGAAAAGGATATCGCACGCGTTGTTGTCACTGTCGCGAAGAGAGTATTCGAGCAGTTCGGACAGCGGCAGGCGTAAATCACCCACCCCATATCTGTCGCGCATAGGGCTCCATGTATTTTCTTTCATCTCATCGCCACGGATTGAAATGGTGTCAGAGAGTCCGACACCGTTTTTCATACAATAGTCGGCCACGGCCATCGCCTGCGGAAACTTGTAGACACTCAGCATCGGAAAATCCCTGTTGCCATTGACGGAAATGGTATCTCTTCCGTCGATTATGACCGCGACACCAATGCGGGCATCCTGGGCGGCAATATATGTTGCCAACCGCTCCTCAATATGCGAATAGCAACGTTCATGCTGCACATATCGCTTGCTTGAGCATCCGGCACATACCGACAACAATATGAACAGAAGTATGATAAGCTGTTTTAGAGGGCGTTTCATAATATATTATACTTTACACTTTATTTATATGAGCAGTTATTATCGCCAGGCGACCGGCTTAATGGTATGCTAAAGCGGAGGGACAAACAGATATGATATAACCGGCGGCCAAGAGCACATTATGGATTCGAATTTAAGAAACTGTTTAAATTTATATGATACCGATTTTGAGAAGGATTGTCTGATGGATTTTTGCTTGTGATGAGGGAGTGTAGCCGTAGCTACATGACCCAAGAATAAGCTAAAAGACGCCGACAAGACTCTCAAAAGCAGAGTAATTATGAATTTTAAACAGTTTCCAAGCTCTTACCATATTTCTTTTCAAAAATATCGAAGTGTTCCCTGCCCCATTTGAGCATCAGGTCAATTATTGGAATAAGTGATTGACCGAGTTCGGTAATCCTGTATTCAGAGCGGGGAGGAAGTTCGGGATATATTGTTTTTACTACAAGTCCATCCTCAACCATCTCTTTAAGCTGAATGTCAAGTACTCGTGGAGCAGCCTCCGGCAGGCATTTGTGTATTTCGCTCGGGCGCATAGCCTCTCCTGAACGTAACTCGTCGAGAATACAGGACTTCCATTTGGATTCTATCAAGCTCATCGTGAGCCTGAGTGGGCAATCAAGGTCTACAGGTATCTTCTTTTCGTATGCCATACAATTTATTTGAGAGCATGTTTAACCGCAAAGTTAAGCAATATCACTGATAATCAGAATACCGAAAAATTTTTCGATATATGAAAAATTTTTCGGTACTTGTATGTATGAGGATACATAAGTAATTTTGCCGATGTAAAATCACTTATAATTCAAATACTTTGGGTGAGATGTCGGGAATCGCTCGTGACAGTTCATTGAAACGCATAACACCGAATTCATCGAGAATGACAAGGAGCAGCATCGACCACTTGTTGGCGAAGCGGGCTATCACGTTTCTCATCGGACACGTGGCAACGCATGAATATTTTTCTGAAATTTTTTCGGTCTTCATCCGGTTGATTATTACTGAAAGTGAGTTTTAAGTAAGCGAATATCATCAAAGTAACCTCTTGTATAAGAATATTTTGAGATATAACTTCGTGCTATCCAAATGATATCTGTTATCATTTGTAAAGTTAATTAAAAACACTTAAACAATCAAACTATGACTGAAACCAGTATCAGAATTCCGACATCATCACGACCGTCCGGCAAAGCTACATTCGTGATGCTTGGCAACGGATTCGACGAAATCGAAGCTCTCGCTCCGGTCGACGTAATGCGACGTGCCGGAATGAAAGTGTTCACCGTATCCATGACTGACAAACGTCTTGTAAGAGGAGCCACAGGCAACAATATTGTGGCTGACATGGGCATCTCGGATTTAAATCCGGAGCATATTGACTGGCTCGTATTTCCCGGAGCTGACAAATCGGAGGATGCAGTAAACCTTGACGAGAGCCTGAATGACATCGTGAAAGACCATTGGGATAAAGGTGGCAATATCGCAGCCATCTGTGCCGCCCCGGCTCTTAGAGCTTGTTTAATAATAAATGTTGCCGCCAGGGTCGTATAGCTTGAGTCGATTTTCGATATGTGACGAAGGAGTGTACTTTATGTACATGACTGAGGAACAAGGCGAAAAGCGGCCAGGATATACGAGACAAAAGGTAGCTTTATAACCATTCAATCTCTTGCCTGCTTTAAAGCAAATGTAAAAATATATCAACAATATGGAACAAATTACATCACTTCGGTCATTCGCCGGCATATTTCCGCCCGTTCTTCGGTCGTTATGGAGCCCCATAACTCCCTCATCACAAGCGGAAATCTGCTCGCCGACTGACCGCCCTGACGGTAACATTTATTATTAAACAAGCTCTTATTCTTGGCCCTCTTGGCATCATCAAGGGAGTAAAGGCCACAGGATATCCGTTTCTCAAAGAGGACCTTGAAAGGAACGGTGGGATATACTCTGAAGAGCCTGTAGTAATCGGAGACCGCATGATTACATCAAAAGGACCGGGCACAACTATCGAATTTGCGCTTGCCATAGTACGCAAAGCAAAAGGCCCGGAAACTGAAAAAGCGCTCCGCGAAGGCATGGTAATACCCGAGTGCGAGTAGACATCTGTAAAGGTATTCTCTTCCTATCCACAGCTCTGAAATGAATGGAAATGAATGGGCTGTGGATTTTTAATAACATTTATTTTTTAAACATGCACTTAAACATGTAAGTTTTTGTAACTTTGCACAGAATGGGACGACTTATGGCAATCGATTACGGCAGACGTCGCTGCGGCATAGCAGTGACTGACCCGCTGCGCATTGTCGCGACCGGACTTACCACAGTACGGACCTGCGACCTTGCCAAATGGGTGGCCGACTATATACTCAAGGAAAATGTCGATGCAATCATCGTAGGCAAGCCGTCGACTATGCGTGGCGAAGACTCGGAATCGATGAACTATATCCGCCCGGGTATAGCCATGCTAAGGAAAGCATTGCCTCAGGATATTGAAATCACATATTGGGACGAGCGCTTCACCTCGGTGCTCGCTCACCGGGCCATGATTGATGGCGGCATGCGCAAATCGCGCCGTCAGGACAAGGCCGTGGTCGATGAAATAGCCGCCACTATCATTCTTAACGATTATCTGCAAAGCAAACAATTCAACCAATGAAACTACCCGTATACCTTTACGGACATCCGGTGTTGCGTGCCATCTCGACAGATGTCACCCCCGAGTATCCGGAACTCAAGAAATTCGTGGCCGACATGTGGGAGACCATGTACAACTCCGACGGAGTAGGCCTGGCAGCTCCGCAGGTGGGCCGCAACGACCGCATCGTCGTTATTGACGCAGACCCTGTGGCCGATGCGTTCCCCGAGTGCAAAGGGCGCAAGTTCACACTGATAAATCCCGAAATCGAGATACTCGACGGCCCGGTGGAGACACGCAACGAAGGTTGTCTGTCATTGCCTGACCTTTCAGAGTCAGTGCCCCGTGTGGAGCATATCCGCCTCAAATGGGTCGACGACGATTTCCAGCCTCACGAAGAGGAAATCTCAGGATTTCTCGCCCGCATCGTACAGCACGAATGCGACCACCTCGAAGGGAAGCTATATATCGACCATATCTCAGCTATCCGCCGCCAGTTGCTTCGCGCCAAACTGTCGGCAATCATCACCGGCCGCAAGCGTGTCGACTACCCCGTGCGCTACGCACCCCAAAAAGGCAGAAAATAACACCGGTATCCCCTATCACACATTAATAATATAATGGCTGACGACAAAAAAATAATTTTTTCGATGGTAGGTGTATCAAAAATATACCCGCCACAAAAGCAAGTACTGAAAAATATCTATCTCTCCTTCTTCTATGGCGCCAAAATCGGCATCATCGGTCTTAACGGCTCGGGAAAATCATCGCTGCTGAAAATTATCGCCGGCATCGACAAGAGCTATCAGGGCGAAGTAGTATTCTCGCCGGGATATTCTGTAGGCTACCTCGAACAGGAGCCGCAGCTCGACCCCGACAAGACTGTGATAGACGTAGTGCGCGAGGGCGTAAAGCCTGTGATGGACCTTCTCGCTGAATTCGAGAAAGTCAACGAAGCATTCGGTGACCCCGAGGTGCTTGAAGATCCCGACAAGATGGACGCTCTCATCCAGCGCCAAGCCGAGCTTCAGGACAAACTCGATGCCGCCGACGCATGGAACATCGATTCAAAACTCGAGCGCGCCATGGATGCCCTCCAGTGTCCGCCCGACGACCAGAAAATATCCACCCTCTCTGGAGGCGAACGCCGCCGCGTAGCCCTGATACGCCTTCTGCTCCAGCAGCCCGATGTACTGTTGCTCGACGAGCCGACCAACCACCTTGATGCCGAGTCAATCGACTGGCTCGAACAACACCTGCAGCAGTATCCCGGAACGGTCATCGCAATCACCCACGACCGCTACTTCCTCGACCATGTGGCAGGCTGGATTCTCGAACTCGACCGCGGAGAAGGCATACCCTGGAAAGGCAACTACTCTTCATGGCTCGACCAGAAGACAAAGCGCATGGCCCAGGAAGAAAAGCAGGCATCAAAGCGCCGCAAGACTCTCGAGCGCGAGCTTGAATGGGTGCGCATGGCTCCAAAAGCACGTCAGGCCAAAGGCAAGGCCCGTCTGAATTCCTACGACAAGCTGCTCAACGAAGACCAGAAAGCACGCGAGGAACGTCTGGAGATATTCATTCCCAACGGACCGCGCCTCGGCAACAAGGTAATCGAAGCCAGCGGACTGGCAAAAGCGTTTGGCAAGAAACAGCTCTTCTCGGATCTGTCATTCTCCCTGCCCCCCAACGGCATCGTAGGAGTAATCGGCCCCAACGGCGCAGGCAAGACAACATTGTTCCGCCTTATCATGGGTCAGGAAACACCCGACGCCGGCACATTCGATGTAGGAGAGACTGTAAAAATAGCATATGTCGACCAGCGCCATCACGACCTCCTGCCCGAGAAATCGGTATATGAGGTAATCTCTCAAGGCACCGACTCATTCCGCATGGGCGGACGCGATATAAACGCCCGCGCCTATCTGTCGAAGTTCAACTTCACAGGCGCCGACCAGGAGAAAAAAATCGGTGTGCTTTCAGGCGGCGAACGCAACCGACTGCATCTGGCCATGGCACTGAAGGAGGAAGGAAACGTTCTGCTGCTCGACGAGCCGACCAACGATATTGACGTCAACACACTGCGCGCCCTTGAAGAGGGCCTTGACGATTTTGCAGGTTGCGCTGTAGTGGTAAGCCACGACCGCTGGTTCCTCGACCGCATATGCACCCACATACTTTCATTTGAGCCCGACGGCAACGTAGTGTTCTACGAAGGTTCGTACTCCGACTATGAGGATTACAAGCGGGCCCGCAACGGCGGAAAGGAACTGCCCCGTCGCCGCTACCGCAAGCTCATGGAATAAACCGACACGGAAAATACCCATATAACAAGCGCGCCCCGGCAGAAAGTCCGGGGCGCGCTGTTTATATAAATTATATGTATAATCAGAACTCTGCGTTGTTGGGAGTACGCGGGAACGGGATTACATCGCGGATGTTGGTCATGCCGGTAACAAAAAGCACCAGACGCTCGAAGCCCAGACCGAATCCAGAATGAGGAACAGTGCCGAAACGACGGGTATCAAGATACCACCACATATCCTTCATAGGGATATCCAGCTCCTCGATGCGTGCGAGCAACTTATCGTAGTTCTCCTCACGCTCGGAACCGCCGATAATCTCGCCGATATTGGGGAAGAGCACATCCATGGCGCGGACAGTCTTGCCATCCTCGTTCTGCTTCATGTAGAATGCCTTTATCTCTTTGGGATAATCGGTAAGGATTACAGGCTTCTTGAAATACTCCTCCACGAGGAAACGCTCATGCTCGCTCTGTAGGTCAGCGCCCCAGTATACCGGGAATTCAAACTTATGTCCGGATTCCTCAAGTATCTTCACACCTTCGGTATATGTAAGTCTGACGAAGTCATTGCTGATGACAAAATTCAGACGTTCGATAAGCTCCTTATCGTAGTGCTCGGCGAGAAACTCAATATCGTCGCGGCAATTTTCAAGAGCATATGAGATACAGTACTTGACAAATGCCTCGGCAAGATCCATGTTGTCGGTTATGTCAAAGAACGACACTTCCGGCTCAATCATCCAGAATTCCGACAGGTGGCGCGGAGTATTGGAGTTTTCGGCACGGAAGGTAGGACCGAATGTGTATATGGCGCCAAGAGCTGTAGCGCCAAGCTCGCCTTCGAGCTGACCGCTTACGGTAAGCGCGGTAGGCTTTCCGAAGAAGTCCTTGGAATAATCCACGACACCGTCCTCGGTCTTGGGCAACTCGTTAAGCGGTAGTGTGGTTACCTGGAACATAGCACCGGCACCCTCACAGTCACTGCCAGTGATAAGCGGAGTGTTCAGATAGAAGAATCCGCGTTCCTGGAAGAAACGGTGAATGGCGAAAGCCAAGGCGCTGCGCACACGCAGAATAGCACCGAAGGTGTTGGTGCGCGGACGCAGATGAGCTTTCTCCCTAAGGAACTCAAGGGTATGCCCCTTCTTCTGAAGGGGATATGTCTCGGGGTCGGCGGTACCGTACACCAGCACATTGTCAGCCTGTACCTCTACAGTCTGACCCTTACCCATAGATTCTACAAGACGTCCGTCGACACGCAGAGCCGAGCCGGTAGTGATTGGTTTCAGCTGCTCGTCGGAAAAGCGGGTCATGTCAAGCACAATCTGAATATTGCGCACGGTCGACCCGTCGTTGAGAGCTACAAACTGCACGTGCTTGTTACCGCGACGTGTGCGCACCCAGCCCATTACTGTGACTTCAGTGCCTATGAGTTCGGCCTTCTTGAAAAGGTCGATAATTTTTTCTCTTTTCATTTAGAAATGTAATAGTAATCCATGACATTCAGGCTGCGCGTATGATATGCGCACCTTACGCGCGCCAGATTGTCATGATATATTTTTCATTATTCAAATGAGCCCATCTTAAGGAAGTTGACCTCTTCCTGTGTGAGATAGCGCCAACGTCCACGGGGAAGATTCTTCTTTGTAAGACCGGCGAAATACACACGGTCAAGCTTTGTCACATGGTAGCCGAGGCTCTCGAAGATACGGCGCACGATGCGGTTGCGGCCCGAATGAATCTCAATACCGGCCTGGTTACGGTCGGTCTCGGTAGCATAAGATATTGCATCGGCATGGATGGGTCCGTCCTCAAGCTCGATACCGTCGGCAATAGCCTGCATATCATCCTCCGAGATATCCTTGTCGGTCCACACATGGTAAATCTTCTTCTTCACATATTTCGGATGTGTAAGTTTCGAGGCGAGATCACCGTCATTGGTAAGGAGGAGCACACCGGTAGTATTGCGGTCAAGGCGTCCCACGGGATAGATACGCTCGTTGCATGCACCCTTCACGAGATCCATCACAGTAGTGCGTCCGTTGGGGTCATCGCTGGTGGTAACGCAATCCTTGGGCTTGTTGAGCAATATGTAGCACTTGCTCTCCAGAGTCACGACCTTTTCATCGTATTCAACCACATCGTTGTGTGAAATCTTTGTTCCAAGTTCGGTCACAACCTCTCCATTGACCTTGACGAGTCCCTGCTGGATAAATTCGTCGGCCTCCCGACGTGAACAGATACCGGCATTGGCCATGAACTTGTTGAGACGAATCTGTTCGTTAGGATCGGGTATAGGCATTTCGTACTCAATACGCTTGGGGCGTGGCGTAAAGCTCTTGCCCTGGCGCGGAGCACCAAATCCTCCCTGCTGGCGCATGCCTCCCTGCTGGCGATTCTTATTATAGCCGCCGGGGCGATTGTTGTAGCCGCCCTGACGGTTCTGGTTGTTGTAGCCACCCTGACGGTTCTGATTGTTGTAGCCGCCCTGACGGTTCTGGTTATTGTAGCCACCCTGACGGTTCTGGTTGTTGTAGCCGCCCTGACGGTTCTGGTTGTTGTAGCCACCCTGACGGTTCTGGTTGTTGTAGCCACCCTGACGGTTATAGCCGCCCTGACGGTTCTGATTGTTGTAGCCGCCCTGACGGTTCTGATTGTTGTAGCCGCCCTGACGGTTATTATATCCGCCTTGGTTGTTATATCGTGGCTGATAGCCACCCTGATAATTCGACTGCTGCGAATCGGAATTGTAAGGAGTGGCCGGCGAAGCGGACGCAGAGTCGCCACTTTCTGAAACAGCAGCCGACTGAGCGTTATTATTGTAACGGGGCTGATAGCCTCCTTGATTATACCGATTGTTGTAACCACCCTGACGATTGTAGCCACCCTGATTATTGTAGCGGGGCTGATAGCCGCCAGGACGATTGTTGTTATATTGACGTGGCTGATAAGGGCGTTGTCCGTAATCATTGCGCGGGCCTTGCGAATCATCGGCCGGCGAGGGGTTAGAATAATTAGGTTTTGTGCTATTGAACACGGCATCGCCGCCTTCTCCTACCTGCATGCGGTCACCGATTCTGGGTCGGCGCGGTTTCTTCTCTTCGTTGTTAGTATCCATAATCTAAATAAAATTTCGTGATGATAAATGTTGACGTAGAATGGTGCAGCCTCTCGGCGTCAAAATCCTGTTAATAAAAAGACAGGAGCGATTACAATTAAGGGGTGGAATCGCATACTCTGCCATTCAGTGAGTTGTTGTTTTTAATCTTCAGCTATATTTCTTAAATTAAGCAGTTGGTAATAATTAATTGACTAATATATCTTTACGAATTAAGAGAATCAAGCATGCCTGCCACCTGCAAGTCCGCTATGTTCCGCTGGTTGAGACATCCGATGCCGTTGCGACGAAAACAATAGCCATTATCATGCGGCCCGCTACACAGCTTACCCTTAAAACGATGCAAAGATAAGATTTCTATTCCATTACAACAAATCTGAGCGCCTAAAATCATGACGCAACAAATCCCCGCACACGCACATTTTACATTATTTAACTATTGTATTTACTCGCGCATACCCCACACAAGCCTTTTATCACATAATTAACTGAATATACTTCATATCCGTCAGGAACTGACACAAGCGGCACGGGAGTATCATCGAGACAAACCGTCACGCCACAGCCCTCGCAATGAAAATGGGGATGCATGTCATCAATCGAATGATCGGAATGGCCCTGGCATGCTTCATATTTCGCAGCCCCGCTACCATCCTCTATCACATGCACGAGATGTCGAGAGGCAAACAGCCCAAGCGTGCGCGACAGGCCCGACTTGTCGATAGTGACCAGCCTCTCCTCAAGCTCAGCCATGCTGAGTGGGCCGCCGGCATTCAGCAATTCCCGGAAAATCGCTATACGATTTGCCGTAGGACGCACCTGCCTGCGCTGCAATATATCATCAATATTTGCGGTATATTTGTTGACGGAATCCATATGCGGCTTTTTTTGAATGCGCAAATTAAGCAAATATAATTGAAGTGTCAGCAAAAAAAGCTAACTTTGTTAACATATGCTGAATTCCGACCGGCCAAACAGGCGCTTCAGCACTCCAGTACATACATTCTCTCAAACCATCAACTAAATGAAGTTTCTAAGAAAAATGTTTACAGCTATGTCTCTCGGTGCGCTCGCAACAGTAAGCCTGCCTGCACAAAATGGTGCTCCCAGAATCATCAGAATTGACAATCCCAAGATGACAGTATTTCTGCCTCCAACCTCCGCAGCAACAGGCCGTGCGGTAGTAGACCTCCCCGGAGGAGGATATTCCCACCTCGCTACCGGCCATGAAGGATTTGACTGGGTGCCATACTTCAACGGCATGGGCATAGCCTACGCCGTAGTGGAATACACCCTGCCCGCCGGCAATCGGGAACTGCCATACAAAGATGCCACCGATGCTATAAAAACAATGCGCGAGCACGCATCCGAATGGGGCATAAAAACCGACGATATCGGCATCATGGGCTCTTCTGCCGGCGGACATCTCGCCACCACAGTAGCAACCCACGCCGACACTACAGCCCGGCCCGACTTCCAGATACTGTTTTATCCCGTCATATCCATGAAGGATGAAATCACCCATGGCGGCTCTCGCAAAAGCCTGTTGGGCGAAAAGCCATCGGAAGCCGATATACTCGAATACTCCAATGAGCTCAAGGTAACAGCGGACACTCCTCCCGCCATCATATTGCTGAGCGATGATGACAAAGGAGTCGTTCCCGCCAACAGTCTGCGCTATTATGAGGCTCTACACCAAGCCGGAGTGCCGGCTTCAATGGTTATATATCCATCCGGAGGTCACGGATGGGGCTATAAACCATCATTCAAATACCACGACGCAATGTTGAATCAGCTTAAAGAATGGCTGACGGGATTCTGACCGAATAATCGCCTGCAATAAGATTCATACACCATATATGTCTCAGAGCTCTCGCCAAGCCTGAGGCATATGTGTTTTTCAATATTTTTTCATCCCTTTAACACTAACTCATTCAACAGATTGACACCCGACTTCCATAAATAGCCGGCAACATACAACAAAAAAAAGCGACAAAAAGATTTGGTCAGTTCAAAAATAGTACCTACCTTTGCATCGCAAACGACAAAAACGCCTTGCGAAACGCGAAAATAGCTCAGTTGGTAGAGCACGACCTTGCCAAGGTCGGGGTCGCGGGTTCGAGTCCCGTTTTTCGCTCAAAAGAGAACATTTAATTAATGTAGCCGGCATGATGCACGAGCCGATTCCGCAATCCCCATCGGAATCAATACAACATCTGCGAAAATAGCTCAGTTGGTAGAGCACGACCTTGCCAAGGTCGGGGTCGCGGGTTCGAGTCCCGTTTTTCGCTCTAAGCCCAGCATCTATTATGTCGGCAAAAGTCCGGGTGGTGGAATTGGTAGACACGCTACTTTGAGGGGGTAGTGGCCGAAAGGCTGTGTGAGTTCGAATCTCATCTCGGACACAATATTTTAGCGGGGTGTAGCTCAGTTGGTTAGAGTACGCGTCTGGGGGGCGTGAGGTCGCTAGTTCGAGTCTAGTCACCCCGACGATAAAGAGAACATTTAAATAATAGTCAGCACAGATGCAGACCTTTCCACTTCATGTGGATAAATCCCCGAAAACATCTGCGAAAATAGCTCAGTTGGTAGAGCACGACCTTGCCAAGGTCGGGGTCGCGGGTTCGAGTCCCGTTTTTCGCTCTAAGTTATGCATCTATTATGCTGACAAAAGTCCGGGTGGTGGAATTGGTAGACACGCTACTTTGAGGGGGTAGTGGCCGAAAGGCTGTGTGAGTTCGAATCTCATCTCGGACACAATATTTTAGCGGGGTGTAGCTCAGTTGGTTAGAGTACGCGTCTGGGGGGCGTGAGGTCGCTAGTTCGAGTCTAGTCACCCCGACGATAAAGAGAACATTTAAATAATAGTCAGCACAGATGCAGACCTTTCCACTTCATGTGGATAAATCCCCGAAAACATCTGCGAAAATAGCTCAGTTGGTAGAGCACGACCTTGCCAAGGTCGGGGTCGCGGGTTCGAGTCCCGTTTTTCGCTCTAAGTTATGCATCTATTATGCTGACAAAAGTCCGGGTGGTGGAATTGGTAGACACGCTACTTTGAGGGGGTAGTGGCCGAAAGGCTGTGTGAGTTCGAATCTCATCTCGGACACAATATTTTAGCGGGGTGTAGCTCAGTTGGTTAGAGTACGCGTCTGGGGGGCGTGAGGTCGCTAGTTCGAGTCTAGTCACCCCGACTAAAGAAAAGAGTAAGCCGTTGTAACTCATGTTACAACGGCTTACTCTTTTTATAAGAGGATGTTGTTTATATGACACCCTCCTAAACATCTTGATAACATGATCCGGCGGCATGACATTGCTCCCCTATCCTATCGACCACTATTAAGAGGGTGTTTAATAACAAAAGTTAAATCCTGAGCTGCGGATTTTGAGATGGATTCGGTTCTATGCAGAAGGAGCATAGCGGGCTATGTGACTGAGGCATAGAGCCGAATACGCTCAAAAGCCGCAGACATGATGCTATCTTTATGTCAGTCATATGTTTCATTCTTTTGTGATTTTTTGAAATTACCATCGCCTTGGTGTCTCTTTTGTTAACTGGCTGTTGCTCGTCGGTCACATAGCACCGCTATGCTTCCTCCTCACAGCCAGCCATTTAATCAAAAGATACACCACTCAGGTTTTAACTTTTGTTATTAAACACCCTCTAAATCTCTCGATTCAAGTCTTTGCCATAGACATACTCTATGAGAGATTATCCATTGTAGGCCACACTAAAATAGCCACACACCTCATTTACACACATTTTACATCAAGAAATGCATATATAAACAGAGCCGCTGCAGGGATGTGCTTGCAGCGGCTCTGTTTATAGAATTGTTATCTGTCGGTAATCAGAACTTATATCCGAGAGAGAGCACAAGCTGATTGTAGTTAGACTTCACTGTAGCTTGAGGAGAATCCATTACAATAGTGCCTTCGGCAACTATTGGAGAATAAGCATGCCATGTCGACTCACGGTGTTTGTTGACATAAGCGAGGTCTATCGCAAAACGTCCTACACGATAGCCAAGACCGGCCGTAATATATTGTGTAGCCTTGTTGAATGAATAAGAAGGTATTGTGCCTGCAAACTGTATGTTCTCACCATCATTGGCGACCCACTGCTTCACAGGCGAGGACTCATAGCTGTAGCCGGCACGGAGGCTGAGCTGAGGAGTCACGCGATACTCGGCGCCGACGCGGAATATATTCACGCCCTTGTAATATGTCTTAATCTCATCGGAGACGTCGACATACTCATTATTATTGACATCGGAAAGCTGCATATTCGCACCACGATATTCATAATCGGCACTAATAATGGCCTTGCCACCGATTACGCCCGCAGCACCAACCATGATACGCCAGTGAGTACGCAGATGATAGTCATGGAAGTTATCATATGAATCATTGGCGACTACATTGTCCGTCTCATTTTTGTAATGCTCTCCATTGGGTGCAAGAAGCCCGTTGTCCGGAAGCATGTTATAGTCAATAGCGCCCCAGTATGTATCGGTCATAGAGTACCAGGTAGGAGTATGTACCGCGATACCAATACGGAATTCGTTGATTGGCTTCAGTATCAGGCCAAATTTCACATTAAAACCTGAACCGGACGAATGGAGATAATTGGTAAGGCCATAGCTGGCTGTGCCCGGGACATCCTTATAATACAAATCTTTGGGACCTTCATCTGTACGTACGCTCAGATATGCGTTGCTCAGACGCTCGCCATAGTACGACCACTGGGTATAATCAACATCAGTAATGCCGAATCCAATACCCCAGTAAAGGGTATTGTAAATATTGCCACCGAAAGTAATATTATATTCGTCGACATGCCCTTTCTCGCGGATATCAAAATTAGCCGAACCGGTGGTGCCGTCGCCCATCAGACCCTGAAATGATATCTGTCCATTGGAGTTCTCCTGGCCATTGTTTATTATAAGACTGTTATATGCCAATACTGACATCCATGGAGCGTTATCATACGGATTGTAATTACTGCCCCAGATAAGGTCGACATCTCTATATGGGCTATACCCGTCGCCCATAGGATTGAGCGAGTTGGTAAATGCAGCCACATAGTTGGAGAGCGAAGACCCGCCAAGGTTATTGAAGTTGCCCTTGAACACGCGGTCAAACGAATTGATACGCGAGTATGACGCACCAAACGAAAATGTCGGGGTAGCCTCGCTGTAGAGCTTCATCGTACCGATATATCCAAAGTTGTTTACATTGAACCGGGTCTGGTTGTGCGTATCGGTCATCGAAGGAGCCGAGGCCTGAAACGACTGGAAATTCAAGTCAAGAGTTATTCCAACCTCACTGCTGCGATATATGCCGATACCGGCAGGGTTCTGTCCAAGAGTGGACAGGTCACCACCGAGTGCTGTAAACGCACCGCCCATCGACATGAATCGGGCGGTACCACGCATTCCAAGTTCTGACAGATGCGCCACATCGACACCAGCCTGTGCCATTGCAATCGCCGGAACGGCGGCCGCGGCTGCTATAAATAAAGATTTTTTCATATACCAGTGGATGAAAACAGTTATGCAACAAAATATAGTAACAAGGTCTTTAAAAGAGTGACATCATCGGCGTCCGCCACGCGATGTAGTACCGCCACCTCCGCCACGGGAAGAGCCCCCACCCCATCCGCTGCCTCCGCTACTGCGCGAGGGCGACGGCGAACTGTAGGACGGAGACGAGGAACGAGAGTTGCCTCTGCCCGAACGATATGTACCGGAATTGCTATTCGACGGTGTATATGACGGAGTGTATGAAGGTGACGCATTATTACCGGGACGATAATTTCCGACATTGCCGTTTGATGCCGGAGTCGATGAAGATCCGCCCGGGCGATAGTTGCCAAGCGACTGACGTGTCACATTGCCTGCACGCCCGTTAGTACGGCTGTTGAACGGCGAGCCCGGATGCGAGGAGCCGACACCTGTATAGCCATTGCGTATACCTGTAGACTGACGTCCATTGGGCGTATAATTTCCACGGTGCCAAGCCACACCGCCCCATCCGGGTCCCCATCCGGGTCCCCATCCGGGTCCCCAGCCCCATGACCATGACGGACCCCAGGCAGGTCCCCATCCGGGACCCCACCCAGGACCCCAACCCCATGACCATGACGGACCCCACCATGAGTTCCAGCCGAACGACCACGACGGGCCCCAGTAATTCCATGCCCAATACGGCGATGACGGCCACCACGGATCATACCACGACGGACCCCACCCCCAGGAATTCCATCCGGAATTTACAAGATATATATTTATATCGGGCTGAGATGCGGCAGAAGAATAATAGTAGTCGACCAGTTCGGGATCCTTGACATCGGCAATAATGTCACCATTATGGAAACGCTCTATACGCCGTGTATATGTGAAATTGTCGTCCACAGCAGTGGTATCACCCGTCTGTGAAGATGACGCATACTTCCCACGGCGGTTATATTCATCGACATTACGTGCCGACCCGGTACCGGGCAAGGCATATGTATCGGCTGCGGCATAATCGCCACCGCCGAGATTGGGATTATATGTGCTCTGCTGATTGGCAAGCGAACGCCAGTATGCCAGCTCGGCCTCATACTGTTGCTGCTGACGAATGCGCTCTTCCTCGACGGCTTTCTTATGTGCGGCGATTTCCTCCTTGGCTTTTGTATCCTTAGAGGCGTCGTAGTAGATGTCATCATCGTAGTATCCCTGTGCTGAAGCGGTTGCCGCGGCGCCACAGAGAAATGCGGTGAGAAATGCTTTCGTTAATTTCATAATTCTAATTCTCCTTTTGAACAAATCTAATCATTAGACTACTGCATATAGCAATAGTTTAAGAGCTTGTATAATAATTATACCGTCAGTGGATTATAATACAATAACGTTCAAAAATAGCGAATTCCGCTGTAAAAGTCAAAGGAGATAAACATTTAACACACTTAACAGTATTATTTAACATTTATTCGGATGCAAACAAGGGTTCTAAACCTTACTGCCGGCGATTACAACAATCTCCTTATCCAGCGGAAGATGTCGGCGGGCCACATTGCAAAGAGCATCAGGGGTCATTGATGAAATGACATCGACCTGTCTGGCAAAATACTCGGATCCGGTAAAGGAAATTCTCTCTGTGACATGACATGCGGATATCGAGAATGCGGTATCAAGATGCTGCGCGAGCGTGCTCATCAGGTACTGTCGGAGACGCTCCATCTCCTCATCCGTGAAATCGCCCGAATAAAGACGTTCTATCTCTGCCCTGATTTCATTGACCACAGCCTCGGCATAGGCATTGTCGGCCGAAGTCTGGACAAGCATGACCGTGCCTTCAGGCGACCCCAGAAGACCGGCCTGAATACCGTACGTATACCCTTTGTCTTCACGGATGTTGGACATAAGACGGCTGCCGAAATATCCGCCAAGCGCAACCACGGCACAACGAAGCATGATATAATCGGGATGAGTGCGCGGTATCGACGGTATCGCAAAGCGTATGGCACTCTGCAATGCCCCCGGGCTTTCGATAAACCTGAAAGATGGTGCAACTGTGTCAAACGGCAGAATATGAGGGGATGTATCGCTATCTGTATCAACAGCCACCGAACCGAATATCCGGTTTATGCCATCAATCATCGGCGGAGTGACACGTCCAGACAGAAACAGCTCGGCTCCTGAAAGATTGCGGGAGAATATGCAGTCATGCCACCTTAGGAAATCCTCTCTTGAAACAGCCTCGACACTCTGCGGCGTATCCATGACAGCCTTGGGATGATCAGCACCGTAAGCAAGCTCACGCACAGTCTTTTGGGCCTTATACTCCACACGCTGCATGGCAATCGCCGCGCTCTGCGCCATGCGATGGCGACATGTATCTACCGCATGACTGTCCAATTCGGGAGAGAATATCATGTCGGCATATACCGGCAGGAGTTTTTCCCAATGTGAGTTAAGCATCCTGATAGACACTCCGGTAAAGTGGTCGGACACTGAAGGTGAAATCTTCGCTCCGTTAAAGTCAAAGACATCAGAAAGAGCACTGCCGGGATACATCCGGGATCCGTCGAGCATCACCGGCACCAGCATTGAGGCGACAGGCGACCCCATCGCTTCCACCATCCCTCCCGGAGTAAGGAGCATAAGCTCGCTGACATCCTGGAATGAATGGTCGTAAACATTGAGTATAATACCGTTGTCAAGCACGATGCGTTTCATCGGCGGCAACGACAGATGTCCGAACGGCCGCACCTCAGGCGGTGTGATACGATCAAGCATAATGCAGTCAGGCTTCAATAGATTTACAGAACTCTATGGCATGGCATAAATCCTCAGGGGTATCAATGCCGATAGTCGGACACTCCGTCAAGCCAACCTTTATACAATAGCCGGCCTGAAGCCACCTCAACTGCTCGAGCGACTCGGCAATCTCAAGTGTACTCTGCGGAAGGGAGGTGATTCTGTCGAGCACAGCTGCACGATAAGCATACATACCTACATGGGTATAATACTGCGCACGCGACGGCCACTCCTCGCGAGGATAATTGCGCAGATACGGTATCACCGACCGACTGAAATATACAGCCGACATATCATCACCCACAACGACTTTGGGGCGATTAGGGTCAGAAAGAGCCTCATAGCTGCCATTGCGGTCGAACGGACGCACGAGGGTGGCAATGTCTGTGCTGTCGGAGTCAAAGCATTGCTTGAGCGCTGCAATCTGACACGGATCGATAAACGGCTCGTCGCCCTGGATGTTTATAACCACATCGGCCTTTGAGCCGGATTTATGGTAAGCCTCACAGCAACGGTCGGTACCGCTTCTGTGGGTGTCGGATGTCATCACCACATTTCCGCCGAATGCTCTTACGGCATCCGCGATTCTTTCGTCGTCGGTAGCTACTACAACTTCGTCGAGTTCCTTTGAGGCCTGGCGGTAGACACGCTCTATCATGGTCATGCCGCATATGTCGGCCAATGGTTTGCCGGGGAAACGCGATGATGCATATCGCGCAGGTATAATTCCTATAAATGTAGTCATGGAAAAAAATATATCATTTTTCGGCCGCAGTACGGTCGTCTTGTTTATTTTTAATATCAGAATCCGCAGTGGTGGAATCTATCGCAATCTCCAGGTCGGCAACGACCGGCCGGGCAGTACGACCGCTTAACATAGAGGGTGCAAGAAACACGCCTACAATCAGATACACATAATATGTGATTATACGCCAGAAGAGAGCGATGATTAGCGCGACAGAGGCATTGCCGAGCATATCTCCGTAATACTCGGTAAAAAGCCATTCGCTGACTCCACTGCCTCCGGGGGTAGGACTCACCATGAGCACTACCCACACAACAAACTGCCGGGCAAATACGACCAGCTGATTGGCGGCAGGGACAAATCCGAGAAAAAGGGCATTGACCACAAGGTAGCGTGATGTCCATGTGAGAGCAGTGGCGCCGAACACCTCACCCCACCATTTCCAAGATCGGGTGCGCAATGACTTAGCAGTAGCCACCATACTGTCGCCCAATGATATGACAGCCGGTTGCCACCGACGCAACAACTTCCATCCGAAGAGCCATATCAATGCCTTTCTGACACCCTCCGGCTTCAGGATGATGCCAAGAAACAGTATCAGCGTCCACGCAAAGAGCACTGCATATACAATCCAGAAAACCCAACGCAGGCCAATCTCAAATTTAGTGTGACTGAATCCAAACAGTTCGTCGTAGGGTACGATAGCGACAATTATCGGGCATGACACGACAAAGAAAAGCTCGTCGAGAAACAAGGTTGTCATCATCAGTGTAGTGGCACGCCCGAGGGCAATCCCTTCATGATGCAGAAATATCATCCCCAACGATGAGCCTCCCACGGCAGAAGGAGTGACCGCAGACGTAAACTCACACATGAAATTGACCTTGATGGCCTGCCACCATGTAAGCTCACGGTCAGTAAGGGAGCGGAATCTCCATGTAAGCCCAAAGTCGCGCCCAGCCATACAGAGCCACGCCAACAGGATACACACTATCACATGAACATCAAAGTGAATTGAGTCCCATACCTTTACACTGAATTCCCTACGGAAAAGCCATACAACCACAGTAAGGCCTATGACAACGGGTATGAGCACCTTCCACATGCTTATATGCGGCGACCGAGAGGTATTTGTCACCGAATTAGGATATTGTTTATTATTATTTTTTTCGTCGGACATGGCGTTCAATAATCTCGTTATAACGTTGGACAACCTCTTCCATCACATCACGCCATGAACGCGTGAGAGTAGACGAGGCGCCTTTGGCGGCAATATCGATACGCTCGGGATTGTTGTATAGTTCACGAATCAATGCGGCATAGCTCTCAGGAGTACGATTTGCGAGAAAGCCATTTTCCCCGTCGACAATAACCTCGGCAGCCGTGGCCCCGTGGAGCAATATCGAGGGGGTGCCCATCATTGCGGCTTCCCTTACTACAAGAGGTGCGTTGTCATAAAATGACGGAAAGAGAAAAAGACTTGCAGCTGCATAGTATTGTTTCAGTGTATCCCTATCGCGGATGACTCCATGGAGTGTGACACGGTCTTCAACACCAAGAGAGCGGATGAGCGATTTCATATCGTCGACAGCATAGCCTGTGCCGATAAATGCCATTCTGACAGGCAAATCCCTCAACATGGATATTGCGCGTATAATTACCTCGACTCCTTTCTCCCAGATGTGCTGCCCTACGAAAAGCAAAAGCATCTCAGACCTGTCAATCCCAATACGGCGGCGCGACTCGGCCTTGAAGTCAAGTATACTGTCGAAATTCTCCATCGCGAGGTCAATACCGTTTTCGACTACAGTGAGACGCCCTTTGTAGCCATATTCTCTGACGGTATCCTCTACCTGAGCCTGCGGTATCCACACCTCATCGGCTGCATTGAAAAAATCAAGTACACGCTTCATTATCCGCTTTACCATCCAGGGGGGAAGAGAATGCTCCAGATCGGTGCGATACTTGGAGTGAAAAGTGGCCACAAGCGGAACATCATGGTATCGCGATGAATACAATGCCAAACGCCCTGAAGAAAACGGACAGTGACTATGGACAAGAGAAAATGGTGTGCGCCGCAGCTTTCTCCATATAAAGGGATCGACTTTAGGATAGCCATAACGATAAGGCGCCCTGGAAGGTATCGGGAGTGAGAAGAACCGATAAAGGTCAAAACCGTCATGAGATGGCATGACAGGGTTCCACGGCGTCACGACACAGGATTTGTAACCCATCGTCGTGAGCCAGTGCACATAATTCTCGACAGTGAGCGTTACTCCGTCGAGCACCGGAGGAAAGCTGTCGTTGAACAGCCCTATTACCTTATCATTGCTATCCACTCTATTTCTCAAATAGTCTTAACGTTTATCAGCATAACACCGGTATTGCCTGCAAAGTTACACTGTTTTGTCGAATTAATCAGACTGCACCTGAACAGTCTTGAATGCAGTTGCATCCGTGACTCGCCCCATGATACCAAAAAGAGTCATTGCATTCACGGTAGTACGGCGGCACACATCATCATAATCAATACCAAGAGAATCCGCAACCGTATGAGCAACCAAAGCGACATAAGCCGACTCATTGCGATGTCCGCGATGTGGCACGGGAGCGAGATATGGCGAGTCGGTCTCCAAAAGAATCCGGTCGATACCTATATCAGTAAGCACATCGCGCAACCTGCTGTTTTTAAAAGTGACAATACCGTTGATTCCAAAGTAGAAATCTCCTACGCGGCGTATCCGGTCGACATCATCGGCCGAGCCTCCGAAACTATGGAAAACGCCCCGTGGAGTGGCATCAAGACCGGAAAGCACTTCGAGAGTGTCATCAAGCCCTTCGCGACAATGGATTATTACAGGCAGGTCTTTTTCAACAGCCCAGCGACACTGGGTGGCAAACACCTCGCGCTGCTCGGAGCGGTGTGTAGTATCCCAGTAAAGATCTATTCCGATTTCTCCAACTGCACACAGGCCGACCGGTGGATTGTCGAGAATAGCGCGCATGTGACCGAGCACATTCTCAAAACCGCAATCGACCTCAGTAGGATGAAGTCCGACTGCGACTGATGTGAGTTCAGGATAACGCTCGTGTAGAGCCAGCATGGGCTGGAGCGTAAGCATGTCGACATTTGGCAATATCATATGCCCTACCCCGGCCTTGACCGCACGGTCAATGACCTCGTCGGTATCCTGAAATTCTTCAGGAAGATAGATATGTGTGTGAGTGTCTACGAGCATTATTTTGAACGGGCACGCGATTTCCGCGCAATATCTACAAAAAATTCCTTGGCGTCGGCAGGCAAGTCTGTGGCAAGCACCGACTTCTCTGCCATATCACTGTAATAATCAATTGCCTCACGGCAAAGACGGTCAATACCATACTCAACATACAGTTGACGTATGCGCTCTATTTTATGGTCAGACCGCACACCAAACATTGACGCGATTTCCGAGGCAACGGCATCGTCGCCGCAACGGAGTGCAGAAATAAGCAGATATGTTTTTTTGTCATTGAGGATGTCACCGCCAATGGCCTTGCCGAACACAGCCGGATCGCCAAATGTGTCAAGATAGTCATCCTGCAGCTGGAAGGCAAGTCCAAGCATCGTGCCATATTCATAAAGGCTGTCAGCTGTGGCCGCATCGGCTCCGGCCACAATCGCTCCGAGCTTGCATGCAGCTCCGAGCAAAACTGAAGTCTTGAGCCGTATCATATTGAGATACTCGTCAATAGTGACATCATCACGGTGCTCGAAATCCATGTCGTACTGCTGCCCTTCGTACACCTCCATCGCAGTGGTATTGAACAGCTCCATTACCGGACGCAGTATTTTGTCATCCACGACTTTCATAACAAGTCGTCCGGCCATTGTCAGCATGGCATCTCCGGAGAGTATGGCGGTACTGTCATCCCATTTGACATGGACAGTGGGCCTGCCGCGACGCACATCAGCACGGTCCATCACATCATCATGCAGAAGAGTAAAATTATGATACATCTCTATACCCAACGCCTGGTTTACCGCACTGTCGGCACTTGCACCACATGCCTCACATGCGGCCAACAGCAGCATCGGACGAAGACGTTTGCCTCCGGAGGCGAGAGTATAGGCGATAGGAGCATACAGGCCCTCCGGCTCAACGGGATATTTTATGTCATTTACAGTCTGATTGATATAGTCGGCATACCATTCCTTTGTATTCATGTCGTATAATTTACCTCACTGTTTGTTCAATATGTATGATATCACTTTATGTCGGCCACAGAGCCTGATTCGTCAACAATAATTCCATCCTCCTCAAGGATATCTCCAGCATTTTCCTTGTCAACCAAATCCGGATTCTGCACAATTCGCTCCCCGGAAGAGGAAGATTTCGAGGCCACCGGTGCCGGGACATCGGATATTGATATCTCCGAACGGCCTCTTAGCACAGCTGTGGCTTCAGGCCCTAAAATTATATTTGCCAGGCTATCACTGCGGTGGGCCAGAGTCACTTCGAACGCCTCAATGTAAGCATCGGCCAGCGCACTGCGCCCTTCGCTGCGATATTCGTGTTCATTTGCGCGCACTTTTAACAGAAAACCTTCCATCTGCATCTGAGACATCGAAGATGCCCGTTGGACAAAAGTCTGTGCATCATTGGCTCCACGCTGACTTACAAGTTTGAAATCGTGAGATGAAGAGCATCCGCATGCTGCCATAGTGGCTGCAATCAATATGGATACGGCTACATTATATATATGGTAACGGCTTATAATCCGCATGGCAGAATTCATAACAGACACATTGCAATTTTTGCGCAGGCAAGAGCATCAGCCTGTGCATTATGGTGATTGTCAAAAGGGATGCCAAGATAATTGGCCACACACGGCAGTGAATAGCTACCTCCGATGTCAGCTCGGCGTATTGACCGACGTGCAGCCGACAAAGTGCAGAAGAATGGATTGTCGGGCCATGTCATTGAATAAATGCGATGACATGCACGGATACATTTCTCATCAAAACTCTTATTGTGGGCCACAAACGGAATTGTTTCCATATCGGCTCCATATACGGCAAAAGTGTCGGCCATACGACTCCACACGAGTGAAAACCCGCTACAGTTTTCAGTATCATTAGGATATATACCGTGGATACTTGTGGAAAAATAGCGGATGTACCAGTTAGGCTCAGGACGCACCAGTTCGTAAAATGTACTCTTGATAATGCCATCAATTACAAGGACGGCACCTATGGCACAGATACTCGTCGGCTGGTTGTTTGCCGTCTCTACATCTATGGCGATGAAATTATCCATTAGGCTGAAGCTGATTTATACGATCTCTTACCTGCTCCATCAGCCAGCGGGGGGTAGATGTGGCGCCGCATATGCCGATACTTTCAACCTCTGAAATCCAGTCGGGCTGTATTTCATCTGGATTGGAGATAAAATATGTCATCGGATTTACATCATGGCATTCGCCATAGAGGAATCGTCCGTTGCTGGATTTACGTCCGCTGACAAAGAGAATCACCTCATGCTCGGCAGCAAAAGCCCTGAGCTGAGGCACACGGTTGGCTACCTGACGACATATCGTGTCGACATACTCGAAACGCGTATCAGGAGATTTCCGGCGCTCTATTTCACGAATCATTTCGTGAAAGCCATGCACGGATTTGGTAGTCTGGCTATATAATATTATGTCGCGGTTGAAGTCGAGCCTGTCAAGCCCGGCAACATCCTCGACCACGACAGCCTCGCCGTCGGTCTGCCCGACCAGTCCGTTAACCTCGGCATGCCCGCGCTTGCCATATATTACAATCTGCTGACCGGGGGAACGTCGGTCATAACTTTCGCGTATGCGCTTCTGCAGATGCAACACGACTGGACATGTGGCGTCGATAATATCTATATCGTTGGCTTTTGCAGTAGCATAGGTCGACGGAGGCTCGCCGTGGGCACGCAGGAGCACTTTGACTCCATGCAGCGAATGGAGATCATCATGCGTGATGGTGACCAGTCCCCTACTGCACAGACGTTCTACCTCGTCGCTATTGTGCACAATGTCGCCAAGACAATAAAGCCTGTTGGACGAGTCGAGTTCCTGCTCGGCCTTGCGTATGGCCGTCACAACACCGTTGCAGAATCCGGAGGCCTGATCAATCTCAACCCTCATCGTTTTGCAGCTAAAATACGATTATAGAGTTCTATGAGCCACTCGTTTTGTTCAGCAATAGTCATGTCGCTGTTGTCGAGGCTTATGGCATCCGAGGCCTTTGTCAGCGGACTTTCAGCGCGAGTTGTATCGATATGGTCGCGTTGCTTTACATTGGCAAGCACATCCTCATATGTGGCTTCCATGCCTTTCTGCTGGAGTTCAAGGAAACGGCGATGTGCACGCGTCTCTGCCGATGCGTCAACAAACACCTTCATCTCAGCATCAGGGAAAACAGTGGTGCCGATATCGCGTCCATCCATCACAATGCCTTTTTCCCTGCCGAACTGCTGCTGAAGAGCGACGAGATGATGACGCACAGCCGGAATAACCGCGACTTGAGAGACATTGTCGGACACCCTCAGAGAACGTATCTCACTCTCGACATCCTCACCACACAGCAACGTATGCTGCCCCTCACCGGGAATCGGTTGGAAATCTATGGCAATATCGGGCAAGGCAGCAATAAGGGCCTCTTCATCCACAGTGCCGTCAGATACAATACCACGACGCAGCCCCCATAATGTTACAGCACGGTACATGGCGCCTGAGTCGACATAACGGTAGCCGATTGATGATGCCAAAGCACGCGCCATAGAACTCTTCCCGGATGATGAATATCCATCGATGGCGATTATAATCTTGTTGTCAGATGATGACATATATTTCTTTCGTTTAATTATTTCAGAATAATTTTCAATCAATCTGAGTCATTCAAAAATTTCTTCACAAAAATAGCGAGAATTCGCGAGATAAATGCATAATTGCCCAAAATAAGCAGAGGATATTTTTCAGATTTTACAATAGTAGCACTATTTACGGCATAAATATGCCTCCCGACTCAAATATTTATATCGACATCTGGTTTCCGTATTACAAATATAATTTTACAGAATCTCGCCTGACGGGTTTTATCTACCTTTTTGTTCCGTCTTTATGAAATGGAGTGTCTGTAATTCCATATTCGCAATATCAATACATTCTCGAAATAACATTCAAAAGTCAACAGTTCATCAAAAAAACCGACATTATTTCAAGGCAACGCATCCGCCCCACCCCACTATGCAGCAGCCAAATATCCAATAGTTTACACGCTTCAACAGCATCTACAACAATGCAGAAAATGGCCTTTACTATTGGTTTTTACTTTTTTTATCTGATTATTTTTTTGGTTTATTAAAGAATTATATATACCTTTGCATCCGCAAACGGCAATAAACATTGCTCATCCAAGGCAAAGGCCTTGATAAATAAAGACACATGCCCAGGTGGCGGAATGGTAGACGCGCTCGTTTCAGGTGCGAGTGCTGCGAGGCGTGCAGGTTCGAGTCCTGTTCTGGGCACCTATATTAACCGTAAGTGATTGATTTTCAATACTTACGGTTTTTTCATGCCAATTTTTGTCAGCAAATTGTCAGCGAAGGTCGAAAAAATATGATTTTTTACCCTCTTGAATCGGGCTGAATTTTGTTGCTCTGTCGGTTTTTATATTTTTTAACTCTTTTTAATAAAGTCCGATTCGAGCTTTTTTGAAGTTGTCTGCACCATATAAATAAAACGAGCCATCCAGAACTTGCGAGTGGCTCGTTTCTATTGTGATGAGAATTGACTTTATCAGGATGTTGCAGCCTTCCTACGAGGCTTGCGCTCTTTCTTTTTCTTAAAGAGTTTGTAGTCGATTCCGTATTTCTTCAATCTCTTGTCAAGGGTCGGTGCCGTGATGCCGAGTGCCTTCATAACATCTACTTTCTTCCCACAGAACTTATCAAGGTAGAATATCAGTTTTCCTTTATCATCTTCAGGTGGAGTGTCCGATTCAACAGGAGTGATATGGAGATCCGAAGCGGTGATTGTGTTTCCTGTGCAGCATACAACAGCATTTTCAACACAGCTCTTCAATTCTCGATAATTGCCGAGCCAGTCGTGTGCCATCAGCTTTATCATGGCGTCTGCATTGAAAACAGGTATTGCAACTATCCCTTTCGACCTGCAATAATCTTCTGCCATCTGCTCTGCGTTAGATACAATATCTGCCGGACACTCTCTGAGCGGTGGTATTCGCACAATATTATGGCTCAGCAAATCATACAGTCTGCGGTCAAACCTGTCTGTGCGGATTTCAGATATGTCTTTACATGATACAATCAAATGTGCCGTGAACGGTTCCCATATCTCCGACCCCACACGACGATACTCGCCTCTTTCAAGAATATCCAGAAGGACTTCCTGTAAATTTGCAGGAAGGTCTGCAATATCTTTCAGATAAAGCAGTCCCTTATCATTAGACTTGTCAATAAGCCCTTTCCTGTGCTGTTTTATTTCCGGCCTGAAACCCCGGACGACACCAAGAAACAGCTCCATCGCATTTTCCACATTCAATGTAGAGCATTGTATCTCCTCCAGACGGAAGACAGTGTCTGAGTCATCACGGTGGACGTGTTCTGCAAGATAGCTTTTGCCTGTTCCGACCTCACCCGTTATGATCACCGGCTTATGATGGTTGACAAGATTCCGGAGGTCGCTTACTGCCTTATTGTATTCCACCGATTTGTGACGATAGACCTGTGGCAATCTCGCAAGTATCTTGTATTGCTTAAGGATTCTGTCAAGTTCGGCTATGCTACCGTGCTCAATCTCATATATTTCCTGTGAACCCAGTTTACTTGCCTTGAAACCGACACCAGCATCCTGCTCCTTATAAATGGCCACGCACAGCAACCTTGGAGATTGTTCAACCCATGACTCTATAAGCCGGAGTCCTTCATAATCATCAATCTCAATGAGGGAAGCATCGAATTTTTCGTCAAGGATTTTTGTTCTTGCATCCATATATTCCTGAATCCATATCACATCATGTCCCTCTCTGCGGAGGGCATGATAAATCGGTTCTCCGGTACGTTGGTCGGGTTCATAGAGTAGAATCTTCATATACTAATGAATATGGTGTTTTTGAAGTTAAGCGACAATAGCAAGGGGGAATGATGCTGTAAGCTGCAACAACCCTCGTATGAAAAGCCGTTTTACGCTATAAAACAGATTCTAACCTTGTAATGTTTGCAAAAAGTATAACAATCAAACCGCATTTTGCACAAAAACATAAAGTTGTGAGAGGGAAATATAAAGCCTATTTATGTTTACACTTTATGTTTTAACACAATTTGCATCGCCTATGTTTACATAGACCGCAGACATACAGCAGTTTATCAAAACTTTTATCTTTTTGAAAACCAAATTGATGCCCAAGAGTTATGCTTTCGTTAAAAGAATTTCATAACAAGCCCTAACCCCCAATGTTTATGACAAATATCAACACAATCGTTGAGGCGGCATTCGTAAGGCATATCATCAATGATGAACTTGACGAAATCAAAGAGGCTTTTGAGTCCTTTGCCTCTCATCTGATAAACTTCATCCACGAGCCTGTTCACTGGGTCGAGAAGCATCACTGTCTTGTAAGGCTGAATGCCATATTCCATGTGCATACGCTTAAAGTCAAGAGTGACATCTCACATACCTACTTGTCTCTTGCCCTCTCACTGATAAAGACAATGAAGGAGCTGCTGATTGAGACTCAGAAAGCAAGCGCGGATACGATAAGATCCTTTCGTTCCGGATTCTCCACTGGTGATGACACCGAAATCAGATGGACAGGAGGTAACGGAAATCTATATGAGTTGCTGAACGCTCTCCAGATAAGGAAGTGTTTCAACAACGGAAATATAGATACCAATGTACTCGTTCCTTATATAGCCTCAGTATTCAATGTTGACATCAATGTCGATGGATGCTATGAATCCAAGCGTACCATGAAGCAGCGCAAAGGTAAAGGCGACAGAAAATATAACCGTAGAAATATGCTTGACAGTCGTTCCTATTTCTGCGATGACCTCAGCGATTGTCTCAACGACAATCTTGTCGCTCAGGAAAAATCAGACGGAAGAGCTGCCAGAAAAAGTACTGTTGTCTGAAATGCCGTGACATACAATATACAGCGACAGCCGACACCCTTTCGCAAGGATGCCGGCTGTCTTTTCATTTACCCCCTCTGCGTTCAAGCAGTGCCTGAACATCGCCAAGGCGATAGTGGATTTTGCGTCCTACCTTCACAGGGACGAGTACACCAGCCTTGGCCCAATTATGTAATGTGGTATGGCAGACTCCGAATTTCTGCATCACTTCTGGTTTGGTAAGCAGTTTCTCAACTGCATTGTCGGCGGCCACTGGACAGACCTCACCGAGTATTCTCTCGACAAGACGGTCTCCGAGTATTACGAGGTCAGAATATTTTATCGTTATATTGAAATCGGTGATACCGCTTTCAATGAGTGTATTGATATCAATCATGCGGTTTGGGTTCCTGTCGGGTTGTTAAGTGTGCCAGTCCCTGACAGGTTTTGGGACTGGCACACATTATAATTATAGTTTGGGGCCGGCGGCGCGAAACCCTCCGGGTGGAGTAGTTCCGCATCCTCCGATTACTATGCGGGAACTCAACGGCTCACGCTGGCGGTAGATGTCGGCTGGCTCCGCAACCATCGACTTTTTCGTGTCGGTGGTAGGAGTCTCAACTGTGTTAACCTGCTTGTTTTCTTCGCCGTCCTGTTCCTCTTTCTTTGGAGCGAGTTCTGCGGTAATTTTGCGGTCGAGAGCGGCAAGTTCTGATTTGAGTTGTTTCAACTCATCCTCCTTGCCCCACTGCTTGGCGACGATGGCTTCGAGCTGGGGAACGTCAGCTTTGAGTCTGGCAGTTCGTTCCTCATACTGGGCGATGATGCCGGGTATCTTTTCCAGTGCGTTGACGAAGTTCATACAGGCGGCGTGAGTGTCGCTCATGGCTATGAACCCGTTGTTGAACTTGTATTTGTAGTTCCCTTCGACCACAAAGCGGTTTTGAACGGTCTCCTTGCCGTCAACAAGATTACGCTCCGAGATGATGCTGATGGGGAAACCATAGACCTCGCCAATGCGCTGGTACTGACCGTGGGTATCAGTCTTCATTGCCAGACCTTGCAGGTGGATACCCATATTCTTCTCGTCAGAGAGGTGGCAGGTATCTATGGTGAGATTGTTGACGGGGTTGCCGTCTTTGTCTCGCTGGACGACCGACGCATACCGGGCTGCATCCTCTTTCATTCTCCCGATTGCCGCCTCATTGTTGGCAATGTCGTGGCTAATGGTCTGAAGCCTGAACTTGGAATCTGAAATGCCCTTGTTGTGGGCTTTGCGCTCAGATTCCAGTGCCGCGATACGCTTTTCAAGTTTAGCTTTTTCGAGAAGGTCGGTGTTACCACTGAGAATAGCCATATATTCCGAGAAGTTCATACCGTTCTTCTCATCCATAGCACCCTCGTCGATTGTACGTGCTCCGAGTGCGCCGGATTTGAGCTGGTCGATGAATGTCGCCTTGCAGTGAAGGAGATTGAACTTGTAGGAGTCCAATGACTTTTCCACAGCGTAGATTATTACATCTACCTTATTATCAGCATACAACTTGGCAATCTCGTTACCGGCTCGTATGGCTCTGCCATCCCTCTGAGTTAAGTCAGAGGGACGCCACGGCGTATCCAAATGATGGATACAAACCGCTCTCTGTTGGGCATTTACGCCTGTTCCAAGCATTGAAGTCGAGCCGAATAAAACTCTCACATCGCCACTGTTCATAGCCTCGATTACTGCCTTTCTCGACCTTTCGGTTTTACACTCTTGTATAAACCTGATTTCATGCGCCGGAATCCCATAATCCTCTATCAGCTTACGCTTGATTTCGGAATAGACATTCCACTCGCCGGGCTTGTATGTGCCGAGATCGCTGAAAACAAACTGTGTACCACGTTGGGCATCGTATTTTCTGTAATATTCTGCAATCATCTTGGCACAGTGCGAAGCTTTATTGTTCGGGTCGTCCTCGGCGTTGGGGTCAATCATACGCATATCAAGAGCCATCTTGCGGGCATAGTCCGTGGCGATGAGCATCTTTGCCTTTTCTTCAGTTTCTGAAAGCGGTGCCCTGCCGAGTATAGTGGCGTCGCCACTTTCGGCAAACTTCATCAGTTTTTCGATGAATGCCTCCTGTGCAGGTGTCGGCGGGATATTGTGGAGAATCTCATGTTTCTCCGGTCGGTCAACTCCCACATCTTCAGCGGTTCTATAATCAGTAATCTCATTATAGAAGGCCGCCAATTCAGGTACCTTGATGAAGTAGCGGAAACGATCCTTCGCCACAATGTGATTGGTCACATTGAACTCGAAGTCGGTAGTCTTCTTTGCAAAGATTGCCGCCCACGCGTCAAAGCATCGGATATCCTGACGCTCCAGCTCGTTGGGCCGGAGATACTTGAACAACAGATACAATTCAGTAAGCGAGTTACTGATTGTTGTACCCGACAGGAATGTCGCTCCCAAATCCTTACCGGTTCTCTCTTGAATGGTACGGATTGCGTAGAGAAGATTGAGCGCACGTTGTGAGCCTTCCGAGTTGCCGAGACCTGCCACACGGTCATGTCGGGTGTTGAATATAAGGTTCTTGAACTGATGCGATTCATCAACGAAGATATGGTCGATGCCCATCTGCTTGAAGTCAACGACTGCATCCTTGTTCTGCTCCATCTGATACTGAATGGTGGCAATCTTGGCGGTAAGGTTTTCTTTACGCTTGATAAGACCTTTCAGCATACCGCGGCTGATGTCGTGGCTCTGCTGTTTCAGCACTTCGAGGTTTTCTTCAACAGTGTCAAGTTCAGCCTGAAGGATTTGCTGCTGCATTTCCGGTGACTGCGGGATCTTGCCGAACTGGTCGTGCGACATTATCACGCAATCATAGTCGTTGTTCTTGATCTGGTTGAAGAAGTTGACGCGATTGTCCGCCTTGAAACTCTTTTCATCGGCAAACAGTATCCGGGCATTGGGATAGGCACTCTGATATGTCATGGCAATCTCGGCGACATTGGCTTTAAGACCGATAATCATCGGTTTGTGTGCCAGTCCAAGACGCTTCATTTCATGCGCTGCAATACACATTATCAACGTTTTACCCGTCCCCACCTCATGGTCACACACGCCACCTCCGTTCTGTTTCAGCATCCATATACAGTCCATCTGACTTTGATAAATGGAGTGGATTCCATACCTGTCACCCAATAATTTCATATTGAGGTCAGGGAACGTCTGGTGACTGCCGTCATACTGCGGACGCACGAAACAGTTGAACTTGTCATTGTAGAGGTCAACGAGTTTCTCCTTAAACTCCGGCGACTGTGCTTCGAGCCATTCGCTAAATCCGTTTCTTATCTCGTCAATCTTGGTATTGGCAAGTTGGATAGCCTCGTTGTCAGGCACTTTTATATCATGACCGTCCTCGTCTGCATCTAACATTTGAAAAGGGACCCAGGTAGAGCAATTGAAAAGGGACCCACCCCATGGGTAAGTTCAACCGGATATCGTTGATTAGAAAGAACGACATCAACGATTCCACAAAATGCTACACATGGAGGAAAAAACATCCATTATTCTGTCTCATCGCCGCGAGGGGATGAG